>DATBDZ010000338.1:0-13304 GCA_036276235.1 Humisphaera sp. | reverse complement strand
CCCCACCAGTTGCAACTGACGTGTACCTTATGGAATTGATCTGGCCCGTCAATGGGTTACTTGGCCTTGGCGGCGGTCAACAGCGCGGCGGCCTTGCTTGGCACTTCGCAGCAGGATCCATCTTCGCACTTTTGTGCAGAGTCGGTCATGAGGGCGGCGACTTTGGTTTCCTTGATGCCGCCGGCGGGGGCCTCGGCCTTCTTTGCGGTGTTGAAGACGGCGTTCGCCTCGGCCTTGCCGCCCTTTACACTAATCTTCTGGGTTTGCTCGCCGAACTTTTCGTGCCAGAAGACCAGCTCGTAGTCGCCATCGGGAAGGCCGGTCGTGTCGATCTTGTACGCGCCGTTCTGATCGTCGGTGACGGCATAAAACGGGTTATCGAGCACGCGAATCCACGCCACCATCCACGGATGCACGTCGCACTTTACTTTGAACGTTTCGACAGTCGGAAACGGCCCAAGGTTGATCGGCGAAGCCCCGCCCGGCATCCCCTTGTTGACGGCGTTGTTATCCAGCGGCAACGTGTGAACATTGTGCAAAGTCGCGTCACTGTTCTTGGTCACGATCGGCTGGCCGACCTGAACCGCAACCACGTGTGGCACATAGACGCATCCTTTTTGATCCAACACTGCCTGCGGCGGCTTTCCACCCTTCAGCTCTTTTCCCTGCGGCGTCTTGATCGAGACGATCACATTGGCCAGCTCATCCTTATTGCCGGTCACAACCGTTTCCATGAAGACCGGATCCTTGTGCATCTTCGCGCATTCGGCGTTGGCCTTGATGGCAGTGATTTCCGCGGTATCCGCGTCGGCAACCTTGCCGTTAAGCGTTACTTTTCCGGTGATATCCGCCATGGCGGCGGTCCCCAGGGCCGCAGATAAAGCGGCTCCGACAATCCAACTCAATTTACGCATTTGGTTCTCCTGAATCATGTTGGGTGATACTTTAGACACGTTTGTTTGTTGTTCGTTGGAGGAGGGTTCAGGGTTCGGGGTTCAGGAGGGTTCAGGGTTCGGGGTTCAGGGTTCAGGAGGGTTCAGGGTTCAGGGTTCAGGGCTTCGGAGAGCGAGGGTAAATTCTGTCGCGAGCGCTGCAACTCTTTCCTTCCTGAACCCTGAACCCTGAACCCCGAATCCCGAATCCCGAACCCTGAACCCTGAACCCTGAACCCTCCACAAGGTTATCGGGCATCACGCATCAAACAAATCCAATTACCCTCCCACATCCCCCGGCCGATACAGATGGCAGCGTTGGGTCCATGGCGGACTCGCGCGGATCGCCGGAAGGGTACGTCGAACATGAAGAACACGATTCTCTACACCACCGTCCTTATTGCCATGTCGCTGGCCGGTTGCGCCAAGAACGGCCCGCAGACGGCCCGGCCGAATCCCAGCGAGTTTGAGACGGTGAAAGATCCTCCGATCGCCACCAACACATACTTCGCCGCCGGCCAGCTCGCCGAGAGCCGTCAGCAGTATGACAAGGCGGAGGTCGATTACCGCCGGGCGCTGCGCGACAATCCGAATCATAAGGATGCGCTCTATCGCCTCGGCTGCATGCTGGCGATGGAGAAGAAGTATCCGCAGGCGATCATCGTCTGGAAGCAATACGTGAAGGCGACGGACAGCTCCGCCGAGGCGTATAGCAATCTCGCCTATTGCGAGGAGCTAGCGGGCAACCCCGCCGCCGCCGAGGCGGACTATCGTCGCGGGATCACGGCGGATTCGAAGAACGAAGCCTGCCGCGTCAACTTCGGCCTGATGCTGGCCCGCCACAATCGGGTCAATGAAGGAGTTTTGCAGCTCCAGGCCGTGCTCAGCCCTGCCGAGGTTCATTACGATCTTGCGGGGATCTACGAGCTGCAACGCCGCCCGGAGCTGGCCAAGGCCGAATATCAGGCGGCGCTGGAGCTGGATCCGGAGATGACCGAGGCGAAGGCGAAGCTGGCTCAGTTGGAGAATGAGTAGTCAGAGGAAACAAGTAGTCAGAGCGAATAAGAAGGCAGCAGGCAGAAGTCAGGCCCGTGCAATCACGGCCAGTTTGACTTCTGCCTGCTGCTTTTTGCATTGCGGCCGGGAACCCGGGTTCACTTCGGGGCAGCTCTTGAATGTTGCCAGGGCACAGCGTGGGGCAGAACCCTCTCCCCTGTACTCAGGGGAGAGGGCAGGGTGAGGGGACAGCGGATTGCAAATGGCGCGGTTCGCAAGATCGACGCGTTCGTCCCCTCACCCCAGCCCTCTCCCCTGAGTACAGGGGAGAGGGAGTAATGCATTCGTGTCCGCAGGTGCGGCGGCGCGGCACGGCCCTCTCTGCCTACTGCCTTCTGACTACTGCTAGCTACTTATTCCCTCTGCGTACTCATTCCGTTATACTCCCCGATTCCCGAACGCGCACGTCATTTGAGGAATCGCGATGATTCGCCCGCTGGATGATGGCCGCTCTATTGAGCCGGGGTTTGAGCGCGTCCGATCTGAAAGATTGGAGCCGCGCGATCAGACCGCCGACTTGGCATCATCTGCGCCGACAAAGCGTCCGCGCCGGCGGCTTCGCCTGGTTATCCTCAGTTTGCTGATCGGATTATTGCTGGCGGCGGTTATTGCGCCGCCGGTGTTGAAGGTGGTGATTCGCCGCCAGCTTGCGGGCATCCTTGCCGAAAACCTGATCGGAGAATTGCGGATCGGGACGATCTCATTTTCCTGGCCGTGGACGATAGACGTTTCAGACGCATCGTTTATCACCAAAGCGCCCGGCGGCGATTCGATCGAGATGTTTCGCGTGCCGCGGCTCACGTTGCAATTGGCGCGCTCGCCGCTGGGCAAGGGGCCGGTCTGGGTGCAGAGTGCGACGATCGATAGGCCCAGCATTCACCTGATCCTGACAAAAGATGGAATCGTCGGCGTTCGACCGACGCCGCCGTCCGATAAGCCGCTTCCCAAGCTTTCGGAATTGGCGGTCATCCAACACTTCGCCTCCAGCGGCGGCGAGTTCATTTTGGATGATCAGACGGATGCGACTTCGCTGCCGATGGAATTCTCCAAGGTGGAGTTGTCGCTCGATCATCCGGGCAGTGCCGTCGCTCCCTACGCATTTACGATTTCGGCAGACGGCGCTGCCGATGGAAAGATCCGGTCAAAAGGAACTGCTGATTTTGATGCGTACTCGCTCGATGTCGAATCGTGCAACGCCACGCTCGTGGCCGGCGGTCCGGCGCGGCAGAAGAGCGCGCTGCCGGCAATTGCTCAGCAACCCCTGCGAAGCCTGGATGTGGTGGGGGAACTGGCGATTCACGCCAGCGGATCGGTCCCGCTGCTTCACGCCCAGAATACGCGCGTGAAGGGAACGATCGACCTGAAGAACGGCCAACTCAGCATCGGCGAGCGGCCCGCTCGTCTGGAGAACGTCACTGCACTGATCTCCGCCGATGCGCCCACCGATATCCTTCATCAAAACCTGCGGATTGTGGCGCTGAGCGCGGCGGCGGGGGACGCGTCAGTCCATCTGGAAAACGCGCCGGCATCGCTCGATCTGGCCAACGGATTCTGGACCGCGCATTTGCCGGCGATGCATCTGGCGACCGGCTCCAATCGTCTGACGCTTCCGGAAAATCTGCGAGAACTGTTGGCGCAATGGAATGTTCATGGAACGGTCGAGCTGGAGGTCGATGCCTCCGGCCCGCTGGCTTCGGCCGACGCCAAACTTTATCACGCCGATCTTCATCTGAAGCCCAATGACCTGACCATCCAGCCGCCGACGATGAAGTCCCCGCTGGATCGCTTTGCGGACACCACCATCAGCCTCGAGAAAGGCTCGGTTATCCTCAAGCAATTTCGGGCCAATTGTGGCGACGATTTTGTCTTCATCCGCGAAGCGCATCTGAACCTGACCGAGCTGCCGCGAAAATTCTCGATCGAACAGGCCGGCGGCGCGATCACCTTTGGCGCCAAGCACGGCGGCTACCCACCCGAGATCGCCGAGTACATCGATCGCTACGATCCGAGCGGTGTATATTTTTTCACCGGCAACTTTTCGACCGAGAGCGTCAACGACAAAACAAAGCTCGATTACGACATTCAACTGCAAACTCGGCGCGGCAAGGTTTCGCTGATCGATCGCCGCATTCCGGTTTACAACGTCGTCAGCCAGCTTCGGCTGACGCCCAGCGCCATCGGCATCAACAGCTTCGAGGCCGACGCAGTCGGCGGACGCCTGAGCGGCTCCGGCATCATCGATACCGGCAAAACGCCCGCCTACAACTTGCAACTCAGCGGGACGGGGCTCGATCTGCGCGAAGTCGCGGTGCGCATGGGGACACCCGGGCATCCGCCCGCCCTCATCTCCGGCCGCGCTCAGCTCAAGGTGCAGTGCAACGGCACGATTCCCTTATTCGGCTCCGTGCTCGATCAAATCAAAGGCAGCGGCACTTTTGAGATTCATCAGGCGGGCCTGTTTGAAGTCCCAGTGCTGAAGGAAATCGCGGCGAAGGTGAACTCCCCGCAGGCGGGCGTGGTGAGCGATGCCGGCGCGCAGTTTCATGTGGCTGACAATAAGATATATGTCGATCGTGCATTGATCTCCGCCCCGGCGCTAGGCGTGGAAGGGACGGGCACCGTCGGTTTCGACGGGACCGTTGACTTTCATAAAGTGACGGCACTGGTAGGCGGCGACTGGCAGCAAAACGCCGGCGGCGATACGCCCGCCGCCCAGGTCGTCGGCGGAATCCAGAAGGCGTTGAACAATGTCACCCGCATCATCTGGTACGATGTGGACGTCGGCGGAACGATCAATCAGCCGCTCGTGCACGCCACCATGGCGCCGTTTCTGACGCGGCCGGTGATGCATCTCAAGGAATTGATACATTAGCAAGGTTCAGCGAAGCATGAGGAATTTTGGACGATCCGCGAAGGTGCGAAGCACCGCTCCCGGCCTCTATTCTCCCTCCTCCGGTACTCCGGGGGAGGGCTGGGGAGGGGGTTGTGTAGAAGGTGCGCCGCTTGCGCGAACCCCCTCCCTAACCCTCCCCCGGAATACCGGGGGAGGTGACAAGCGGGCGGTCGTCGGGAAAACGCGTTGGATCCGCGGCGCGGCTTTGACGATGCTCCTCTTGCTGCCGCTGCTTGATAGCGGATGCATCATTGCCAGCAATCCGCCGCCGAAGGAGGGTCCGCAGGAAGTCGGGCATTATCCCGCGCCGCCTGTCGGCGTGCCGCGGCCACGCGTGGCGGTGGCGCCGTTTTACGTCACGCTCGACAAGGGATTTGCCAAGGGCGTTGATCTGGCCGATGCATCCGCGGACGAGATGCTGAAATTGCTGGATGGCACCGCGCGCTTCAATCTCATCGAGCGCATTCGCCTCGCTCAGATGCTGCGCGAGCAGAATCTTCTGGATGTGCTGGAGCCCGGGGAATGGACTCATCCGGCAAAGCTGCCGGGCGTCAGCTATGTCGTCATCGGCCGCATTCTCAACCTCAGCGCCGCCGCCGACGATCCGGCGGCGACGTTTGGCATGTCCAAAATTCAGCAGACGATGGGCATGGGAAAGGACAAAAACCACCGCGTCACGATCAGCGTGACGGCGAACGTCGATATCCGCTTCGTCGATCCGGCGACAGGCGCGCCGCGCATCGATCTGCCGCGCTCGTATCAGCGCACGGCAGATGCCGCGACGATGGGCATCGATGCTACTGATAAGGATATTTCGCCCGGCGCACAGCTCGCACTGAATCAGAATGAGGCGCAGACACTGGTTCGCACGCTTCTGGATGAAGAGATTCGGCTGATGCTGCCGCAGGTGGATACGCTGCTGCAGGCGCAGGCGGCGGTGCCCGCGTCGCTGCCCGCGACGGTTCCGCCGATGGGCCAGCCGATCGGCACTGCGCCGGCGAACGCGCCCAAGTCTGGCACTATCGCCGAGCGGCGTATCTGCCCCGAATGCGGCGCGGATGTATCGATCTACGATGAGTTCTGTCCCAATTGCGGAGCAAGGCTGCCGCGGATTTTCCGCGCACCGACTTCGCAGCCGGTCCATTCACCGTCCGATTTAGCCCGCTAAAGAAAAAGCCAAACCCCACCAGAGATTTACCACACAAGGATTCTGCAGAAGCTTCGCCGCCGATAAAATTCAGGTTTTGCCACCCGTTGGCAAATGTGATAAATTCATCCCTGTCACGTTTCACGTCTTCACGTTTCAGCAATCGTGCGCAGCGGTCGATGAAGATCTTGCACCACGGTTTCTGTAACGGTGATCAAGTCAGGGCTCGCAACTCATGACCGTCCCGCAATCGCTCGAAGTGGCGATGAAACATCATCAGGCCGGCCGTCTGGAAGAGGCGCGGAGTCTCTATCTGCAAATTCTTCAGACGGACCCGAATCAGCCGGATGCGATGAATCTTCTGGGATTCGCCGCGCGGCAATCGGGGAACCACGCGCAGGCGATCGAGTGGACGCGCAAGGCGATTGCCCTCGCGCCCAACGATTCGCGTTTTCATTTCAACCTCGGCGAAACGCTCCGCGCCGCCGGCCAGCATGAGCAGGCGATTGACGCCTACCGTGCGGCACTGGAGCGCGATCCCAAATCGGGAATGGCGCATCATGCGCTGGGCCTGGCGCTGGAAAGGCTCAAGCGCGATGACGAGGCGCTCCATGAGTTCGAGCGGGCCATCGCGCTCAATCCGCGACTGGCGCACGCGTATGAAAGCCTGGCCAACGCCTACTATCGCCGCGATGAGCATGCGAAGGCGGCGGACGCCTGTCGTAAGGGGCTGGCGATCGATCCGAATCGCGCGCCGCTGCACGCGCAGCTCGCCGCCGCGCTGACCGAGCTTCATGATTGCCAAGCGGCCATGGCGGAAAATCAGCAGGCGGCGGCGCTCTGGCCGCAATGGGCGATGCCGCACGTTGGCATGGCAACCATTCTGCAATCGCAGGGAAAACTTGTGGAAGCCGAGCAATGCGCGCGGCGTGCGATCGCGCTCGATGCCAACTTCGTGCCCGCTCACAATGCTCTGGCCTTGTCGCTGGATCGGCAGGGGCGGCTTGGGGAGGCGCGTCAGCACTACGAGCGCTCGATCGCACTGGCCCCCGATGATCCGCGCGCCCGCGCGAATCTGGCGATCCTGCTGCAGCAACAACTGGAGCACGAGAAATCGCTGGAGTTATTGCAGCAGGCCGTGGCGCTGCAGCCAGCTTTTGCCGCGCCGCATGGCATGCTGCTGGCGGCGATGAATTACGCCGACGGCATTTGCCCCAAAAAAATCGCCGCCGAGCACCGCGCCTGGGCCGCCAAGCACGCGACGAAGTTTGCCCCGCAATGTCACGACGCGCGGCCGGACGATCCGAAGATCGATCGCCCGCTGCGCATCGGATATCTCTCGGCGGATTTCATCGAGCATCCGGTCGCGCATTTCATCGAGCCAATCCTGGCGGGGCACAACCGCCGCGACTTTCAGCCGATCGTGTTCTGCGACACTGCCCGCCCCGATGACATGACCCATCGGCTGCGTGGATTTATCGGCCCGCAGGAGTGGCACAATGTTCAGACGCTCGACGATTGTGCGTTGGCGCGCTGCATTCGCGAGAATCGGATCGACATCCTGCTGGATCTGGCCGGCCATACCTGCGGTAATCGCCTGCTCGTCCTGGCGCGCAAGCCGGCGCCCGTTCAGGTGACGTATCTGGGATATCCAAATACCACCGGACTGCCGTCGTCGATCGTCGGTTGGCGAATCACCGACGCCCACTGCGATCCGCCCGGCGACGCCGATGGGCTACATACAGAGCGATTGTTGCGAATGCCACGAACATTCCTTTGCTATGCGCCGTCGCATGATGCGCCGCGGCCGGCGCCGCCGCCTTTTCTTGTGAAGGGATTCATCACATTCGGCTCGTTCAATAATGCCGCCAAGATCACGCGAAAGATGCTTTGCTTGTGGAAGCAGATTCTCGAGCGCGTCCCGGGCTCGCGATTGCTGCTGAAGAACAAGGCGCTGGACGACGCCGGCATTCGCGAATGCTTCGGCCGCTGCGGCATCGATGCCGGCCGCCTGGTTCTCGCGCCGCCGGAGATGTCGCACCTGAGTCATCTGGATCGCTACCGCGAGGTCGATATCGCGCTGGATACCTTCCCCTATCACGGCACAACCACCACTTGCGAAGCAACATGGATGGGCGTCCCGGTCATCACCCTCGCCGGCGATGTCCACCGCGCCCGCGTCGGAGTGAGTCTGCTCAACAGCCTGGGCCTCCCGCAATTTATCGCGAAAACGCCGGAGCAATACGTTGAGCTGGCGGCTAGTCTCGCGGGAGACATGGATCAATTACAGAAGCTACGCAGAGAATTGCGCCTGCGCATGCAAGCGTCAGCTTTGATGGATGGAGCAACGTTCACGCGCGATTTGGAAGGAGCGTATCGAGCGATGTGGACCGCCGCGTGCAATGCGACTTCATAGCGATCTTGTCGAAGTGATTTGTCCTTGTCCCCTCCTCAGGTAATCGAACATTTTGCATCTGCGCCGGACTCACTCCTTATCTGGGGAGACTGCGGTTGCTGGATTTTTGTCTACTACCCTCACGCATTCTCATGCTGAGTGGTCACGTGCCGTCGGCGCACCCGCGAAGCACGAAAACGGCGGGCACTGCACGCCGCATTTTTCAGTAGTCCATAGGCCGGCAGTGATCGTCATGCTGAGGTACTCCGAAGCATCTGGCCCGTTCGCGCGAGTGGGCCAGATGCTTCGGAGTACCTCAGCATGACGGTTGTCTCGAGTTCTGAGTGGGAATTGCAGACGGCAACTTGAGCAGACTGTCCATGCAAAAATGTTGGGTACTCCGGGGGAGGGAGAAAAGGTGCAAGAGACTTCCCCACGCTTCGACGTTATCGTGTGCTGCTTGTCATGACTTTCGAAGACTCCCTGGCTCACGCCATCCAATTTCACCAGCAAGGCCGTCTCGACGACGCCCGCTCTTACTACCTTCAGTCCCTCGCAACCAATCCCGCGCAGCCGAACGCCCTTAACCTGCTCGGCGTCGTTGAGCGCCAGCTGGGGCGTTTGGAAGATTCTGAGCGATCGATTCGTGCTGCGATTGCCGCCGATCCGCTGGACGCACGCTTTCCATTCAATCTCGGCGAGACGCTGCGCGCGATGGGAAAACATGAGCAGGCCATCGAGGCGTACGATCGATCGCTTGCCATTGACCCCGGTGATGGCCGCGTGTGGCATGCGCGGGGCACGGCCGCCCAGCGCCTGGGGCGCGACGACGAAGCGCTGGGGAATTTTCGCAGGGCCGCGCAGGAATTCCCCGATCTTCTGCCGGCCCTGCAAAGCTTGTTTACCTGCGCCACGCGGCAGAATCTGATCGACGAAGCGGCGGCGGTTTCCGAGGCGATCTTCCAGCTCGATTCTGACTCACCCGCGCATCTGGCCCGCCAGGCGGCGATGTTGCTTGCCGCGGGCGAGCATCACGCCGCCGCCGTCGCATATCAGGGCGCGATCGCGCAGCGGCCGGCCAACGCCGACTGGCATATCGGCCTGGCCGATTGTCTGGATCATCTGGGCATGGCACGCGAAGCTGAAGCCACGGCGCGGCGAGCCGTCGCGCTCGATCCTAAATCTCCGCGCCCGCTGATATTTCTTGCGGGCTGGCTGGATGACCAGGACCGGCCCGCCGAGGCGGTCGCGGCGCTGCGGCAAGCACTGTTGATCGATCCGGATCATCCGCTGGCGCTGGGGACATTGGCTCGCCTGTTGAGTCACCGATTCGCGCAGCAGGAGGGGATCGCCATGTTGCGCCGCGCCATCGCCGCGGCGCCCGGCGCGGCCATTCTCGCCAGAAGCCTGCCGATGATGCTGAATCTGGTCGAGACCGATGAGCAATCGCTCTTTGAAGAGCACAAGACATGGGCCGCGCGCCACGCCGCGCCGCTGATGCCGCCGGCGCCCGCCCGGCCGATCGATCCCAACCCGCAACGTCTTCTGCGCGTCGGCTATGTTTCGCCCGATCTGCGCGCTCATCCGGTCAGCTATTTTCTGGAGCCGCTGCTGGCGGGCCGCAATCGCGACACTGTTTGGCCCATCGTCTATTGCGATGCTCGCCGCACCGATCAGGTGACGGCGAGATTTCGCGAGGAGGTCGGATCGGACAACTGGCGGGAAGTTGCGCGGCTCAGCGACGCACAACTCGCCCGCCACATTCAGGAAGACCGGGTCGACATCCTGGTCGATCTGGCCGGCCACACCGGTGACAATCGGCTGATGCTTTTCGCGCGCGGGCTGTGTCCCGTGCAGGTCACGTACCTTGGATATCCGAACACCACAGGCCTGCCGCGCTCGGTGATGCAGTACCGCATCACCGATGCGTGGTGCGATCCGCCGGGCGTCACCGATGAGCTGCATACCGAGGAGCTTGTGCGGATTGCCGATTGCTTCCTTTGCTATCGACCGCCGGGCGATTCGCCGGCTTCGCTTGCCCGGGCGCAGGATCGCCCGCTCACCTTTGGCTCCTTCTCGGCGATGATGAAGATTACGCCGTGGGTCGTGCGGCTCTGGTCGCTCGTGCTGCTTGCCGTCGGCGGCTCACGCATGCTCATCAAGAATAAATCGGTCGCCGCGCCGGATGTCAGCGGGCCGCTGCTCGCGGCGTTCGCTGAAAATGGAATCAGTGCGGATCGGATCGAGCTGCTGGGCCAGGATGCAAGCCGCGCCGATCATCTCAATCGCTACAACCAGATCGACATTGTCCTCGATACTTATCCCTATCACGGCACCACGACCACCTGCGAAACGCTCTGGATGGGAACGCCGATGATCACGCTCGCCGGCAGCGCTCATCGCTCGCGCGTTGGAGTGAGTTTGCTGAATAACGTCGGGCTGGGCGATCTTGTCGCGCAGAGCGAAGAACAGTATGTGCAACTGGCGCAGCGTCTGGCGCAGAATCCATCGCGAAGAGCAGAGTTGCATCAGCAGCTTCGCGCGAGGATGACGAACTCTCCGTTGCGCGACGAGCGGGCTTTCGTGAGGAAGATGGAAGCTGCGTATCGGGGGATGTGGGAACGGGTTTGTGGTGGGTGAGTTCTGCTGTGTGCGCCGCTTGCGGCTTCGCGAGCCAAGTCGCGCACAAAACTCGCGAAGCCGCAAGCGGCGTACGGAGTTGCATCACTCAGCAGTCGCTCACTTATCCCCGAAATTCTTCCCCGTCGCGGATTGCCCGCTTGCCAGCGTCAACGTGTACAGCCCACCGGCTGGTGTTGTGATCGCAAACCCGCTCTTGAGCACTTCGCGAAGATGATACGTTCCCGCGGGAACGACGAAGCTGAACTTCCCATCCGTGCCCGTAGTGAAGCTCTTTTCGCCGGTGTCGAGTATGCCGTTGTTGTTGGTGTCGAGATAGACGACCCAGCCGGACAGCGCGACTTCGCCGGTGTCCTGCTTCGCGTTCGCATTCGTGTCTTTGAAGACGATGCCGCTGATCAGGGCGTTGGTGGTTTCGCCGAAGTTTTTGCCGGTGACGACTTGGTTAGCGGTGACGGTGGCGTTGTAGTAGCCGCTGGTGGGATTGGTCCAGCGCCAGCCGCTCATCGTCACTTCGCGGATGCGGTAGGTTCCCGCGGCCAGTCCGCTGAAGGTGAAGGTTCCAGCAGCGCCCGTGGTGAACGTTGGCTCGCCGGCATCGAGAATGCTGTTGACGTTTTTGTCGATGAAGAATTTCTGTCCGGAGATGACGGCTTCGCCGCTGTCGCGGATGCCGTTGCCGTTAGCGTCGTTGTAGACGAGGCCGGAGATGCTGGCCCCACTGCTGGCGGCGTTCACCTGGATTGTTGTGGTGTAATCGCTGAAGCCGCCGTCTTTGTCGATGATGCGGCCATGGATCGTATGAGCGCCGGTGGTCGCCAGATAGCTGGCGGGGACGGTTGCAGTAGTGCTCGTGCTGTTGGCTGTCTCGAATGTTCCGTTGTTGTCAAAGTCGTAGCTGTACTTGAAGCCGGCGGTGACATCGGCGGGTGAAGGATCGCTGGCGGCGGAGAACGAAATGCTTCCGGCAGAGCCGAGCGTGACGGGACTGCCGGCGGCGAAGGTCGCTTTGGGCGGAGCGTTGTTGATGGTGACGGTGCCCGTTGCGGTAGCGGTGATGCCGTTCGCATCGGTGACGCGCAGCGCGATCACACGGGATCCGGGACCATCAAGACCGACAGCGCTGAATGACGTGCTGACGCCCGTCGCGCGGGCGACGAACGTCGTTCCGTTGTAGTTGGTGTCCCATTCGAATTTCGTAATCGTGCCGCCGATTTCTGAGGAGCCTGTAGCATTGAGCGTCACCGAGGAGCCCTCGCCGACCGAATAGGGCCCACCGATCTTGGGCACTGGCGGGCCTTGGACGCCAAGCTCTAGATCGGACACAGTAGACCCGGCGGCCAGGATCAGCTGGAAGTCTCCCAAGTCATCTGTTTCTGTCCATCCCGGCGAAAGTCTCACGCGCGGCATGTACGATCCGGGAAGGAGTTGGGCGAATTCATATGCTCCATCCAAACCCGTGACGGTGGTCGGCTCATCGGCCTCGTAAGCGCCGTCGTTATTCCTGTCCAGAAAGACCGGGATCTGACCCACGCCTGCTTCATTCGCGTCCAGCAGTCCGTTGGCATTCACATCACCAAAGACAAGCCCGCTTTCAGAAACGGGAAGGACGACGTCGATGGTGGTTGTGTATTCACTGGATACGCCGTCTTGATCGGTGATCCGACCATGAATGACGTGCTGGCCCAACCCCGACAAGAAGCTGGCGGGCACGGCGGCTGTAGGAGTATTGACATTGGTCAACTCGTACTGTCCATCATTGTCGAAGTCATAGCTGTAAAGGAAACTTACGACAGTGCCGGGCGAGGGGTGCGGGTCTAATGAATCCGCGAAGGTGACGATGCCTCCCGAGCCGGGCAGCGCCTCCTGCCCGGTAAATGTCGCTGTCGGCGGCTCATCGATGATCGCGAGGGGAGTGGTTACGATCACAATGTTGCCCGAGGAATCGGTAACGCGAAGCGCTATTGTCCGGGTCGCCGGTCCATAGAGAGACGCCGCGTCCAAATTAGTGTCGATTCCGGTGGCATCGGTTGTGAATGTCTTCCCATCAAAGTTGCCGTCCCATTCATAGCTGGCGATCGCGGAAGCGATGTCGGGAGTGGCCGTTGCATGCAAGTCGACTGTTGAGCCTTCGAAAACAGAGTAGGGCCCGCCAGCCGTCGCAGTGATCGGCGTCCACTTCCAGAGTTTGACATGCGCCAGGTTTGGGGAGGTGCCCGCAAAAAAGAGCACTGAGCCGTT
>DATBDZ010000337.1:0-2858 GCA_036276235.1 Humisphaera sp. | reverse complement strand
GCGGTCGGTGGTTTGGACGGCGAAATTGCCGTCCGAGCCGGAGACTCGATCCACCTTTTGGTACTGGCGGACGTCGAGTCTGTAGTGTTCGGCGACCTTGCGGTAGTACTCAAGGGCCTCGGAGCGGGTGGGCTTCTGGTTGGGGCTGGAGAACGGCATGTCGCCAATTTCCAGCAGCTCCGGCGTGGTGAAGAAGGTCATGTGCGCCGGGTAGTGGAATAGGGAGTTGCAAAGGCAGCCTTTATCGACCAGGACGGCGGAAAACCCGGCGCGCTGGGCCTCGATGGCACAGGCCATTCCGGTCGGGCCGGCCCCGATGACGAGCAGGTCGGTGGCTTCCGTGGCTTGCGACGCTGTCATCGGATACCCCCTCCCCTATCCATAAATATTCTGAATTCAGCTACTTGCGTACAAAAATAAGAAAACAGGAGGCTTACACGTAGAAATAAGAAAACAGGACAGTTAGCCCGAACGAATGCGCGGCCATCCCCTGCTCTTTTTTACTCTCTATTTCTATTGTAAGAGATTGAGCAAAACTCAACTGACATGAATCTTCCATTTGAAATCAGTGAGTTGCGCCATTTTGGGGCTTGACACGGTTTTCGGCGGCTCGACCGGCGCAGGTTCGGGTCCCATCCTTCCGCTGAGGAAGAATGGGCACTCACCATGGGGCGGTTGAGGATGTAATGTGCGCGGATCGTTACTTATCGTCGCCGTGATTGGCCGGCGGTTTCGTCAGCCACGGAGTGTAGACAACGTTGCCAACTGCGGTTGCGCAGCCGTTCGCGCCGGGACCTTTCGGACAGCCCCACCAGTTTTGGGTGGCGTTGACTTGGCCGCCGGCATTCAGGTTTGCCACGCCGACCTTCTTGCCCTCAAGTGTATTGAGGTGTACTTCGACGATCGAGGCGGTCTGGGTGGCGATGTCGATGCCTTCGTTCTCGATGGTGTTATCGGCAATAACCAGCCCGGTGATCGGCGTTGTGCCGAGGACGGAGATGCCGGTGGGAACGGTGGTCGGCAGGTCGCCGTCGGCGGCGTTTCCGGAGATGTAGTTGCCGACGATGATGTTGTCGTTTGCGTTAGGGTTCGGCGGGTGACCCGGGAAGGTCAGCTGGACGTGATTGTGCACGGCGATTCCGGGCAACGCGTTATCGATCGCTCGGTTGTGCACGATCGAATTCATGGTGTTGACGTTACCTGGCCCCGGCGCGAAGATGCCGATGCCCGCGCCGCCCTGGTCGCTGCCGAATCCGTTGTGGCGGGATTCATTATCAGAGACGGTGTTGTGAAAGATGCCGAACGCCAGCGGCGGCTGCCCTGATTGCACATATGCGGCGTGTGATGCCATGGTGATGCCGCAGTCGTACGGGTTGTCGTGGACGAAATTCCTGGTGATGACGTTGTCGTGGTTCGACGCGGTCTCATCGCTCACGAGGATGCCGCCCGCGTTGTGTTCGACGATATTGTCGGCGATGGTGGAATGGTCGACGCCCATCAGGTGGATGCCCTCGCCGCAGTCATCGCCCTCGTTGGTTTCAAACGCCGGAAGCCCCGGGCAGGCGCCGTTTTGAATTTGAAGGTTCTGGTCGTTGTGGCGGACAATGTTCTCCGATACCGTGGCGGCGGACGTGTTCTGAATGAGGATGCCTTCGAAGTTGGCGTCCTGGACGGTGAAGCCGGTAATCACGACGTGCGCCAGTCCGGGCGCGGTGAAGCCGTCCACGTGAATGCCGTTGGAGTGACCGTTGGCGGCGATGATCGTGTTCTCGCGATTGTCACCCACCAGCGAGAGCGGCTTGGTGATAGTGACTTGCTCGGAATACGTGCCCTGGGCGACGGTGATGGTATCGCCCGCACTGGCGGCGCTTACCGCGGCGGAGATGCTGGTGTAGCAGCCTTGCTTGCCGCTTGTATTGACGCACAGCGTGGCTGCGCGGGCGGGAGCGGCGAGCGAAACGGCGGAGATGAAGACGACGGACACGGAAACGGCGAGATGGACTGGGCGCATGACGAGACTCCTGGTTGGGTGCTGCTGTTTGACGGGATCAGTGACGGCGGCAAGTATGCCGCGGGGCAGCCGTCGGTGTGAAATCGGCGGCAGCCCCATTCCGCAGAGCACGCGACGGCGCGGTATGCTTGCCGGATGCTGCGATGCGGGGTGCGGCCGAGCCGCCGCGGAATCCCTGCTGGAAAGAGGTTATTCGCGTGAGACGAGTGGGAGTTGCGGGGCTGGTTTTGGTACTGTGCGCGTTGACGGCCGGGGCAGAGACGGTGCCTGGCCTGGGCACCGCTGTATTTCCGACGTCGACAAAATCAAAGGAAGCTCAGCACGAGTTCATGCGCGGGTTGCTGCTGCTGCATGTCTTTGAGTACCCGACAGCGTCGAAGGCGTTCGTGGCGGCGGAGCAGCTCGACCCGGAGTTCGCGATGGCGTACTGGGGTGAGGCGATGACGTTCAATCACCCGGTATGGAATCAGCTGGACGTGCCATCCGGACAAGCTGCGCTGAAGAAGTTTGGAGCGACGGCCGAACAAAGGGCCGCGAAGATCGCCGATGCGCGAGAACGCGCGTACATGGCAACGGTTGAGATTCTGTACAGCGGCGCAGGTACGAAGCGCGAGCGGGATGCGCAGTACGCGGCGGCTACGGAGCAACTGGCGAAAGCGTATCCAAAGGACGATGAGGCGCAATTGTTCTACGCGCTGGCGCTGCTGGGAGAGAACGAGGGCGTGCGCGATGTGCCGCTTTACCTGCACGCCGCGGAGATCTCAAAGGCGGTGTTCGGGCGGAATCCGGACCATCCAGGCGCGGCGCATTACTGGATCCACGGGATGGACGATCCACAGCACGCGGC
>DATBDZ010000336.1:0-8603 GCA_036276235.1 Humisphaera sp. | reverse complement strand
CATCCGCTGACGCAGTGGGGTCATCTGAAGCTCCTTGTGAAAGAGAAGGAGTCGATGATGCCCCACGCGTCAGTCTTGAGAACCCCCTTTTTGATTGCAGAATCCCACGCTTCCCACCGCGCAGCGGTTTAGTTCAACGTTCAAAACGTTGCATCGCGGGCCGAAAGCGTTTTTCAAAATCGATTCTTCCGCCCCACAAGCGTCTTCTCGATCACCTGCTCCAGCGTCTTGCAGACTTGGGTGACTTGCCGCGTGGTCATGCGGGTGAAGAAGGGGAGGGCGAGCGTTCGGGCGGCGACGTATTCGCAGATCGGGAAGCTGCCGCGCTTGTGGCCTAGTTTTTCGATCATGTACGGCTGCAAATGGATCGGCGGGAAATAATTATTGCAGCCGATGCCGGCGGCGCGGAGCTCCTGCATGATCGTTTCGCGATCGCCTGGTTCGAACAGATCGTTGAGCCGCACGACGAAGACGAACCAGCTCATGTGCGTGTCGTCTTCGAGCGTCGGCAGAATCAGATAGCGATTGGTCATCAGGCGATCGATGTAGGCGTGGGCCACTCGCCGACGGTTGGCGAGAATTTCATCGAGGCGCTCGAGTTGGGCGATGCCAAGGGCGGCGTTGATCTCGCTGAGGCGGTAGTTGTAGCCAAGGCGTTGATGCGCAAGCCATGCCATTCCTTCGCGGCCCTGATTGCGGAGGGCGCGGCAGACATCGGCGAACGTGTCATCGTCGGTGACGATCATGCCGCCTTCGCCGGTGGTGATCTGCTTGTTGGGATAAAATGCAAAGACGCCGGCGCGGCCGAAGGAGCCGATGGGGCGCGTGCCGTGCAGGCCGCCGAACCCTTCGCAGGCGTCTTCAATCAATGGGAGCTCGTGGCGTTGGGCGAGCTGCTCGAGTTCGACCATGCCGCCTGGATGTCCGAACACCTCGACGCCGACAAACGCGCGCGTCTTTGGCGTGATCGCGGCAGCGGCTTTCTCGACATCCATGTTGAGCGTCTTCGGATCGATATCGACGAAGACCGGCTTGGCGCCGACGTAGAGCGCGCAATTGGCGGATGCCACGAAGGAGAAAGGCGTGGTGATGACTTCATCGCCCTCGCCGACACCCGCGGCAATCATCGCGCAGTGCAAGCCCGCAGTGCCCGAGGAGACGCCGACCGCATGCCGCCGACCGGCGACTTTGGCGCAGGCGGCTTCGAAAACTTCAATCTTCGGCCCAATCGAAAGCGTCGGCGTCTGCAGCACATCGACAACGGCGTCGATCTCTTTCTGCGTGATGTCGGGTTGGGAAAGGGGGATGGGCATGGGAATCAAATAAGTTGTCAGTTGCCAGTTGTCAGTTGCCAGTGGAAATACAAAGCAAACCGGATCCTTCCCTGTCGTTAATCAGAACGGGCCGCTGGCAACGGGCAGTTCGTTGGTGCACGTGATCCTTCCACTGACAACTGACAACTGGCAACTGACAACTTATTTGATCCCTGACAACTGACAACTGGCAACTGACAACTGACAACTCATTTCTGTATACTGATTCGTCCGATAAGCCCGTTATCGAACCAAGGATGCCTCTGGCATGAGTTCTGTCAACCGATCTGGTGAACCGCAAATCGAGCCGAAGCGCAAGAAGGAGAAGGGGACGGCCCATTTCTGGCGTGCCTGCCGCTTTCTGTATCCGTATCGGTGGCTGGTGATCATCTCGATTCTCTGCGCGGTTTTTGTCAGCTCGGCGGCCACGGTTGGGCTGACGACGATTCTGCCGGTCATGCGAGTGATGGTGCGCGGGGACACGATCGCGACGTGGGCGAATCGAACGATCGCGCAGAATCGGCTCGGCTTTACGCTCGCCGACGAGGGCAGCGGTTTAATCGTGCTGAAGGTTGAACCGAAAGGCGCGGCTGCCCAGGCGGGGCTCAAATCACAGGATGTGCTCTTTCCCACGGCACAAACCGACCAGGAGAAGGCCGCCAGCGCTCAGCTCTTTGGAGAGCTGGCCGATCCGGATGCGGCTTCTGCAACTCTTCCAGTTAAGGATCGCGGCAACCTCACTGTGGCTCAGATGCCGCTGATACCGTATTACCAGCGCGTCGGCAGGCAACTGACAGGCCGGCTGCCGAGCAATCCTGTGAAGGCGATTGCCGTTATTCTGGCGTTCCTTGTCGGGCTGGCGATCGTTGCCAACGTTGTGAAGTTTTTCCAGGAATATCTGTCGGACAAGTCGGCTGTTCTGGCGGTCAACGACATCCGCCGGCGGCTTTACGATCGGGTGCTGCACATTCCGCTCAGCCACTTCAATGTGCGCGGCACCAGCGACGTGACCAGCCGGCTGACGCAGGATGCGCAGGGGCTCGCCGAAGGCTTCAAAACAATCCTTGGTCAGAGCATCCAGGAACCCATCAAGGCGGCGATGGCCTTTAGCCTGGCGCTGATACTCAATTTTTGGCTGACGATGTTTATCGTCGCGTTCACGCCGCTGATGTTTCTCGCGATCAAGAAGTTCGGCAAAAAGATGCGCCGCGCCAGCAAGAAGGCGCTGGTCAGCTCCGCGACGATGCTCGGGCAGGTTGAGGGTTCGTTGACGGGAATCCGCGTGGTGAAAAGCGCCAACGCCGAGCGTTTCGAGCGTCGGCGTTATACGCGTATCATGGACAAGCTGGTAGCTGAGCAGCTGCGCATGAGCCGCATCGACAGCTTCAGCGAGCCGACGATGGAGACGCTCACGCTGCTGGTGGTGACGTGCGTTGTCCTGTACGCCAGCTATCTCATGATGGTCAAGCAGACGCTCACGCTGCCGATGTTCGTCGCAGTGATGGCATGCCTCGCCAGCATCGGCGATTCACTGCGGCGAGTAAGCAAAGTGAACATCGTTCTGCAAAAAGCCAACGCCGCCGCGGCGCGGATTTTTGAGATCATGGATCTGCCGATTGAGAAAAAGGAGATGGAAGGCAGGAGCCAGGAGCGAGGAGCCAGGAGCCAGAATGGGAAGATGCACCACGCTTCTCGCAACGGCCATCGAGTAAGGCTGGCGCCAATTCAGCGAGAAGTGCGGTTTGAGAACATCACGTTCAGCTATCCGGGGTCACAGATTCCAGTGCTGATCGATGTGGACCTTACTGTGCCCAAGGGGCGTTGCGTGGCGGTCGTCGGCCGCAATGGCAGCGGGAAGACGACGCTGCTTGCGCTGCTTCCTCGATTTTACGATCCGCAAAAAGGCCGCGTCTTGATCGATGGCGTCGATCTTCGCGATATCACGCTCAAGAGCCTCCGCGAGCAGATTTCGATCGTGACGCAGGATTCGGTTATTTTTCCGGGGACGATCGCCGAGAACATCGCCTACGGCCATCCGATGGTGGCGGCTGCGATCACATCGCCAGCGGGCAAAGAACTGCGAGCGAAAGTGGAGGAAGCCGCGCACAGGGCTTTCGCGCATGACTTCATCCTCGCCAAGCCGCAAGGCTACGACACGCTGCTGGGCGGCTTGGGCGCGCAGCTTTCGGGTGGCCAAAAGCAACGCCTCTGCATCGCCCGCGCGATTTTGCGGGCATCGCCGATCCTGATTCTGGATGAAGCCACCAGCCAGGTCGACGCCGAGAGTGAAGCTCTAATTCAGCGCGCGATCGAGCAGATCATGCATGAGCGGACGACGTTCGTCATCGCCCATCGCTTCAGCACCATTAAAAGCGCGGATGAAATCATCGTCATGGACAAAGGCCAAATCGTAGGCCGCGGCGGACATGATGAGTTGCTGCGAACGTGCGAGACGTATCAGCAGCTTTATGAGCATCAGGTTTTTGGGATGGGGGCGGGTGAGGTGGCGGCGAGGTAGGCCGATCAGACGGTCATGAGCGCTTCTTCGTTTTGCGACGGCGCGGCCGCGTTGACTCGCGATACTTTCGCCCAAGCTTCATTGCCTCGTCGAAGATCGGGTCGTTCGCGAATCGGCCGTACACGTCAGCGAGCCATGACGATCCGGATTTCGGCCGATGCTGTGCGCTCAGGAGCTCGGCGACCTGCCGCTCGAGCAATGCAACGCGTTCTTCCAATGTCGTCGCCATGATCTCCCTCCGTTCGACCGTCTCGAGTCCACGAATGTCACAACCTCTTCCAAACATACTTTTCCGCGATCGGCAGTTCGAACCGATCCTTCCCCGCCACGCCGAGGAGCATGGGCTTTATTCCGCCGCGCTCGAGCGGGGCCTGGTGGAGTTCGAAGCCGATCTTCTCGTCTTTTTTCAGCGTGTACGTTCCGAGCGGCTCGGCAAATCCTTCCTTGTAGCAGGCGTATATGCCGTCGGTCGGCACGTCGATCAGCGTGGGCTTATCTTCCGGTTCGTCGGAGTGCACGATTGCCGCGCCAGCGGGCGGCGGGGGCTTTTGCGTACAGCCGGCGGCGCCTATTGCAAGCAACGCGGTAAAGAGAAAGCCTTGTAATGCCGATCTAAAGAACATCAGTCGCTCCAGTCTGACGGGCGGGTTGCAGGTGTTTGAACGGTGGCAATCGCCGCACGAAATTTCGGTGAGCCACACTTGATCCGGCCCGATAACTTGCCATAATAGCACATGGCCTCAAGGGTTCGTATTCTCCTAAGGGCAATTCCGTTCTGACAGTCAGGGTAAGTGCTTAATGGCAGTCGGACCTCGATGAATGTCGGTCCGTCGCGCCGCGTTGGTTCAGGGAAAAAAGAAGGTCCGCGGCACCGCCGCGGCGCATCGTGAAACCAGATTCATCTCGCTCAAATCACAAATCAGTCGCCAAGCGCCCAAAGGCGGAGCCTTTGGCAAAGCCGTCCAGCCCAATTGGCGAAGGGCAGGACAGCCAAGCGTCTTCGCGGCCAGCTCCCACGAAAGGATCACGGATGAACGCCAGTCGCCTGCCCGAAGCTCCCGCTTCCCCGTCGAGTTTTCCGCGACCTGCTGCCTCTTCTTTCTCGCCTTCCGCGCTTCCCGCGAATGGGCAATCGCACAACAGCCGTGCGCCGAGTCTCAAGGGGCGCGCGCCGAGCTTGAACGGAAATGCATCCAGTCTCAATGGTCGCGCACCGAGCTTGAATGGAAACGCATCCAGTCTGAATGGCCGGGCTCCGAGCCTGAACGGCCACGCGCCGAGTCTCAACGGCCACGCGCTCCCCGCGCCGGCGCCGCGAGTCAACGGCCAACAAGGTCCGCGTCGGCGAACGCCGTCGGTGGTCGCGCTGCCGGAGGTCGATCGCCGAACGGATAATCGCCGACCCGCGCAAACCCGCGCGACGCTGGCCGTGCTGGAATTGGATGGCCGCACCACCCACACCACGCACGAGATCATGACCCGCGACGCCAGCATCAGCGGCGTCTCGTTCCTGCTCCGCGAGAGCTTGGCCGTCGGCCAGATGTGCCGCATCCAAATCCACAACGGCCGCACCACGACTCACCTCTGCGAGGTGATCCGCTCAAGACCGATCAGCAACGGCCGCTACGAGATGGCGGTTCAATTTCGCAAAACGCTTTGAATAAGTTGGCAGGCATCGACCAGATCAATGTGCGATCTGGGGAACCAAAGTCACGCTAATCCTGCTTGCGCTGCATCGCAGTCCATGGGCCGGATGCCCCTACCACCCTCTTCAATGCGCATGATGTCCATGATGCGCGTGCGAATGGCTATGGCCATGCTCATGTCCCGCCGAATGTTTTAGCGTGCAATACATGTCATCCGGATCGCATCCTTCGACCTCAACCTGCACTGTCGTGTGAGTGATGTGGAAGTGATGATCCAACTCGTCGGTGACCGCACGCAGCACCTGCTGCCCTTCGCGAATACTTTGCTCGCCGACGAGGATGTGGCAACTGCAAGCCACCACGCCGGAGCCCAGCGACCAGACGTGAAGATCGTGAACACCCAGCACGCCCGGCACGGCAGCAATCATCTTCTCGACAGATGCCATGTCCACGCCGGCCGGCGTGCCTTCGAGCAGGACGTTGACGCTTTCGGTCAGAATTCCCCAGGAGGTCCAGAGAATCAGGCCGCCGATGATCAGCGAGCAGATCGGGTCGGCGATCGGCTTGCCGCTCAGCGTGACGATGACCCCCGCGATCACCACGCCGACGGCGGCAAACGCGTCGCCGAGCATATGGATGTAGGCGCTGCGGATGTTCAGATCATTCTTCGCCGAGCGATGGAGCCAGAGCGCGATCAGGCTATTGAGCACGATGGCAACCGCCGCCACCCAAATCATCGCCGGCCCGGCAACGGGCTGCGGGTTCATGAGCCGCTGGGCCGCGCCCCAGATGATGAACCCCGCGATGAGAACCAGTGAAGCCGCGTTAGCCAATGCAGCGAGCACGCCAACGCGATGATAACCAAATGTTCGCGCCGCCGAGCTTGGCCAAAGGGCCGCCCGCACGCCATACCAGCTCAATAAGAGCGCCAGCGCATCAGCCAGATTATGCCCCGCATCCGACATCAGAGCGATGCTGTGCGACCAGATACCGGCGAGCAGCTCGCCGATGACGAAAGCGAGCGTAAGTGCAAGCGAAAGCGCCAAGCGGCGGCCGGCGAGATTGTTAGCGTCCTGGTGCAAGTGAGGCATGAGGGTTCAGGGTTCGGGGTTCAGGGTTCGGGGTTGAAACCGCCGCTCTGCGTCCTTTTCCGGCTTCTGGCTACTGGCTTGTGGCTTCCTGTTCCTTCTTCTCCTGGCTACTGGCTCCTGACTCCTTAAACGAGATCACAAGCCTCCGGCGGCATCCAATGGGCCGGCTTTCCTTTCCACTTCACGTTGCAGCCGATCGGGTTGGTCATCGGGACGGCGGGCGCTTTACCGCAGAGAATTGCGTCAACCGCGTCTGCCAATTCGTGCGTTGTCTGCTTGCCGGGCTGGCGGGGGTTGTCGTCCATGCGGCCGGTGTACGCCAGCGACCAGTTACCGCGCGAGTCTTTGCCGAAGACGAAAAAGTGCGGCGTCCGCAGCGCTCCGTACGCCCGGGCCACGTCCTGCGAATCATCGCGCAGATAAGGAAACGGAAAATTCCGCTCCTTGGCCCGCTGGATCATGTGCGGCAGATCATCGTTGGGATGATTGTCGGTTTCGTTGGAATTGATCGCGACAAACGCGACATCGCGCGGCGCGTATTTCAGCGCGAAATCAACCATCCGCTCTTCCGAGCCAACGACAAAGGGACAATGATTGCACGAGAACGCCACCACCAGCGCGCGGCAATTCTTGAAGTTCTCCAGCGAATGATTTTTCCCGTCGGTCCCCGGCAGATCAAAATCCGGCGCGGGCTGGCCGAGTTGCAGTGTAAATGACATGAAAAGCTCCTTTCCCATCGATGCAGGCTTCTGTTCCGCCATCGTGGAGATTAAAAGGATAGGGAAAGACTCGTCAGTTGTCAGTGGTCAGTTGCCAGTTGCAGGAAGGCATCATGGTTGCCCTCGCTCCAATCAGGAACATCTGACCAATGACAAATGACTAATGACCAATGACAATTCTTATAGCCCCCGACAAATTCAAAGGCTGTCTGACGGCGCGGCAAGTCGCCGACGCCATGGCGGCGGGGGCACGGCGGGCAGATCCGGATACCGCGATTGATCTGTGCCCGATGGCCGACGGCGGCGAGGGAACCGTCGATGCCCTCGTCGCCGCGACCGGTGGGCGGTTAATCCGCAAAGTTGTGACAGGCCCGCTGCCGGAAATGAAGGTCGAGGCGACATTTGGAATGCTCGGCGATGGAACGACCGCCGTCGTTGAGATGGCTTCTGCCAGTGGCCTGGCGCTGTTGCGACCTGAGCAGCGCGATCCGATGAACACGACAACCTTCGGCACCGGCGAGCTGCTCATGGCCGCCGCCGAGCTGGGCGCGAGCAACGTCATTCTCGGCATCGGCGGCAGCGCCACCAACGACGCCGGCGTCGGCTGCGCGCAGGCCTGCGGACTCCCAATCATCCTCCAGGGCGGCGAGCCGGTATCGGCAACCGAGCCGCTCTGCGGACGCGATCTGGATCAAGTGATCATGATCAAGCACGGGCGCGGCAGCCCGGTCGAGCGGATGAATATCACCGTCGCCTGCGATGTGACCAATCCGCTCTTCGGCGCAAACGGCGCGGCTTTCATCTATGGCCCGCAAAAGGGCGCGACGCCACCACAGATTCGCCAACTCGATGAATCGCTTCGACGATTCGCCCAACGAACTGGCAAACAAACCGCAGCCAACACTCCCGGCGCCGGGGCGGCAGGCGGCCTGGGCTTCGGAATGCTCGCCTTCTTCGGCGCGAATCTCCGCAGCGGAATTCAGGTCATCATCGACGCAACAAGACTTCGCGAGCGCCTCCGCTCCGTCGAACTCTGCATCACTGGAGAAGGCCGCCTCGACGAACAAAGCGCCCACGGCAAAACGCCGATCGGCGTCGCGCGATTGTGCCGCGAGATGGGCGTGCCGTGCATTGCGCTCGCGGGAGCTTTGGATGGCAATCTCAGCGGACTGCACGCAGAAGGTTTGAGCGCGTGGTTCTCAATTTGCGATCGTCCGATGGAGTTGCAGGAGGCAATCGAGCGAGCACCGCAGCTCATTGAAGCCGCCGCGGAGAGTGTTGTGCGACTCTTTCGCGCAGGCGGTTCCGAGCGGCGG
>DATBDZ010000335.1:0-9702 GCA_036276235.1 Humisphaera sp. | reverse complement strand
CGCTTCAGCGGCGTTCTGGAAGAAGTTGGAGGTGGTCCGGCGATGGCGTCATCTAAGCACAACCAGACCAAAAGCGCAAATTAAGATTGTGTTAAAATTGCAAGGGGTCGTGTGGCGGACAGTATTGGGCACTGCCCGCCGTTCTTGGTGGAGCAGAGATTCTTGTCTGCTGTCTTGGGTGGAGCAGACATTCTTGTCCGTTTCGAATCTGTGAGTGGGGACATTCCTGTCCCCCGAACGGATTCGAGTCTGCTCGGGTGGCAAGAATGCCACCACTCCCAGACTCGAGGACAGACAAGAATGTCCGCCCCACCAACTCACGAGGGCCGCCTTACATAAACCCGTTTGCATATTCCCCGTTGGCTAACTATTATCCCCCGCGAACCGCCGATGAGTTCGGGCTGTTAGTGGGAATCAATCAAAGCGGCGAACACACCCCGCCGTTTTTTCTGCGCGATGCGGTGCATCAAGACGTTGCCCCATGGCGATACGCGTTGCGCTCAATCATAAGACATCCTATCGATATCCCCGGCCGGTCTGGCTCTCGCCGCAGATATTGCGGCTGCGGCCGGCGCCGCATTGCCGCACCCCGGTCTTGAGCTACTCGCTCACCATCAAGCCGGCCGAGCATTTCATCAACTGGCAGCAGGACCCGTACAGCAATCGCCTAGCGCGGCTGGTGTTTCCCAAAAAGACGACCGAGCTTGCCGTCGAGGTGGATCTGATCGCCGACCTCACGGTGATCAACCCGTTCGACTTCTTTCTGGAGAAGGAGGCCCAGCGTTATCCGTTTATCTACCCGGCGGTGCTCGCGCGGGAGTTGCAGCCTTATCTTGAAGCGGAAAAGCCGGGGGAGAAGCTTGCCTGCTTCATCGCGAAATCGCGGGCGAAGGATGTGCCGACGGTTGATTTTCTGGTCGAGCTGAACGCGCGGCTCTGCAAGATGATCAAGTATCTGATCCGCATGGAGCCGGGAATTCAGACGCCCGAGCAAACGCTCACGCACCTGAGCGGCTCCTGCCGCGATACTTCGTGGCTGCTGGTGCAGGCGTTGCGCAATCTCGGGTTGGCGGCGCGATTTGTCTCGGGGTATCTGATTCAGCTTGTGCCGGATGTGAAAAGCCTCGATGGGCCCGTCGGCGCTTCAACTGATTTCACCGATCTGCACGCGTGGGCGGAAGTATATCTTCCGGGCGCGGGATGGGTGGGGCTTGATCCGACGTCAGGCTTACTCGCCGGCGAAGGACATCTGCCGCTCGCTTGCTCGGCCGACCCGCTCACTGCAGCGCCGGTCACCGGATCATTCTCCTACGATGATGAAGAAATCGCCAAGACCGACCCCGAAGACGGCGCCATTCACGGCGACGGCGAAAGCGACAACGCCGGCGTGTTTGGCTTCGCGATGAGCATTCAGCGGATCCATGAAGATCCGCGGGTGACCAAGCCTTACACCGACGAGCAATGGGCGCAGATCGAGGCATTGGGGCATCAGGTCGATGCGGATTTGAAGCGGTCGGATGTCCGCCTGACGATGGGCGGCGAGCCGACGTTTGTCTCGATCGACGACATGGACGGCCCGGAATGGAATTCGGCGGCGCTGGGCCCCATGAAATACAAGCGCGGCGACGAGCTGCTCCGCCGACTGCGCGACCGCTTCGCGCCGGGCGGATTTTTGCATCATGGGCAGGGCAAATGGTATCCCGGCGAATCGCTTCCGCGCTGGGCATTCGGGCTGTACTTCCGCAAGGATGGCCAGCCAATCTGGATGGATCCGGCGCTGGTTGCGGATGAAACCAAGCCGAATAATTCCGCCACAAGCAATGATGCCCGCGCATTTGCGATGACGCTTGCCGAGCGGCTGGGTGTGCCGACGCGATTTGTCGTCAGCGGCTTTGAAGATGTCTGGTATTACCTCTGGAAGGAACGGCGGCTGCCCGTCAATGTCGATCCGTTCGACAACAAACTGGAAAATCCTGAAGAGCGGGCGCGGATGTCGCGCATCTTCGAGCAGGGATTGGATACGGTGGTCGGCTACGCGCTGCCGCTGCGCCGCCAGCGATATACCGACGGCTCGGCGGATTGGGTGAGCGGGCCGTGGTTTTTCCGGCCCGAGCGGATGTATCTGATTCCCGGCGATTCGCCGATGGGCTTTCGGCTGCCGCTGGATTCGGTGCCGTTTGCGGTGAAGTCGGAGCAGACATCGCCCCAGCCGCTCGATCCGTGGGAGCCGCGGCGGGCGCTGCCGTCCTATGAAACTCTCGTGCGGCAGCGATATGTTCAAGGTCACACTCATGCGATAGACGCGATGGAAAGCCGCGCCGAGCAGTCGCCGATGGAGACGATTGCCGGCGGCGTTGGAAGAACTCCCGTGCCGGGCCGCGTTCGCACGAGCAGCGCGATTTCGCCGCTTCCGCCCGCAGTCGGCCAACCCGCGAGCGATTTGATTCGCACCGCGCTCTGCGTCGAAGCGCGCGGCGGCGTGGTGCGCGTCTTTATGCCGCCCGTCTCGCTGCTGGAAGATTATCTGGAGCTGGTGGCAGCGCTCGAGGCCACCGCCAGCAGTTTGCGGATTCCGATTCTCGTCGAGGGATACACGCCGCCGCCCGATCCGCGCGTCGCGCTGATCAAAGTGACGCCTGATCCGGGCGTGATCGAAGTCAACACGCAGCCGGTTGAATCATGGGATGACCTGGTGCGCAATACCACGGCGCTTTACGAAGAAGCGCGCCTCGCGCGGCTCGGCACCGAAAAGTTTATGCTCGATGGCCGCCATACGGGCACCGGCGGCGGAAATCACATCGTGGTCGGCGGGCCGACGCCGGCGGATTCGCCGCTGCTGCGCCGGCCGGATTTGCTCCGCAGTCTCGTCGGGTATTGGCACAATCATCCCGCCCTCTCGTACCTGTTCTGCGGGCAATTCGTCGGCCCGACCAGTCAGGCCCCGCGCGTCGATGAGGCGCGCAACGATCAGGTTTACGAGCTGGAGCTGGCATTCAAGCAAGTGCCCAATGGCGGCAATGTTCAGCCCTGGCTGGTCGATCGCATCTTCCGCAACATTCTGGTCGATGTCACCGGCAACACGCATCGCGCTGAATTCTGCATCGACAAGCTCTACGCGCCAGAATCCTCCACCGGCCGGCTTGGGCTTCTGGAAATGCGCGCGTTTGAGATGCCGCCGCATTCGCGAATGAGCCTCACGCAGCATCTTTTGCTGCGGGCGTTGATCGCGCGGTTTTGGAATGCGCCGTATCAGGATCGGCTCGTGCGCTGGCGGACCGAGATTCACGATCGCTACATGCTGCCGCACTTTATTCAGCAGGATTTGGAAGACGTCGTGTTCGAGCTGAATCGGGCGGGATATCCGATTCAGGCTCAGTGGTTCGCGCCGCATATCGAATTCCGTTTTCCGCATTATGGAACAATCCAACACCGCGGCGTAAACCTGGAGCTGCGCCAGGGAATTGAGCCGTGGCATGTGCTGGGCGAAGAACCGGCGGCGGGCGGGACCGTAAGGTATGTCGATTCATCGGTGGAACGCATGCAGGTGCGCGTCGATGGAATGATCGATAGCCGCCATGTGGTAACGTGTAACGGCGTTCGCGTGCCGCTGCATCCGACGGGCACCAATGGGCAATATGTCGCAGGAATTCGATATCGCGCCTGGCAGCCGCCCTCTTGTTTGCATCCTACGATTGGAGTGGATTCGCCGCTGACGTTTGATCTGGTGGATACGTGGGCCGGCCGATCGATCGGCGGCTGCGTGTATCATGTGGCGCATCCGGGCGGGCGCAATTATGAGAGCTTTCCGGTGAACGCTTATGAGGCTGAAGGCCGGCGAATCGCCCGATTTTACTCAATTGGCCACACGCCGGGGCCGATGCGCATAGTGGAGCCGCCGGCCAGCGCCGAATTGCCCTTCACCCTGGATTTGCGGCAGGTATGACCAGCAACACCTTGGACAGACTCGCCGGCCCCAGCGGATTTGCCGCCGCTTATTCCAGGAGCCAGGAGGGGCGCGACGAGATGCTCGAGCCGGACGGCGCGCTGCGCCCCCACTGGAGCCCGCTGGTCAGTCTGCTGGATGATCTTGGGTCGGCAGAGCTGCTTCGCCGCTGGGAGCTGGGCCGGCGGCTCATTCGCGAAAACGGGATCACGCATAATATCTATGGCGATCCCAATGGCCTGGATCGCCCGTGGAATCTGGATCTGATTCCGCTGCTGCTGCCCGCCGCCGAGTGGCGCACAGTGGCGGCGGGGCTGACGCAGCGGGCGCGCTTGCTCGATGCGCTGCTGGCCGATCTGTATGGCCCGGCGCGATCGATCAGCGAAGGGTGGCTGCCGGCCGAGCTGCTCTTTGCCAATCCCGGATTTCTGCGCCCGCTGCATGGCGTCACGCTTCCGCACAATCGCTGGCTGCATATGTACTCGGCGGATTTTGTGCGATTGGCCGATGGCGAATTCCGCGTCGTCAGCGATCGCACGCAAGCCCCCAGCGGCGCCGGCTATTCGCTGGAAAATCGGATCGTCATCTCCAGCGTTCTTTCCAGCGCATTCCGTCAGGCGAATGTGGAGCGACTGGCGCCCTTCTTCATTTCGCTGCGGCAGACATTGCGATCGCTCGCCCCGCCCAATCGCGAAAACCCGCGCGTCGTCGTGCTGACGCCGGGGCCGTACAACGAAACGTATTTCGAGCACGCCTATCTGGCGCGATATCTCGGCTACACGCTGGTTCAGGGAAACGACCTGACCGTCCGCGATGGCAACGTTTTCCTCAAAACGCTCAGTGGTTTGCAGCGCGTGGATGTGATCCTTCGCCGCGTCGATGACGATTTCTGCGATCCGCTTGAGCTGTATCAGGATTCGTTTCTGGGCGTGCCCGGATTGGTCGAGGCGGTGCGCGAAGGAAATGTAGCCGTCTCCAACGCGCTGGGAAGCGGGATGGCGCAGTCGCCGGGGTTTCTCTCTTATTTACCGGTGCTGTGCCGGCATCTGCTGGGCGAGGAATTGAAGCTGCCGTCGGTGCAGACCTGGTGGTGCGGCGATTCGGACTCGCGGCGATTTGTGCTGGAAAATCTTGCGACGCTCGTGATCAAGCCAGCGTTTGTGCTGCAAGGATCCGATCCGCAATTTGGCAGCGACATGTCGCGGGCGGAATTGGCGGAATTGGCCGACCGCATTTCGGCGCGGCCGGCGGAGTTCATTGCGCAGGAGATGGTGCAAACGCGAACCGCGCCCGTCTTCATGGAGCATCAGGCCGAAGCGCGGCGGTTTGTCATTCGCGGCTACGCCGTCGCGGAGGGCGATTCCTTTAACGTCATGTCGGGCGGACTGACGCGCGTCACCGGCGCTTCTGATTCGCTGGTCGTCTCCATGCAGCGCGGCGGTGGAAGTAAGGACACCTGGATCCTCAGCGAAGGCGCGGTCACCGAGCTGACCTTGCTCGCCGCCGCCTCGCGGCCGGTGGAGCTAAGCCGCGGCGGCGGGGAACTCACCAGCCGCGTCGCGGACGATCTCTTCTGGCTGGCGCGATATGTGCAGCGATTCGAGTCGAATGTGCGCATCGCGCGAAGCCTCTTTAATCGTGTGATCGACCAGGGCCGGCCCGACAGCCTCCCCACCGCCGGCGTACTCACCCGCGCGCTCTTCGGTGCTTACGGCATGCGTTTTGATGAGACGCGCCTGGATGCGCTGACCTTCGAATTGCTCGACACCAATGGCCCCGGTGGCTTGCGCCGCGGGATGGCCGCCGTCCGAAATCTCGTGCGCGGCTTGCGCGATCGCGTCTCGGCCGACGCGTGGCGAATTCTCCAGGGAATGGAACGCGAATTAGCCGAATTCGATGCGGGGCTTGAGGACGAGCATGTCGCGCGCACGATTCACCTGCTCAACGATCTGATCGTCGAGCTGCTGGCATTCAGCGGCGTTATCGCCGAGTCGATGACGCGCGGGCAGGCGTGGCGATTCCTGGACATGGGCAATCGCATCGAGCGATCTCTCGCGATGGCGCGATTGCTTGGCGCGGCGCTTTGCAAGGTCGAGCCGTTTGAGCCGGCGGTGCTCGATGCGCTGCTGGAAATCGCCGACAGCTCGCTCACTTATCGACGGCGCTATCTCACGCAGCTTGATGCGACCGCGATCGTCGATCTGCTGGTCGGCGATGAATCCAATCCGCGCTCGATTCTTTTTCAAGTGCTGGCGTTGCAGGAGCATTTGCAGCAGTTGCCGCGCGAGACGAGTCATCCGCGGCAATCGCCGGACAAGCAGGCGGTGTTGCGCATCGCCGATCGGCTGAAGCTGGCCGATTTTCCGCGTATCTGCCAGCCGGGGCCAAAGGGCCGCATGAGGCTCGCGGCTCTTCTCCGCAAAGTGATCGACGCGATGGAGGATATCTCGCAAGCGATCGGGCAGATTTATTTCAGCCATGCCGCGGTATCGCGCAATATCGACTCCAGCGCCGAGGAGCGGCCCAAGTGAGATACAAGGTCACTCATTCCACGGAGTATTTCTACCGCGATCCGGTGCCGCTCTGTCATAATGTTGTGCACCTGACGCCGCGCGAAACCAGCCGCCAGAGCGTGCTCTCGGCGACGGTTGCCGTCATTCCCAATCCCGTCGCGCACAGCGAGCGGCTCGATTATTTTGGAAATCCGATCACCTGGTTCACCCTGCAGGAGCCGCACACCAGCCTCAAGATCGTGGCGCGAAGCGAAGTGGATGTGAAATCGTTTGACCCGCTGACCGGATTATGGTGGCCGGCGTGGGATCAGGCGGCGGACGTGATCGCCCATCGCCGCGAAGCGCCGATCCTTGATGCGCGGCAATTCACCTTTGAATCTCCTTTCATTCCGCATCATGAAGAGCTGGCCGAGTATGCCCGCCCGAGCTTTGCCCCCGGCCGCTCGCTATTGGATTGCGCCATCGAGCTGACGCATCGCATTCACGCCGATTTCACCTTTGATTCCCAGGCGACGACGATCGGCACGCCCGTGCTCGATGTGCTGCATCATCGCCACGGCGTCTGTCAGGATTTTGCCCACTTGCAGATCGGCTGCCTGCGGTCGCTGGGCCTGGCGGCGCGATATGTGAGCGGCTACCTCGTCACCAAGCCCCCGCCCGGCCGCCAGCGATTGGTCGGCGCCGACACCTCGCACGCCTGGCTCGGCGTCTACTTCCCCGATTTCGGCTGGATCGATTTCGACCCCACCAACGGCGTCATCCCCGCCGCCGAGCACATCACCACCGCCTGGGCCCGCGACTACGGCGACGTCAGCCCCGTAAGAGGCGTCGTCACCGGCTGCCACCGCCACGGGTTGGCGGTGTCGGTTGATGTAGAGCCAGTCGCGGCGTAATTGGCCAACGTGTTGGCGTCGCACCAAATGTAGGGTGGGTGTACTCGCCCACCATCTTCCGCTCGTGGTGGGCGAGTACACCCACCCTACATGAATTGTTGGTCCTGATCGCTCTGGAACAGAACTTGCCTATTGCCTTGCCATGAACCGCATGCTCTCCGTCCGTCATACGACAACCTACACCTACAACCAGCCTGTGCTTCGCAGCGCTCATCGCGCCCATCTGCGCCCCATGACCGACGAGCGGCAAAAGCTGCATCGCTACTCACTGACGACCAATCCGCCGGTCAGTCTCATTCAATATGAAGACGCGTTCGGGAATTCCACCGCGCGATTTGAGATCAATGAGCCGTATACGGAGCTGACGATTTGCGCCCAGTCGCAGGTGGAGATTTACGATACCGATCCATTCGCTTTCGCGTCGGTTCCGATTCGGCCGGCGTTTCCGCTGGTCTGGATGCCCGGCGAGCGGCTGATGCTGACGCCTTACCTGCTGCCTGTCGAGCTTCCCGAGACGCAGCTTTTGGAACTGACACAATACGCGATGGAGTTTGTCGAGCGTAATGATCGCGATCTGATGGAGACGCTCTTTGCGATTAATCTGGCGATCCATCGCGATTACACTTACGCACCGGGTACCACGACCGTTTTCACGACGCCTTACGATGTGTTCGTGACCCGCAAAGGCGTCTGCCAGGATTTCACCAATCTCTTCGCCTGCATGGCGCGGCTGCTGGGCGTGCCGGCGCGATACGTCTGCGGCTACATCCACACCGGCAACAATGGTGCGAACCGCGTCGGCTGCGATGCCTCGCACGCGTGGATTGAGCTGTACATTCCCAACGTCGGCTGGAAAGGTTTTGATCCAACCAACGGCACACTGCCGCATCTCGATCACGTGCGCATCGCGCACGGTCGGCACTACCGCGATGTGGCTCCGATTGCCGGCACGATTTACACGCCGGCTTACGAATCGATGAAAGTCGATGTTGAGGTTCGCGACATATCGACAAATGCAGATTCGCTTGCGCCACAACGCGAGCCGGCGGCAGAGCTTCAACCCGCATAGATTTGCGAAATTCCGCTGGCGAATCGAGGGATGTTGGTCCGATACTTTTGCAGTTGTTGAAGTTCTTCTCCACACAAATCCGTGAGTCGTCCGCAGAGTGCGCATCGGGCTTCGACGAGCCCCGTCGAGTCGCGCACGCGGATGGATTGTCGCCAGCGCTGCAGCGCGCCGTACAAAACATCGCCGCTCAAATTGGATTCAACCGGGAAGCGCTCATCCGATTCGCATCACAGATTTTTTCAAAGGAAACCAACATGCCTCGCAAGACCACGACGAAGACGACTGACAAGCGGCACACCGCCGTCCCCAAAGTAGAGAAGGCGGCCGCTAAAGCGGCCACCCCGCAGGTGACGCCTCAAGCGCAACCGCAGACGCAGCCCGCGACACCACCAACGACGCCGCCGGCCGAGCGCGTTCGGCCTGCCGAGGTTGAGGCGATGATCGCGCAGCTTCGCCACGATGACGCCGACATCTCCCGTGATGCGGCTACCGCCTTGGGCGCGCTGGGCCATGTCGAAGCGGTCGAGCCGCTGATTCAAGTGATGGAGAATTGCGACGGCTTCTTCCACCCCGTCGTCCGCGCCGCCGCCGCGGGTAGCCTGGGGATGCTCAAAGACGCTCGCGCCGTCAATGTTCTGATCACCGCCGTAAGCGACACGCACGCCGAGCCCAGCGCCGAAGCGATCCGCGCTCTGGCCCTCATCGGTGACGCACGAGCACTCGAGCCGCTGATGGAAGTCGTCCGCAACGCGAATGGCTATTTCCTCCCCATCGCCCGCCGCGCCGCGGTACTGGCGCTGGCGAGCTTCCGTAGCGAGCAGGTCACAGCCCTGCTGACGACGATCTCAAAGGATCAGTCGCAAGACGCCGCCATCCGCGACGCCGCCGCCCAAGTGCTGTCGCGTTAATGATTGAAACAGAGTCCCCTCAAACGAAAATGGCGCGGGCTTCCAGCAATGGAAACCCGTGCCATTTTTGCTTTGCAACACCGAGCGTTCGCAAGGTCCGCATTGAAGCTTGAGCTCTTTTCCTGTTGCACAGGTTTCCAACCCGTGCAGACGGCGCACGAACGACAGAAATCGTTGCTCTGCGTGCTCTTGTTTGTCCTCACATCGCACGCACGGGTTACAAACGTTACAAACCCGTGCCACGGCGAAAGATTCTCACCCTTCTTGGGATTGCCTCCAAAACTCGAACTTTCAAAGGATGCAATCCGTTTTCGTAGGGTGCGCTTCAGCGCACGCGGTTCGAACGTCGCGCGATTTCCGCGTGCGCTGAAGCGCA
>DATBDZ010000334.1:0-5513 GCA_036276235.1 Humisphaera sp. | reverse complement strand
AAATGGGAAGTGGGTGTACATCATCGATCACGCGTCACTGCCGCTTGAAGAGATTGCGCCGCCGGGCGCAAAGCCGTAGCAAACGCACACGGCCCGATCCGGACCGGTTCCCCTCAACCGCAAAATACTGTCATGCTGAGGTACCCCGAAGCATCTGGCAGGATTGCGTCAGCCGGCCAGATGCTTCGGGGTACCTCAGCATGACGGTTTCCGATAATCGCTAACTCGTGTTTGTTGGACTCGCGAAATAAGCGATCCACAAAAGCTTCTCCCTTGACGTATTCCAATATCGGAATATACTAATCGCATGGCCCGAGCGGCAACAACAACCGACGCGTTCAACGCCATCGCCGAGCCTCGCCGGCGGCAGATTATTCAGATGCTGGCGATCGACGGCGAGCAAGCCGTCGGCGTCCTCGTCGAGCGGCTGGGGCTTGCCCAGCCGGCGGTCTCAAAGCATCTTGCCGTCCTTCGAAAGGTGGGGTTGGTTGTCGTCGTTCGCCAGGGGCAGCATCGTCTCTATCGCTTCGAGGCGGCCAAGCTCAAGCCGGTTCACGAATGGGTGAAGGGCTTTGAGCGGTTCTGGAGCGATCAACTGGATGCGATCAAATCCGCCGCCGAGCGCAAGGCTCGCGAGCGAGCCGCGCATCACAATAACCCTCTGAACAAGGAGAAACGCTAATGCTTACCGAAGACCTTCAGAAGTCGCTGCACCATCTGCACGTGAAACAGGATCGGCTTGTCGCCGCTCCGATCGATGTCGTCTTTGAAACCGTTATAAATCCGGTCGGCCCGATGGCGGACATGGGAATCAAGATCGAGGCCTGGCCCGGCGGCCGCTGGTTTCGCGATCTGGGGAATAACGCCGGGCACCTGTGGGGCCACGTGCAGGTGATCAAGCCGCCCAAGCTGCTGGAACTGTGCGGCCCGATGATGATGTCGTATCCGGTGATGTCGCACGTGCAATACCGCCTCACCGAAGAAGCCGGCGGCACACGCCTCGCGCTGACTCACCAGGCCGTCGGCCTGCTCACGCCCGAGCACCGCGAAGGCGTCGTCAAGGGATGGACCGATATGCTTGATCGCATCCGCGATAACGCGCAGACTCGCGCCAAGAGATGATGGATGCGGCGCTCGGGAGAGGTGGACCTTCGGTCCGACCGCTACGTGGGTTTCTCCAGGTTTCTTGCGTGCGTCGTGGAATGTGAAACGCGTGAATGCTCCGCGTAGCGGGCGGACCGAAGGTCCACGTCTTCACCCGCACATCATGGCGCCGGATATTTGGGCTTGCGCCCTTCCAGCACTGCGACGATATCCCGCACCACCCAGCTCATATTCTCCATCGCCACGTAAGTGCGGGCGGCGATGTGCGGCGTTAGCAGAACATTCTCGAATCCGAGCAGGGGAAAATCGGCTTTGGGTGGTTCGGGGTCGAAGACGTCGATCGCCGCGCCGGCCAGGCGTTTCTCGCGAATCGCGGTTGCAAGCGCCGCCGTGTCGAGCACTTCGCCGCGGCTGGTGTTGAGCAGGATTGCGCTGGGCTTCATCGTCGCGAGTTGAGCGGCGTTGACGAGGTGCTGGTTTCCTGGCCGCATGTCGATGTGGAGACTTAAGACATCCGCATCGCGGAAGAGCGTGGGCTTATCGACGGATGTCGCCGGGAAATCCAGGCGCGATGCGACGTCGACGACGTCGTTGTAGATCACGCGCATTCCGAAACCGAGTGCCGCGATGTGCCCGACGCGGCGGCCGACTCGGCCCATGCCGAGGATGCCCAGCGTCAGCTCGTTGAGCTGCCGGCCGCGCATTACGTTGCGGATGCGCTGGAATTCGGCTGGCTCGAGAATCTTCTCGCGGAAGACGGCCCACGGCCGCAGCAGTTGCAGCATGTAGCCGATCACAAAATCGCCGACGGCCAGCGTGTTCGCATCGGGTGTGTAAACGACTTCGACCCCGCGCCGGCGGCAGGCGGCTACATCGATGTTTTCCAATCCAACGCCGCCGCGCCCCACGACCTTCAGGCGCGGCATCTTCGCGAGCATCGCCTCGTTTACTTTCGTGTACGTGCGGACAACCAACCCTTCCGCGCGCGGCAAAAATTCCGCCAGCTTTGGATCGTCGTAATTAATTTCCTCGAGATGAACGCGCTCGCGCAGCCATTGCAGCGGCTTCGGATCGGTGTTTTCGGTGACGAGGACCAGCGGGCGTGAGGAGGTAGTCATGGTTGATCGTCGGTGAGCGCGGGTTGGCCAAGATGCAGCGTCGTCGGCTTCGCTCGCTCCACGACAAATTCTTCGCTCCCGACAAACCGCCCGCGATCGGTCGCGACCGCATGATATGAGCCGGGCGTCAGGTAAGCGGCGGCATGATAATGATTGGCGGCGTTCAACGCGACTGCCGCCGCCGCGCCATGTTCACCCTCGATCTTCACTTCCACTTCGCCCGACAGCGGCCCTGTCACCTGCACCACCGACGGCAGCTCAAACCGCACCATCTGCAGATGCTCCACCGAGAACGGCTGCTCGATCAGCACATGATTCCGCCACGTGACCTTCAAATGATATTCCCCCGGCTGCAGCAGCACCGGCGTCACATAATTATTCTCAGCCGAAAGCGTGGCGGTCCAGCTCTGATCGCGATTGTTAACGACGATCTGCGTCCCATCAACCGTCTTGTCCCCCTGGACCACGATCGCGCTGGTAGGCTCGCGCACGGTGAGCCAGCTCTTGAAGATCGCCAACGACATCACGAGCACGACGAGGACGATCACCCCAGTCATCAGGTGAACGAACGGGCCGTGCGCGATCGTCCCACCGCCGCGCTTGGGAGGCTGCGATTCGTACGCGACCGCCGGCGCGCAATTGCCGGCTTCGGTGAGATTGGAGTCCGGTAATCCCTTCATTTTTTACTCAGCGGACGATTCAACTCCACGATCGTTACACGCGTCTGTAACGGAACACTGTCATGCTGAGGTACTCCGAAGCATCTGGCCGGAGCGCGCGAGTGGGTCAAGAGCTTGCGAGCACCTACTCTGAAAACGCGGCGGGCAGTGCCCGCCTTACGCGCCTAGCCCAATCATAGGGCGGGCACTGCCCGCCGTTTTCGTGCTTCGTCGGTGTGCCGCTGACACGTGACCACTCAGCATGACAGCGTCCCGAGGATCCTTGTGCGTGCGCGGTGCCGACGCCCGCGCCACCATTTCTATCGGCAAATCCGAATCCTACGGCAACTCTTCACTCTTCATTTAATCTCACATTTTCTGCCGTCCGCTGATCGCATCCGCGAGAATGTTCTTATTCGCATATTCAATGTTGCTGCCGGCCGGCAGTCCGCGCGCCAGGCGGGTCAGGTGTACGTTGGGGAATCGGCCGCCGATCAAGCTTTGGATGTAGAGCGCGGTGCCGTCGCCTTCTATGTTGGGGTTGGTTCCCATAATCACTTCTCGAACGGCGCCGGAGGCCAGGCGCTGCATGAGCGGCTCGATCGTCAGATCGCCCGGTTCCATGTCTTCCAGCGGCGAGATGCGGCCGAGCAGCACGTGATACACGCCGCGATAAAGGCCGGCTGCTTCGAGCGACAGCAGGTCCTTGGGTTGTTCGACGACACAGACCAGCCCCTGATCGCGCGATGGGTCGGCACAGATGCCGCACGGGTCCTGCTCGGTCAGGTTGTAGCAGATCGAGCAATGCTTGATGCGCGTCTTCACATCGCGGATGGCGTCGGCAAGCTGCAGCGCATCCTGTGGATTCTGCTTGAGCAAGTGAAACGCGATGCGCTCCGCCGACCTCATCCCAATGCCCGGCAGCCGGGCGAGTTCATTCATCAGATTTTGAATACTTTGCGTGTAGTTGGCCATACGGTCAATTGTAGGTTGTGGGTCGTGGGTTGTGGGTGGTCGGTTGCAGAGGCGATTTCTCCCTCTCCCCTGTACTCAGGGGAGAGGGTTGGGGTGAGGGGACGAACGCGTCGATCTCCAAACAGCGCTCAAGTTCGCGGCCCGTCCCCTCACCCTGCCCTCTCCCCTGAGTCCCCTGAGTACAGGGGAGGGTTCTGAGCGTGATCACTCGCTGGGTTTTATTATGACGCGATAATTCGATCCAATCGTTCGGACAGAAATTTCAGCCGCGCGGGGTCGCCGTTCCTTCCATCCACCTCGAGGCAGGCCCAGGTGTTGTAGCCTACGTCGTCGAGCGCCTTCATGATGGCCGGCCACTCGTTGTCGCCTTCCAAGAGCTCGACGTTGAATCCTTTTCCCATTCCTTCGTTGTTCTGCTTCTTGCGGCTGAACTCTTTCACGTGAATCTTGACAATCCGCTTACCGAGAATGTGGATCCATTGCTCCGGCCAGCCGAACGCAAGCACGTTGCCGATATCCATGTGCCAGCCGACCGCGTCCGGCGCTTCAAACTCATCCACATATCGCGCGGCTTCCAGCGGGCTGAGCAGAAACTTATTCCAGACATCCTCGATCGCAATCTTGACCCCTGCCTCCCGCGCGACCGGAATCGCCTTGCGGATCTCCTCCTGCGAGCGCTTGTAGCATTCGTCGTACGAGACATTGGCATCGACGACGCCGGGCACGAGCAGGACGCTGGTGCCGCCCAGTTCTTGGCAATCTCGCAGCGCCTGCTTGAGTGCATTGAGCGCAAACTCGCGCTCGGCGGGGCGGGGGTCGGAGAGCTTGCGGTTCCAGTGAACCGAATCGACGACGCCTTCAACGAGGATACCGGTGTCTTTGCACGCCGCCTTGTATTCGTCGAGCGGTATCTTGCCGGGGGCATCGAGCTCAACGCCATCGAAACCGGCATCGCGCAGTGTTTTGAACTTGTCGAGCACGCTGCCGCGACTGCCCAGCATATTCCACATGACGGCTTTCTTGAGCGATCGCTTTTTGGGCGCGGGAACAGCCGGCGTATCATCGTTGCCGCGGGCAAGGGCGGGCATCAGCGCGCCAGCCGCGAGCGCGGCACCGCCTAATTTCAGGGCATACCGTCGATTCAAAATGGGGTTCATGTGAGCCATCCGGTTGGAGTGATTTGAATGCTCACTCTAACGCCGCCGGCGATTCAGACAAGGGTTGCGGAGCTTTTTGAGTTCTCGATGGGTGCCACAGGTCGCGGTACTCCGAGACCTGTGCTGTGCAGCGGCAAAGCACAGGTCTGCGAGTACGCCGACCTGTGGCACCCAGAGCGACCGCCAACCGCTACACCGGCCAGATTGCGTAGGTCGCTGTGCCGTTCCCGAGACCGATCGCGCAGGCGTCATGATGAACACAATTTCCCGAACATCTCGACGTCGGCGGGACTATATCTACAACTGACCGTGCAAAATCAGCGTGTTGGCTGATATGCGTGGTAAGATCGTCCTGCGAGGAAGGTGGCGGAGGGTGCAGTTTATGCGGCCGGGGAGATTTGCGCACATTGTGATGCTTGGAGTCTGTCTGGCCATCGGCCAGGCCGCGCGGGCGTCGGGCAATTTCACGATCACCATCCAGCCCGAGGCGGGTCTTGCCG
>DATBDZ010000333.1:0-8343 GCA_036276235.1 Humisphaera sp. | reverse complement strand
GAAACACAATCGATGAACCAGGAAATCGCCAGAACCCATGGAGCTTCGCCGATTGAAGGCCGCTTGTTCTGCGTATGGAATGTCGAGTGCCTGGATGCCGAGGGCACTTCCTAAGCAATTGGCGTATCTCGCTTCGGTCATAAAGAAGCTCGAGAAATTCGACCCCGACTCCCTCGGCGACCACATGCCTGAGTCTTCGCTGTGTGCTGCAATAAGTTGCAACAGGAAAGCGGTTCGATTACACGAAGACGGACGTCATTTGGCTGCCATCGGGGCGAATGACTCTTCGCTCAAAGTATCCAGTTATTTCAGCAGGGATTGGAGGCGATGTGCTACGGTCGCATTTGGGAAACTACCTGGAACGGCTGGAAGATCGGCGGCTGTTATCCACTGTGCAAATTGCCTACGCCAGCGGAGACGCGGTACCGGGGTTGCCGGGGGCGGTGTTCGATTCGTTCGATGATGCGTCAAGCATAGCATCTGTATTTAACAACCACGGCGATCTGGCGTTCTCAGCGTGGATTTCTACGGGAAGTGGGAACGGCCGCCGCCTTACCCACGACCTCTTTTCCACAAATGCTTCCGGTGCTCTGGTTCCAATCCTGACCCTTGGCACGGCAGCACCGGGCGTCGCCGGCAAGACCATCACTGAAGCGACCGACCTGATTCTCACCGATGACCGGGATCTGGTTTTTAAGGCGAGGCTGCAAACTGCCGGGCAGGGTTATGCTGGAACTGTAATCTATGAGTGGGGCACCAACGGCAAGTTCACAATCCTCGCCAGTCTTGGTTCCGGATTGCCGGGAAATGTCTTCAGCTGGTTCACGTTTTCCGCCAACGCAAGCGGATTCGTCGTGCTCAGCGGCAACGACGGGGTCGCCGAAATAGATCCGACCGGGAAGATTGTCGCACGGGCGGCGGTAGGAGCTGCGGCGCCCGGCGGCGGCACATACGCCAACGATTTCTCCCCAGCCGCCATTAACAACTCCGGTCAAATCGCTTTCTACGCGAGCAATCTTTATAAAGGAGATGGGCACGGCGGCTTTGTGGAAGTGGCCCCGGGGTTTTTCCCCGACGGGCTGGCGCCTGGGTTAAATGACAAGGGAGACGTTCTTTACTTCAATCAAAACGGCGACAATGCCATTCATGTGGCGCAAACAAATGGAATTGTTCGACTCGTTGCGAAGCCCGGGACTGCTGTGCCGGGAACAACGTCGAAGTTCCAAAGCCTCTTCTCGCCGGTTCTGGCGCCTGACGGCTCTGTCGCATTCACGGCGGCAATTTCGACGGGAACCTCTGGCGTGTCATCGGGTATCTGGGTAGCCGGCGCCGGCGGCGCACTGCATGACGTGGTTAACATTGGCGATCCCAGCCCTTTGGGCGACGGGAGCAAGTTCATCAGCCTCGCGGACTTGGAAATCAACGCTTCTGATCAGATCGTTTTCGACGCTGCCACAACAAAGACGGCCGGCGCATTTGGCACGGGCGGATCGGCAGAAAAGCTCGTAGCGATCGCTGTTACGGGAGAAAAGTTGCCCGTTCACGCCGGCATCTCCGATTCCATCTCGTCGTTCGTGAGAATTGTCCCAGAGTTGAATAATGCGGGGCAGGTTTTTCTGGACGCGCTGGGGAATCGGCAATACTTGATTCTCTGCCGCGCCGCGCCTCCTGCGGGCCCGGACTTGAGCGTCAAGTTCTCTAGCCCGGTGGCCTCAACGGCAACGGCCGACGGCGCGCTTTTGCCGAAGTTCCAAATCTCGAACATCGGAACAGCAGCCGCGAGCGGGCAGGAGATGACCCGCTATTACCTTTCGACCACACCCACACTCGGCGCCAGCGCGATCTTAATCGGGACGCAAACGCAATCCCTTCAATTGCAGCCTGGAACATCCATTATTCAAGCCCCGACGCTGACTGTTCCCAGTTCGATAAGAGGAGGCACGTATTACTTTATTGCGGTCGCCAATTCGAATGGCGCGATCGTCGAGTTGGATTCAGCGAACGACATTAACGATCGAGCAGTGAGCGGGCCGATCCAGATTACGGCGCGCCCCGATATCTCCGGAGCATTCTCCGACTCGACAAATTTCCACAAGTTTTGGAATGCCGGCGGTAAGGAATCGTTCACGCTCGGAGTTACCAATATCGGTGGAGGAACCGAAAACAAAACGATCGGCGTCGACTTCTACCTTTCCGCGTCAACTTCGCTGAATCGTGCAGTCGCCAAACAACTGGCCTCCACTTCCATCGCCCTCAACCTTGCACCGGGCCAATCATTGCAGGCGAAGGTGGTCACTTCGATTGTGATACCCGCGAACACTGCTCTCGGGACGTATTACCTGATCGCTGATCTTGATCCCAAGCATGTTTCGGTGGAGGGCAACCCTGCAAACAACACCGTCACCAGCGACCCGCTCTGCCTGTGCAGCGCTACTGCGCTCAACGCAACTCAGGCGTCTCTCTACGACACGGCCATCCAAAAGGCTAAGGCGCACCCTGCACCTGCCGTCAATTTCGGTGCAAACCTGGTCGCGCTGGACGCAGCTGCTACAAAGGAAATCGAGATTCACGAGTCTTTCGTGCCATTTCCGTATCTCGACTCCCTGGGGCTGCCGACCATCGGCTATGGAACGCGCATCTCCGCCAACGCCACGGCCCTGACGGCACTGCACCTGAACGTTGCCCAATTGACACAGGACGCGAAGGCGAATGGTACGGTGACCAGCTTTAAGACGATCGCTGGCGTTCTGACTGGCGTCTCCTGTTCCGGGCGCGGCACCAACCCACTGGAGCCGGCGGCAATTTCGGTGATCTATGCGACTTCGCTGCTTTCCACCTACGAAAAGACGGTACGCGCGGCGATCTCATCGGGATTAGCGGCCAAAGGCGTCAAAATGGCCGCACTTCCGGGCAATGCACAAGTGGCGATGATCGACATGGCGTACAACGTCGGCACGACAGGTTTCTTTAAGTTCGCCAGATTTGTCGCCGACATTGAAGCCGCGCCGCATCCCGACTACGGCTGCGCAGGATACGAAATGTTTCAGTCTCTATGGGCCACTCAGGTAAAGACTCGCGCGATTGACGACTATGTCCTGCTTATCTCGGCAATATCTCCGGCGCTCATCTAAGCCACCCGGCCGTACTTACATTTTCTTGCAAGAATCGCCTTGACCCTCACGTATGGAAAGTTGGCGGATACGTTTGGTGGAGAGCTCATGAACCCAAAAAGAAAGGCTGTTGTCGATCGCATCAGCGGTTTTGAAGAAGCGATTGCAAAGGCGCGTGAGTACCTGGAAAGCGGCGCGCACGCGCAATGGTCTGGGTTTCGACCTCTGTTCGCTTCCAAGGTGCGGGATGGCAGGGAATTGCCGCCTCACAAGGACTGGGTCAAGAATGTGTTTATTCCACGTCGTGAACGGGCCTTGAGACACGCGGAAAAAGTACTCGCAAAACTTGAGAAGGCTCGACGGTCCGAACGGCGGGATAAATCCCGCCCTATATGACTGCGCGCTACATTGGGGTTGGCCGCTGTAAGTGTTTGCCGCGTCGGCGGATACGGCTTTCATTCGCAATAAATTGATAAAAAATGGCAAAAGCGCTACATTGCGCTACAAAGCGCTACATTGCCGTCGCCGATCAATCGTCATCATCATCCGCCACCTTCACTCCCAGCGGATTAAATGTCTTTGGCGTCGCTGGCATCTTGCTCCCCCACCCTTTTACGCTTTGCCAGATGATGCGATTCAACTTATCCGCCGGTGCGTGGTCGGCGTGAATAAAGTCCCAGGAATCTGAATCTAGTGCGGCCTGTTGCTCGGGGGAGGCGGGGGCTAGTTGGCCGGCTTTGGGGTTGTGCTCGATGGCGTACTCTTTCTTTGTAATCGTTGCTGCAAACGGGGCGGCATTATTTGGCGCGGTGTCCCAGTCGAGAATGGGCACGGCCGTCGCGTCGTATTGGCACATGGGGGGAAGGCCCAGCAGCAGCTCCATCGTGCGGATGCAGCTGACCGTGTTCTGGAAGCTGTGATCGACGCTTCCTTTTTTGATCCAGGGGCTGATCACATAGCAGGTCGAGCGGTGCTCATCGACGTGATCGGGGCCGTTCTGGGCGTCATCTTCGATGATGAAGATCGCTGTCGATTTCCAGATCGGGCTTTTGGAGACGGCTTCGATCACCTGGCCGACGGCGTAGTCGTTGTCGGCGACCATCCCGCGCGGCGTGTGCTTGTCGGAGCCGGCCCCGCTGGTGTGATCGTCGCCGATGCGAAGCGTGATCAGGCTTGGCACCGCGCCGCCGCTGGGGTCTTTGGCGAGCATCATCTGAAACTCGCGGTTCCATTCCGAGAAGCGGCTGGGCATGTCATCTTTGCCGAACTTCGTGCGGCCCCACAGAAACTTCGCATCGTGCGTCTGCTCGAAATAAAACTTTGGCGCGTCGCTATCCGGATATTCCAGATCGAAGCGGCGGAAATCGATGTCGGTAATGCCGGCCAGATCATGCCCGCCCGGCTGCAGGCCGGCGGAGCTGGGGAAATTGAACGGCGTGATCTGCTCGCCTTTCGCGTTCTTCGCGCCGTCGCCGACGAAGAAGCCGTAGTTGCGATAGGTTAAGCCGTGCTTGCGGGCAAGATCCCACAAATGTCCGCCGGGCGCCTCGGCGACATCCGGAATCGCGGGGCCGCCTTCCTTGTAAGCGGGATCGACCGAGAGCGGCTTGCCATCCGCGCCCTTTGCCGGAAATCCGCCGGCCGGATAGCGATTCACTTCACCTTCGTAATCGAAGACGTGGCCGCGCGTGCTGTATTCATAAGGCACGTTGCGGATGGTGAACTCGTTGGCCATCGCCTGGGTGGACCAGGTCCATCCGTCGCCGGACACTTCGCCGCAATCGTAGAAGTTATCCAGCAGCACAAACCGCTCCGCCAGCGCATGCTGATTGGGCGTCACATCGCGGCCGAAAATGCAATACGCGGGATTGCCATTCCCCTGCGGCAGATCGCCGAGCACCTGATCGTACGTGCGGTTTTCCTTCACGATATAGATGACATGCGTGATCTTCCCCGCCTGCAGACCAATGTCTTTCAGCGGATTGGCGGCGCTTAATTGATCCGGCGTGAGGCGGTTATTCTCCAGCACGCGCTGGCTCAGCTCCTTGAACTTCGCCTTGGGCGGGATGCTGATCGTCTGCACGTTTCCTTCGATGATGTTTTCGGTTGCCTGCTGGCGTTCCTTCGGATTGGGATTGCGAAGCTTGGTGCCTTTAGCGTTGGAAACCAGCAATCGCTTCCCATCGGGAGAGACAACGACGGCAGTCGGATACCAGCCGGCGGGAAGATACGCCTCCACCTCTTTGTCCAACACATCGACCATGGCGACGGCGTTCATGTCGCCGAGTGTGACGTAGAGCCACTTCTCATTCGCCGACAGCGCCAAACCCGTCGGCGTCGCGCCGACGACATCCTTGGCGATCGAGGGGCGAAGCAGAATGGTCGCCGAGACGGCGTCGGTCGCGGCGTCGATGATCGAGATCGTGTCGCTGTGCGCGTTGGCAACGAAGAGCCGCTTCTGCGATTTATCGAGTAGCAGAGCAAGCGGATGCAGGCCGGTGGTGATCGCCGCCTTCTCTTCGATGTTCGCCGGATCGGATGTGTTCAGTGCGAAGACGATTCCATCGCGCTCGCTGGCGACGTAGGTTTTGCTGCCATCGGAGAGAGCTGCGATGCCCAGCGGGAAGTTCGGCAATCCGCCGAAGCTTTTGCTGAACGCGTGGCGGCCGATTTCCTTTCCAGAGGCGGCATCATAAATCGCCATGCTGCTGGGAATGGGCGTTCCCGGCGGCTGCGGATCATTGTTGGCGACATAGAGCCGGCCTTTCGCGTCGAGCGCAAGGCCAGATGGAAAGTCCGCCTTCTTCGTTTTGATCTGGCGCTTTTCGGCAAGATTTCCCTGGGCATCGACGGTGAGTACCGCGATCGCATCGAAGTTCCCCTGAGCCGCATAAAGTGTGCCGTCGTCGCTGGCGGCAAGGCCGTAATAGAGGCCGTTGGTTTTGGGATTCGCGCCGCGATTGGAGAACGGAAGCCGCATCACGCCCGCGCCGGTATCGGTGCGGATCGTCCAGAGAAATTGGCGAAAGCCGGCGTCGCTGCAAACGGCAAACTCACCGCCCCGAAGGGGGATCATGTTGACGGGCAAACTGCCGACATCATGCGAGGCATCAAAATCCGGCGTGATCGAGCGCCCGGTAATCAGCGGCTGCGTCGCCGGCGCGAGTGTCTTCGGCGGATCGTCCGCCAGCGCCGAACCGCCGATGCCGGCGATACTAAGGGAGAGTCCGATCCGTGTCAAAAGCCGGAAAAATTGCACATTTCTCACGCGATCGCCCTCTTTCGATGGAATAAAGCACCGCCGCCGATGATCTAACGTATGAGGCTCGGCGAACTATACCGGATCGGCCCGATGCTGTTGAGCATGGCATGAGTGGAACGGGCGTCACGCCCGTGAATTCTTCACCACGGAGTCACGGAGGCGCGCTCGTACTACAATGTGGCGTCGCGAAACAGGGTTTGTTGACTTGTTATTTGCATTGAATTTAACGCATCGTTTGCAGGATCTTCGTCAAAATTTCGAGCGCGCCTCCGTGTCTCCGTGCCTCCGTGGTGAATCTTTACGGGCGGGACGCCCGTGCCACAAGTGTGCCGTGCTTCACCACACGTAAACGCAGTTTTAATGTGCGCCAATCAGGATTTTTGTTTGCACGCGCCTAGGATTGGCCGCAGAATATTTCTTGCGGTTTGATAGGCCGCATCCGAAATGAAGGACATGATGAGCCGGCGCAAAGCTTTTACGATGGTTGAGTTGATGATTGCCCTTGGCATCATCACGCTTTTGGCGAGCCTGCTGATTCCGATCGTGGCGGCGACCCGCCGCGTCGCGGTCCGCAGCCGCATGAAGGCGGATGTGATGGCCATCGGACAGGGCCTGGAGGCCTATCGCCTCGATCATCGCGACTATCCGCGGCTTCCTGACACGCAAGTCTGGACCGACAGCGCCGACATCGACGGCTCCGCCCTGCTCTGCTGGGCGCTGCTGTCCCCCGGCCCCGCCGCCCAGGATGGTGCCGATGGGCCCGGCTTCCGCCTGCGCGGCATACAGGGCCAAACCTACGGCCCCTATCTCGACCCCAGCCGCTTCCGAATTTCCGGTACCGACGACCTGACCGCCGAAATCCTCGATCGCAACGACCGCCCCATCCATTACTGCCCCGCCAACACCAAGGCCGACATCTATAAGCCCGGCGGATTCATCAGTGACTACGGCGCCTACGGCAACAGTTCGTATGGCCCAAGCCCGGCGATTCGCCCCATGTACGACCACGCCTACTTCGAGTACTGCCTGAGCGAGCAGGCGATGGCCACGATGCTCGGCGACACCAACGCCAACGGCCAAATCGACCCCGGCGAAACCCCCGTCTACATCGGCCCCTACGTCCTCTGGTCCGCCGGCCCCGACGGCGTCTTCGGCCCCGACCCCAATGATCCGCTGGGGCAGCGCAGCGATGATGTGACGAATTTCACGCCATAAAAAAAACGGCCCCGGCGGTGGGTATGCCGGGGCCCGAGGGCACTCTCGGATCTTAGGGGGCTGGAGGCATCCGAGAGGTGTTGCGTCGGTGCAATCGCTCTTGGTGAATAGTCCTGCGCAACAGCTCGATTCTTCCAAATTCTTCGAAAATTTTGCAGCCGAAGATGGCATAGGCGGCACATATGCCTTACGGCATAATTGCGCGCTCCGAATCGGCAAGCGATGGAACCGGCAATACCCACACTTTTCCACGTCAGCGAGGAGCCAGGCATTCAGCGTTTCAAGCCTCGTCCGGCGCCTTCCCCGGATTCGGGCGTCAAAGGCCTCGCGGTCTTTGCGATCGAAGATCGGCTTCTCCACAACTATCTTCTGCCGCGCGATTGCCCGCGCGGGACGTTTTATGCTGATAGTCGAACGTCGCCAGATGATCGGCGGCGATTCATGGGTTGCACCGCCGCCCGTCACGTCGTCGCGATCGAGAGCCGATGGCTCAAGCAGATTGCCCAAACCACGCTCTACTGTTACGAACTGCCGCCGGCGACTTTCCGGTGCATCGACGAATCGGCGGGCTACTATGCGTCGGACAGCTGCGTCGTTCCCAAATCGGTGCGAGTCGTAGACGACATTCTGGCTGCGTTGCTTGAGCGTGATGTGGAGTTGCGAGTCGTTCGGACGCTCTGGCCGCTGCATGATGCGGTCGCGGAGTCGACGCTTTGCTTCTCGATGATTCGCATGCGGAATGCGCAAATGCGCGTG
>DATBDZ010000332.1:0-36204 GCA_036276235.1 Humisphaera sp. | reverse complement strand
CCCCACCCCAGCCCTCCCCCGGAGTACCGGAGGAGGGAGCAAACGCGGCGTCGGTAATGAGTGCATGCGCGCGACGCATCACAAATCGCGCCATCAGGTTTTCCAAGCCACCTGCCCGCGCACTCGCCCCTGCACTCTTCGGAATCGGATTCGGCCGACCCGGATCATTATCCGGCGGCGGCGGGGGAGACGGCTCCTTCGGATGATTCGACGGAAGCTGCTCGCCCGAGGGCCCGCTCTCCGGCCGCCCGGCGCTGCCTTCCGATTCCGCCGGCATGCGCGGCGGGCCGGGTTCATCCTTTGCTTCCGCGGTGGCGGCATACAGATTCCCCTTCGCGTCCAGCGCCAATGCCGCGATCTCCGACTCGGCGGCGTTGTAAAGTACAAAGCTCTCGGCGGTCTTGCGGTTCACGCGATAAACCAGGCCGTGCGGATCGGTGCCAACATATAGCAAATCCTTGCCATCGGAGACGAGCGAGAGCAGATTGTTCTCATCGCTATCCAGCAGCACCTTGCGCGAGCCATCCGGCTTGATCTCAAAAAGTTGCCCGCTCGGCCCGGTAGCGGCGTAGATGTTGCCATCCGGCGTTTGCGCCATCGCCCAGACGTATTGCACCTTGTCTTCCCGGAAAATCTCGCGCGGCTTGTCGCCGGGCTTATCGATCCGCAGCACGCGGCCCGCTTCGCCGCCGGTGCCGAGGACCACCGCGCCGGATTTTTCGACCAGCAGCGAGAAAATATGCGTCGCTTTCCCCAGATCGAGCACAGTGCTGACCTTTTCCCCTTTGATCGAAAGGAGCAAACCGTTGGGGCCAGTACCGGCGTAAATGGTGCCATCTGGTGCAGCGGCGAGCGCGCAAACCGCACTGATCTTCGGATCCTGCTCCAGCAGCGTTTTGAGCGCGCGCGAGAGTTTCAGATCGCCCAGATTGGAAGCCACGACGTTGTCCAGCGTCCCGGCCTTGAAGTCGGCTTCGGAAGTTTGTGTCCAGTAGCTGGTGCCAACCGCCAGGGCGGGGGCGGTGAAGAAGAGGAGCGAGAGGAGGAAGATTCGCATAATTTTTCCAGTGATCGTGTCTGAGTTCTGTCCCCTCCTCCGGTACTCCGGGGGAGGGTTAGGGTGGGGGTTCGCGCGACTGGCGACCGTTCTACACAACCCCCACCCCAGCCCTCCCCCGGAGTACCGGAGGAGGGAGAAAAGCCGCGCCTGCATTTAATCACGGAATCGTCGGCGGCGCATCCTTCGGAACATCCTTGGGCGCAGGCTCCTTGATCCCCGGCGGCTTTGCTGGCTCTGGCGATTTCGCAGGAGGAGTCGGCGTCGCTCGCGATGGCGGATTTACGCCGCCTACCGCGACCTTCGCGCCGGCTTCCACTGTGATTGCAAACTCCGCCGCGCCGTTCATGACGAGGTTTGTCGGTATGACCTCGACCGTGGAGCTTACGTATGCGGTCACGTCGCTGCGGCCTGCGCCCAGAAGCATCTGCCGTCGCGACGATGGAAGCTGCGGCAATGCCGTGCGGCCGACCGCCACGCCATCCGGCTGGCGGATCAATCGAAGATACAGCGCGTTCTCGCGGATCGACGTGACATCTTTCAGCAGCGCGAAAACATCTTCGATGCTTTGAGCCGTCAGATGAAAGGGCTCCTGCTCCTGCTCGTCGGCGAAGTATCGCTCGGCGTCGGAGATCACCAGTTGATACCCGCCCGGCTTCAAATCGCGCGGGAGATCGAATTGCACCGGAATCGTCCCCGGCTCGGCCCGGAACGGCTGATACGTCACGTACGCCTTGAGCGTTTCTCCCGGGCGATATTTGGATTTGGGCAGATGCACATCGAGCACCTGCGCCGCCTGCGCGGTCGCGGAAATCTTCGCATTTCCACTGATCTGCAGGAGCATCACGCGCTCGTATGGATTGTCGGCGGCGGCCGCGATAACAGCGCCGGCGTCGCCGAAAATGTCGGGCGGCGTGCCGTTCACCGTGCGGTTGGCCAAGCGAATACTCTTGCCGTTGGTGAATGTCAGCGTGAGGTCGTAATCGATCGTATTAAGCTGCGGCAACTCGCTGCGTCCGGCGAGCGCGCCCGCGAACGCAGCGGCTGCGATCATGGGGGATAGCTTCGGATGCCGCGCCGCGCGAAAGCGATAGACGCGCGGTGCCGAGCCGTCGGGGGACGTCACGCTCAACTCAATGGGGATCATCGGCGGCGGCGCGCCGGTCATTCCCGCGACGCCGACTGCGGCGTCGGTTGTCAGAGTGCCGCGAATCTGATCGAGCGCGCCGAGCTTAAAGCTCATCTGAAGATTTGGAATGATGCCGTTAACCGACCCGCTGCCCATCGGCAGCGAAACGCGGCCCTCGTTGTTGAACGGATGGCCAAAGCCAAAGACGCGATCGCCGAGAACTTCGGTGCAAGTGCCGATCGCGGTGAGCTCAAGATCGCCGGTCAACAGAGGAACGGCCAGCACAGCGCCCGGCTCAAGCTTGGCGGGCTCGCCCGTGGTTGGAGCGGATGCCGCGCCCGATTGCAGTGGAACCATACCGCCGGCGCGAAAGCCAGGCGAAAGTTGGTCGAGAATCGCCGGGGAAATTCCAGCCGCCATCAGCGGCGTCGAAAGCGGTTGCAATCGCGGCGAGCGATCGGCATTACCAACCAGATGTAACGGCGATGATGCGCCCAGCCCCGGCGCATCGGGAGCCGCGCGATGCCGCGCAAATCGAGGCAGCCATGCGCCGCCGAGCGGCGCCCAGCCGATGGATGAACCTTCTGCCGCCGCCCCACGCGCCTTCGCAGTCGCTTCATTTTTCGCATCCTCCGCGCCGGCGGGAAACTGCGGCAGCTCAAGCATGTATTCGATCGGCTGCACGCCCGCGATCGGATCCTTCGTCATCGGCCATCCATACGCGAACGCACCGATCATCCGCTCGTGCCCGGCATCATCCTTTAGATAAATCGGCGACCCGCTCATCCCCTGGATCGCGCCGCTGTGTTCGAGCCGCGCGTCCTTGCAGCGGATCAAAACCACATCGTATTGGGGATTGAAGTTCTTCAGGACGGAGATGACTTCGACGTCGAATTTCTCCGGTCGCGCGCCGGAGAAAACGGTGAGTCCGTACCCGCTCATCCCCGCGCGGACTTCGGAGACGCGCATGTGTCGCGCGGGATCGAAAAGACTCGCGGGAGCGGTCGTAGGAGCGGATTTGGCCGGCGAAGGTGAATCGGCATATGCGCCCGGCAGGCCGCACGCCAATAGAAAGATCGCCGGCAGCAGCAGCGGCACGCGCAAATATCTCATGCAAATCCTCATCGCGAAGCCCGGCGGCCCGCATGGTAGACCCACGCCCTAGTGCGGGCAAGGCATCGTGTGATGAGGCAGCCATTCTTGACAGGAAGCGACATCTTGCATGAACAGCGTGACTTACGTTGCCATCTGCAATTCCAACTGAGAATTCGAGACAACCGTCATGCTGAGGTACTCCGAAGCATCTGGCTGGCTCGCGTGAATGGGCCAGATGCTTCGGAGTACCTCAGCATGACGGTGTGCGAAGCTAGCGGACAAAAATCCGGCAACCACAGCATTCCCAAAATAAGGAGTGAGAGCGCGGATGCGAAATGTTGAGGAATGTCTGCCCCAGCCATGACAACGAGGTCGCCACAAAATCGAGTGCTCATCTCATGCCGATTCATTGCAAATTCCCCACGTCCAAGGCATCCTATTGCCGTGGTTCTAGACGTACAGGGGCTGACGTATCGGACGATTCACCTCCCCAACGATGCCGCGTTATGCGCGCGCAATCGCCGCGATGCCTGCATTGAAACCTACGGGGACGATCACCGCTTTGAAGGTGATGTGCGTTACCTCGCCTGGCTGCGGCATAAGATCGAGGAATTTCCGGAAGGATTTCTGCTCGCTTATTCCGGAGCGCAGTGCGTGGGGCACCTGGAGTTGGAAGTTCCGTACGGCTCGCCCAGCGGTTACGTCAATCTGTTTTACGTGATGCGCGGCTTTCGGCGGCGCGGGTTTGGTAAGCTGCTTCACGCACAGGCGATTTGCTATTTCAAATCATGGGAAGCCCGGCGCGTCGAGTTGCATGTTTCGCCGACCAATCAGCGGGCGGTGAATTTCTATCGTCGGTTGGGATATCGCGCGGTGCGGCTGGAGGGAAGCCGCGCGCCGCTGTGGCGGATGGAGTTGGCATTGGATGCCGTCAGCAGTAATCCGCGTCACTGATCCCATCACATCCGTTTTAACTTGCCCTTTTTTGCAGCAACAAAATTTTTCCGCGCCGATTGCAACTTTTTAGCGCAGGCGAACAATTGCGCCGTTGCTATCGTCCTTTGGGTTAGGTCCTATGAATCAGGGCATTTTGTGCGGCCCTGAAAGTTATCCGGACGTTGAGTTCGCTGTTGATTACCGGATTAGGACTTGACAGAACGTGCTGATTTCATAGACTCGTGTGTGCTTGACCGCCTAAGTCTTCCGACCCTCGGAAGACGCGGAGAACCCAATGCAGGCCCAGTGGCTTGCAACGTCGCCTAAATGGTGTGCACGGCGGCAGGGGCGCATCGGGCCGGTGGCTTGCGGATTATTTGTGCAAATCCGACAGACGCCGACCATGAGGGAGACTTTCAACTCCCAGCCCGTCAGCTAACTCCGCAGGCATGTGAAAGGGATCAACGCTCGTCCAGCGTTTCGATCCTACCTTTTTGTGTTTTGCCTTCTGGGTCTTGTTTTGGCCCTGCATAAGTGTGATGACGGGTGTCGTGCATTACCCCGGTCGTTGCGTGCGGGTCGATCGTTTGAGGGTGCAAGCTTCCAGAGGCGTCCTTACCGCGCCTGCGTGGCGCAAGGAGAACGTCGTGGTAGGTAATCATGCCGAAACGCTTCGTAGGGCTATCGAAACCCTGATTAACGCCAAGCTTCACGATGCGCTGAGCCCCGGCGGCATCGACCGCCTGGCGGCCCATCGCCGGACGGGTGTCGCCTCATACGACATCCGCATGGCCGAACGCCGCCTCGAGCAGGCAATCGGCGAAGTCCTCTCCCCGGCCGAAAGCATGGCCGGTATCGGCGAAGAGGAATAACGCGGAACGAAAGATTGGAAATCACAGAAGCCGCCCGAATGCCGGGCGGCTTCTTCTTTTTTAGGCGAGTCGTTGGCCCGCGATTGCTAATGGGCTGCAAGAGTCAAGCACCGTCATGCAGAGGTACTCCGAAGCATCTGGCCGGACTGTGCGAATGGGCCAGAGCTTGCGAGTACCTGCTCTGCTCTGAAAATGTTGGCGGCCGTACAAAAAACGCCACGGGCATGCTGTCGCAAGCCCATGCCACCCGGTCTGATGCACAACCGCAAAATCGGGTGGCATGGGCTCGCGACAGCGTGCCCGTGGCGTGTTCATGCTTCGCGGGTGTGCCGAAGGCACGTGGCCACTCAGCATGACGATGCTCTCCACCTAATGAGTGGTCGTCGTATAGTCGCGGCTATTCCTTCGCCGGCAGGAAGATGTTGAAGGTAGTCCCTTTACCCACTTCAGATTGCACGTCGATGCGGCCGCGATGATGCTCGACGATTTCTTTGCAGATCGCCAGTCCCAAGCCCGTGCCCTTGGCTTCGCCGCGCTTGGTGGTGCCTTTGGTCGTGAAAAAGGGCTGGAAGATCTTGGGAAGCAGGCGTGGCGGGATGCCCGGGCCGGTGTCAATCACCTGAAGAGCGACCTCATCCGCATCAACCTTCTGGGCTTTGATGGTGATCGATCCGCCGCGGCCTAGCATTGCATGGCGTGCATTGATCAGAAGATTGAGCAGCACCTGCTCAAGCTGCACCGGATCGCCAAAAACCTGTAGATCGGGCTGAACCTGTACGCGAAGGGCGATGCCATCCTTCTGCGGATCGCGCGCCAACACAGCGAGGGTTTCATCGATCAGCCGCTGTACGCCAACTTGTCCGAAGATGGATTCGCCGCGCGCCAATCCGAGCATCGAAGTGCAGATGCGGCCGGCCTTGGTCGAGCTTTGGAAGGATTTGCTCAGCGCCTTGCGGATCAGCTCCATGTCCGGAGCATCGCCTTCCGCGCTTTGCAGCGCATATTGCGAATAGCTGACGATCGGCGTCAAAAGATTATTGAACTCATGCGCAATGACGGCGGCGATGGTGCCGATGGTCGCCAGGCGCTGGGATTCGGTGAGCTGCTCGCGCAACACCCCCAATTGCTCCTGCATCGACGCCAGTTGTGCGTGGATCGTATCTTCAGAGACGGCGCTGGTCGAATCGAATTCACTCACTGTACCGAATGTATCGGCGCTGACACTAGGGAGGCTTGACGAAGCGGCGTATAAACCGGCAACGAATTTATTGGACGACTGTCGCGCGAGAACGAACCGGTGCCTTTCTCCCGCCCCCGGTAATCCGGGGGAGGGCTGGGGAGGGGGTTGTGTCGAACAAGCGCCGCTCGCACGAACCCCCTCCCTAACCCTCCCCCGGAATACCGGGGGCGGGAACAAGCACGCGAACTGCCGTTCGCTCAGTGTGCCAGCGCCCTTGCCGCGGCTTCCTGGAACGCCATGCGGGTGTCGGAGGCGTCGGAGTTGGCGAAGTTGGCGCGCTGGACCATTAATATATAGACAAGACCCTTCTGCGGATCGATCCAGGCTTGCGTGCCATACGCGCCGCCGTGGCCGTGCGTGCCGGGGGAGAGCATCTGCGAACTCCCCTGCGGCTGGCGGACGACACACCAGCCAAGACCCCAGCCATTGCCCGGAGTGAAGCCGGTCACCAGATCGCCGCTCTGTACGGTCGTCATCTGCGTAACCGTCTGCGGCTTCAAATACTGATGGCCATCGAGCGTCCCCTGATTGAGGATCATTCGGGCGAATTTTCCGTAGTCTGATGCGGTGGAGAAAAGTCCGCCATTGGGCGCGGGATACCGATTGCGCGAAGTGAGGTCCTGTCCGGAGAACATGGAGATCTCCGCCGGCTCGAGCTTGTCGCCGGTCTTCTTGTACGCGGTGGCCAGACGCGGGATCTGATCCTTCGTGAGATAGAACGTCGTGTCCTTCATCCCCAGCGGCGTAAACAATCGCTCCTGCAAAAACTCCTGGAATGGCTTTCCCGAAACAACTTCAACAATGCGGCCAAGGGTGTTGATGCCAGTCTGCGAATACTTCCATTGGCTGCCGGGCGCGAAGAGGAGCGTTTTCCCAACGTAATGCTTCATCACTTGCTCCAAGTTCTGCGGTGTGCGCAATTCGCCGGGACCCGCGTCGGGCATTCCCGAGCTGTGGGTGAACAAGTGCTTGAGAGTGATGACATGCTCCTGACCATCAGCTGTCTTCAGATGCGCCAGCTCGGGAATATATTTGTCGATCGGATCATCCACCGAAAGTTTCCCCTCCTCGACGAGCATCATGACCGCCGTCGCCGTGATCGGCTTGGTCATCGAGGCGATCCAGAAGAGCGAATCCGCCTGCATCGGCAGCTTCTTCTCGATGTTCGCGTCGCCGATCGCATCCAGATGCAACACCCGATCGCGCGAAGCGACGAGCGTCACCGCGCCGGCGATTTCGTGTTTGTCGATCTGCTGGCGCATCGCATCAGAAATCGCCACGATGCGCGGCGGGGTTTCCTGAGCATCTACGGTTACGGCAAGAAGTAGACAAACCAATCCAATGAGCAGACAGCGAATTTGCGGTGAGTTCATGAGGGGGAAGTGTAGCGGCGCGCGGAATTCGCTTCCAACATAAAGCTTGATCTGTCGGAGTCTGGATGCGATCTGGGCTTGAAAACCGTGATTCGGGGGAGTCGTCATGCTCAGTGGCCATGTGCCTGCGCCGCACCTGCGAAGCATGAAAATTGGAGTTGTAGGGTGGGTGTACTCGCCCACCACGAGCGGAAGATGGTGGGCGAGTACACCCACCATACACGGATTTGCGACACTTTCAGAGCAGGTACTCGCAAGCTCTGGCCCTTTCGCGCGAGCCGGCCAGATGCTTCGGAGTACCTCAGCATGACGGATTTCGAGGTCGGTAGAAAATGGGAAGCGTTTGAGGCGGTGAATGAGAGCCTTCCCGCTCGAGTCGTTGGAGTGCGCAGTCACCCGCCGATGCGGCTCATCTGCTGATTGCCATGATGCGAGTGAACTTCGGGCTTGAGCCGTACGCAATCAGTCATCGCCTGCGCCAAGGCCTGCTCGGTCGCGGGGCGATCGGAAGATGATCGAAGAATCGGCCGCACGTCCACTTCGCCGCCTTCGAAAAGGCAGGATCGGAGCAGGCCGTTGGCGGTGAGGCGCAGGCGGTTGCAGGTGGCGCAGAAGGGGGCGGACATCGCGCTGATGAATCCGATTCTGCCGCGCGGATTTCCTTGAGCGAGTTGATAAACATTTGCCGGGCCGACGCCGCTTTCGCTAGCGCGATCAACCGGAACGAGCGGGCCGAGTTTGTTCTCGATGATCTGGCGAACCTCCCCTTCAGGGATGAGCGAATCGGCACCACGATCCTGCGCGCCGCAGCCGCCGGCGGGGCCGATTTCGGTTTCGTCGATTCGCTGGCCGGCGATCGGCCGCAGCAAAGCGGCGTCGCCGAGCGGCATGTATTCGATGAATCGCACGGTGACCGGCCGATCGATCGACATCGCCGCGAAATCCGTCAGCTCATCGTCGTTGGTGCCGCGCATCGTTACGCAGTTGATCTTGATCGAGCGGAAGCCGACGTCTTCGCATCGTTGCAACCCGCGCAAGACGGCTGCGAGATCACCCGTGCGGGTGATGCGGCGGAATTTTTCCGGCTGCAGCGAATCAAGGCTGATCGTTACGCGATCCAGACCCGCCTGATAAAGCGGGTCGGCCAGTTCGACGAGGCGTTGGCCGTTGGTCGTGAGCGACAGGTCTTCGATCCCATCGATCCGCCGCAGCATCGCGACCAGATCGACCAGCCCATGGCGAACGGTCGGCTCGCCGCCGGTCAGCTTGAATCGGCGAATGCCGTGAACTTCGATCGCCGCCCGAACAATCTGGCAAATCTCTTCGAAGGAGAGAATGTCCTCGCGCGGCAGCCAGCGAACGCCTTGCTCCGGCATGCAATAGAGGCAGCGATAGTTGCATCGATCGGTGATGCTGATCCGCAAAACGCGCACGGCGGCAATCGAGCGAGGACCGGTTTCAAAGCCGGTAGGGGAGGCGGGCCTGGACTCGACCACGGAGAGCCGCATGGGGGTATTGTACGCGATTGGGGTGTGCAAGATAAAGCGGCCTTCCGCGTGGCCTGGGCGTCTCGCCCATGTGATTCGTTCACGGGCAGAGAACGCTGCGCTCTTGCTTATGTCGGCCGAGTACGGCCGACGATTGCGGAGTACCACAAACCCATGGGCTGGAAGCCCCTGCCACTATTATGCATCCGACCACTGATTCCGGCATGTAACCCTTTCCCGCCGCTGGCTGTAAAATGGGCGAAGGACTCTGGTCACTCGTGAAATTGTTCGCTTGTTCCATCTTCACGCTCCTTTGGGCCGCGGCCCTCTATGCCGCGCCGCTGGATCGGCGGGAATTGCCTGCCGATGTGAAATGGTTTCTGCACATTGATGCCGATGGCGGCCGCACCTCTCAGGTGGGTAGCTCGCTCATCGACGCGACGCGCGGCGATCCGATGGTGACGCGCGCGCTCGCCAAGTTTCACGAAGTTTTCAATATCGATCCGACGAAAGATCTTCACGCCGTTACCGTCTATGGTACGGACTTCACTCCGCAGGCGGCGGTGTTGATCTTCCGCGGGCGGCTGGATCGGGAAAAGATTATTTCCCTTGTTCAAGGCGCACCCGAATATCACATGGAGATTTACCAATCGCATCCGCTGTTCACCTGGAACGAGGCCGGGCCGGGCCAGCCGCCGCATCGATCGACGGGGGCGATTTTTGATTCGGAGACGATCATCGTCGGTCCGGAAGAGGCGGCTGTGAAGCATGCGCTGGATGCGCTCGACAAAAAAATTCCAGCGCTAACCTCGACAGATTCCCCGCTGGCCAAGGCGGGTCCGGAAGGTAGCATTGTCGAAGGCGGCGCGCTGGGACTGGGCACTGCCGCCGGTGTGCCGCTGGAATCGCCGGTGTTGCGGCAATGCGATTACGGCCTGATGTGGGCCGGCGAAAAGGATCATCAGGTGTTTTTCGGCGGCGTCGCGATCATGAGCTCGGCCGATGTCGCGGAAAAAGTCAGTGCTTTTATGCAGGGAACAAAAGCACTGGCGTTATTGAATGGAAGTGGTGATGATGCCGATATCGGACATTTGCTCGCGCCGATGCAGATACGGACCGAAGATCGCGCGGTGAATGTGAGTTGGCAGATGCCCGCCGACAAAGTCTCGGAGATTTTGATCGGCTCGCTGACGAAGACTTTAGGGATCGAACGGGCGAAGGGACCCCAGACCAAGCCGTGAGCATCCTCGAACGAACGAACTCCAAGCCTGCGACCGACGAAGATCTCGCGCGCCGCGCGCAGGCGGGTTGCCGCGCCAGCTTCGAGCAGCTCGTTCGGCGATATCAGGTTTCGCTCCTGCGCTTCATCAACGAGCGCGTGCATTGCGAAGCCGATGCGCAGGATTTGGTTCAGGACACATTCGTCCGCGCCTATCAACGGATCGACCGCTATCGCGACGCATGGCGATTCAGCACATGGCTGTTCACGATCGGGCATCGGTTGGCGATCAGCCATCTGCGCTCGCGGCGAGTTCGCAAAGCCGCGCAAGCGGAAGAGATCGCCTCGCTGCCGGATCGCAAGAATGATCGGCCCGGGCAGTTGATGATGGAAGACGAGGGGCGCAAGCGATTTTGGGACGCCGCCGCTGCCGTGCTCACCGACGAGCAAATGGCGGCGGTCTGGCTTTATTATGTTGAGGGCCTCAGCGCACCTGATGTTGCGAAGGTGCTCGGCAGATCATGGGTTTCGGTAAAAACAATGCTCTTTCGCGCGCGGCGGCGATTAGCCCCTGCGCTGGAATACGCCATCTCTGATCGTGGATCGGCCAGTGGTTTGGGAATGCTCGCGCCAATGGCCGTCACAGCAGGTTGAACTGAGATCAATGCGATATCGACCCGAAGATTTTTCATCTGGCTCCCGCCGTCGCGATTTCGAGCGACGAGCCCGCCGCGAAGCGCAGCGGCGTTCGCCGGAGTTTTCGCAGCGGCTGCATGATCGCATCATGTCTGCCGTCGAAACCGGCCAGTGCGCGAAATCGCTCGATCCGGATGCCGGCGATGTTGTCCCGCGCCCCGGCCAGGATACCGAATCGCGCAAAGGCGTAGCCGCGGCGGCGCTGCTGGTGGCGGTGGTCGCGCTGGTCATCTTGAATCACGCGCCGTTCGAAGAGCATCGGCAAACCGTTGCCAGCCAGGGTGTGTCTGACGTGAAGCCTGTCATTGATCAGCCGGCACCGGCGATGGTGCGCGTGGAGTTTATGGAGCAGGTACCAGTACAGGTGAGATTGGCTGTGGCCGATGCCGTCGAGCGCGAGCAGTTTGGCGGCCTCGATCACGATGCGCGTCGGATGACGCGATATCTGGTCGATCAGGTCCCATTTCAAAATCAATGGAATAAGCCGTAACACATAGACAAGGGATGCAAGAGACAAAGGGTAGCAAAGGAGAAGCTATGAACGTGAATCGAATCGTAACGATGCGCCGCCTTGCCGCGGTGTTTGCGCTGGCGGCGATGGCCTGGTGCTCGGCAGCGTGGGCGCAGGTCCTGGACATGGTGCCGGCGGATGCCGCCATCGTGATCAAGATCAGTAACCTGCAGGGGACCAACACCAAGATCGCCAAGCTCGCCAAGGATTTTGGCCTCGATCAAATCCAGCCGCTGTTCCAGGATCCTCTGGGCGCGCTGATGGAGCAGGCAAAGGTTTCCAAGGGCGTAAATAAATCGGGCGACCTGGCCATCGCGATTCTCGATCCTGATGCGAATCCGCCCAAGTTCCTGGCGATGGTGCCGGTGGACGATTACAAGGCATTCGTCTCCAACTTCGAGGCCGTCGGCGCTGAAACCGCCGGCGTCTCAGAGGTGAAGACGCCCGATGGGCCCAGTCTCTTCCTCATACATCGCGGCAACTACGCCGTCGGCAGCCATGACAAGGAAACGCTGTCCCGTCAGAGCGGCAGCCTCAAGTTCGGCCCGGCAATCAGCAAAGACGTGAGCGGTAAGGATGCGATCGTCTTTATCAATGTCCCGCAGGTGCGAACCAAGGCCCTGGACGCAATGCACAAGAACCGCCAGCAGGCCGTCGATGAAGCGTTGAAGAACATCGGCGATGACCCAAACTCCAAGCCGTTTGCGGGAGTGGCCAAGGTTGTCATGAATCAGATCTTCGATCTGATGGAGCGATTCCTCAGCGATAGCACCGGCGTCGTCTTCAGCGTCAACTTCAACGACAAGGGGATCGCCCTGGGCGGCGTCTCCGAGTTTGCCGCCGACTCCAAGCTCGGCACGACCATCGCGCAGTTCAAGAACACCGGCAAGCCGCTCATCGCCGGCCTGCCCGATCGCAAGTATTTCGCGTTCGGCGGAATGGCCGTCGATCCGAAGGCCTTCGGTAAAGTGGTCAGCGATTGCATCGATCCGATCAACGCGGAGCTGGCCAAGAGCGGCGACACTGGTAAGCAGATCGCCACTCTCCTTGAATCAGCCAAGACGCTGGCCGGCTCGATCAGCCGCGTGAGCGCCGGCTATCCGATGCCGACCGGTGCACTGGGGACTGAGAGCATTATCCAGTCAGTCGCGGTCGTCGAAGGAAACGCCAAGGCGGCTCATGATGCCGAGATCAAGATGCTCAAGGGAATGGGCGATCTGTTTGCCCTGCTCCCCAAGGAAGCCGGCTCGATCAAGTTTGATCTGACTCCGGCGGCCAAGACCGTTGATGGCGTCTCCCTCGATACATACATGATGAACATCACGACCGACCCCAAGGACCCGCAGGCGGCGCAGATGAAGAGCATGATGGACATGATCTACGGCCCCAACGGAATGGGTGGAACGATGGGCGTAGTGAATGACAAGACATTGGTCCTCGTTCAGGGCGGAAGCGATAAGCTCGTGAGCGATGCTGTTGCATCGGCCAAGTCGAACGCCGACGTGCTCTCGAGCAACAGTGGCGTGAAAATGATTTCGGGGCAGCTGCCCAAGGATCGCTCGCTGGAATACTACGTGTCGCTGGACAACATCGTGTCGGCGGCGGCCAAGTATGCTGCGCAGTTCGGCGTGCTACCGGGAAACGTGAAGGTCCCCACAGACCTGCCCCCGCTGGGCTTTGCCGCCGGCACCGACGGCCCCGCCGTGCGCGGGGAAATGTTCATCCCGTCGCAGACCGTCAGCAGCCTGATCTCCGCCGGCCTGCAAGCCTATCAGCAGATGCAGGGCGGAGGGAATGGAAAGCTGTAGTCTTCCGACCGGATCGAAAAGCAAAAATGAAATTGGGCACGGCGTTCGGATGAACGCCGTGCCCGTTTTTTTTGCTCCTTGAATTTCAGTTCTCAGATTCCCAGATCTGAAATCAGAAATTTCAAATTTTCAATCTCAAATTTCAAATTCCCACTTCCCTTGCTCGCAAGACCGTTCTTATCGGCCGTTCGCTCTCCTTGAAACTTCCCGCGCCTGCCCGCGTCAAAGGGTTCGTTGCGCTGATTACCACGAACTCAACGACAGGAGCCTGGCATGCGAATGACTCGAACGGCGACCTACTGCATTCTCGCAATACTGTTCGTAAGTTTGCCAGATAGGGCGTATGCGAGGATCAAGCTGATCACGCTGCCGATCCGCGAGCGGGTGGAGATTCAGTTGGATAATCCGAATTCCACGCTCGTGGAGGAAGAACGGATCGTGCCACTGGTGAAGGGGGAAAACCAGGTCGATTTCTCCTGGGCCAACACGCAGATCGATGCCCAGAGCATCGTCTTTCGCGTGCTCGCGCCAGTCGGGGAGAAGAATCTTGATGTAAAGGTGTTGTCGGTCAGCTATCCGCCCAACGAGGCATCGCTGGTCTGGGCCGTCGGGTCCAGCGACTCGGGGTCGGCACGAGTCCGAATCAGCTACATCCTGGGAAAACTCGCAAAGAGCTTTAACTATCCGCGTCTTTCGCGATAACGGGCACGATGGGCTGTCGTACCTTGCGGCCCAGCCCATCAGGTATGTACCGATCGGCGACAAGATCGAGGTCAACCTCGGGCCGGACCCGGAGGTTATTTTCGAGCTGGTCAAGCTGAAGGTCTGGCGCGATGAGATCTGGATGCAGGTCAACGGCACAAATGTGTTTCGGCGCGTCGGCGACGGCGCCGTCCGCATCGAGGTGAATTCTTCGATCGCCGGATGGGATGAACATCAGCTCTTCAGCCAGCGCATCCGAAACTATTCGAGCAAACCGATCGAGGTGGAAGTCCGCCGCAGTTTCGATGGGCACAATGTTTTTCGCAGCCTGCTGAAGCCCACCTTGCACGATTATCGCACGGTGCAGTTTCAAGCCAATCTTGAAGCCGGCCAGAAGACCGAACTATATTTTGAGCTGCTGACACATCAGGGTCGCAACGCCAAGCAGAATAATGTGACGCTGGAAAATGTTGAGGTGAAGCCGTGAGTATTCGTCTTCGCGCGATCTTGCTGCTGGTGGCAATCAGTTGCTCAAGCTCAAGTCGTAGCGAGATGAGATCTGGATGCAGATCAACGGCGCTGAAATCTTTAGCCGTGTCGGCGACGGTGCAGCCCGGATCGGTGTCAACTCCGCGGTGGCCGGCTGGGACGATCATCAACTTTCTAGCCAGCGCATTCGCAATTATTCTGCCAAGCCAATTGAAGTCGAAGTCCGCCGATCGTTCGACGGCCACGCAGTCTTTCGCACTTCGCTCGATCCAATTTTGCACGACTATCGAACCGCGCAGTTTCAGACGACCATTGAGGCCGGACGAACTGCCGATCTTCGGTTCGAATTGCTCACACATCAGGGGCGCAACAGCAAGCAAAACAGCGTGACGCTGGAGAGGGCGGACCTAGCCCGTTAAGTCGTGCCGCAATAGGCGCTTGGGGTTGGGACGGGCGAGGGAAATTATTTTTTGGCTTGATATATTCCCATAACGGAATATAATGGTCGGAAGCCGTGAACGACCCAAATCACGATTTCGAGCGATTCTGGGCCGAGCATCTGGCTAGGATGAAGAAAGCCGCGGAGCTGAAGGCGAAGAATCTCGCCGCGCGCAACCGCACCGGTTCCAACCACAAACCTCATTCGAAGGAGAAACATCATGATCGCTGAAGAACTCTCATCGGCACTCAAAACGTTGCGTGTCGTCAAGGAAGTACAGATTGCCGCGCCGGCGGATGTCGTTTTTGAAACCCTGCTTGAGCCGCACGGGCCGATGAAAGAAATGAAGATGAAGCTGGAGCCGTGGGTCGGCGGGCGCTGGTTCCGCGACCTGGGCGACAACACCGGCCACCTGTGGGGACACGTGCAGGTGATCAAGCCGCCCAAGGTGCTGGAACTGGTCGGGCCAACGATGATGTCCTACCCGGTGGCGTCGCACATTCAGTATCGCCTGACCGAACAAGCCGGCGGCACGCTGCTGAAGTTCACGCATCAGGCTTTCGGAATGATTGAAGACGGGCTCGAGCAAAATGTGGGCAAAGGATGGGGAGAAATGCTCGAGCATATCCGCGCGGCGGCCGAGAAGAAGCGGGCTTGAGTGCCTCACGATTCAGGATACCACCGCTAGCAACCACCGAGGGAGTATCTGCTCCGAGAATGTTGCTACAGCGAGCCGGCGCTCTCAGAACCCTCTCCCCTGTACTCAGGGGAGAGGGCAGGGTGAGGGGACAGCGGGTCGCGATATGGCGCCGTTCACAAGTTGACGCGTTCGTCCCCTCACCCCAACCCTTCCCCTGAGTACAGGGGAGAGGGAGTATGACTACTTCCTGCTTCGCGAGCGGGGATTATCGAAGATTCATGAAAAATCATTCAACTCAAACCTCTTTTTAAGGAGCACAAATGTCCATTGCACACGCCATGCTTGCTGAATTTGAACATGAGGCCAAGATCACGCGCAAATTTCTGGAGCGCGTTCCGCAGGACAAGCTGGGTTGGAAGCCGCACGAAAAGTCGCATACCGCCGGCGCACTGGCGCGGCACATCGCGATCGTCCCCGGAAACGTCGTCCGCGCGGCAACCCTCGATGAGTCGCCGCTGCCGGATTTTGCGACGTTGTTTAAGCAGCCGGCGAGCGTGCAGGAAATTCTCGACAATCATGAGAAGAGCGTCGCGACCGTGCGGGAAATTCTTCCCACGCTCGACGATGCCCGCCTGATGACCAACTGGTCGGCCATGAAGGATGGAAAGCCGATCATGACCATGCCCAAGGTGGCGTTTCTGCGCTCGATCATGCTGAACCATTGGATCCAGCATCGCGGGCAACTGGGCGTCTATCTCAGACTCACCGGCGCCAAAGTCCCCTCAAGCTACGGCCCCAGCGGCGATGAGGGATAACTTCCGCCCGCAGTTAATTGAGAGCCAGAAAGTGTGGCCGGCCTCCGTGAACAAAATATGGGTGCCACAGGTCGCGGTACTCCGAGACCTGTGTTCTAGGCACGTCCAAACCGCACAGGTCTGCGAGTACGCCGACCTGTGGCACCCGGAGCAGACAGGATTAATTTGACGCTCATCCGCCGCGCCCCGAAGGATCGGTACTCCGATCCGCAGGGAAGCGCGTTAGAGATCGCTAAAGCAAAGGAGACCACCCCATGCAACATAAGACATCAAGCCGAGAAGAGCGGCTTGCCGCGCGCCTTGCATTGCTCAAGGAAGAAAAGGAACTGACGCGCCGCAGCGATGAAGTGGCGCGCAAGCGTCAGGAATTGCCCTGGGTCCGGATCGACAAGCAATACGCATTCGAAACCGACGAAGGGAGCGCCGCGCTGGCGGACTTGTTCAAAGGGCGCTCGCAATTACTCGTCTATCACTTCATGTTTGGCCCGGAGTATGCCGCCGGGTGCCCGCACTGCTCGGCGATCGCCGATGGGTTCAACGGCATCGCCGTTCATCTGGCCAATCATGATGTCATGCTTTGGGCGGTCTCGCGTGCGCCGCTCGCGAAGCTTCAAGCCTACAAGCGGCGGATGGGGTGGACGTTTCCCTGGGCCTCCTCGGGCGAGAGCGATTTCAATTTCGACTTCAATGTTTCCTACACTCCGGAGCAGCAGCGAACGGGAGATACCGACTACAACTACCGCAAGAGCGGACTGGATTCGCGCACGGCCAACGTTGCCGCAAACAACCCGGCCCCCAATCCCGCTGCCCAAGCCGCCCGCGCCCAGATCGCGGGCAGCGCCGGCACAGATTGGGCGACATTCACGCGGCAAGCCCCCGGCATGAGCGCCTTCGCCCTCGAAGATGGCGTCGTCTACCACACCTACTCAGCCTACGCGCGCGGACTGGACGGTCTCTGGGGCGTCTACCAATGGCTCGACCGCGCCCCGCGCGGCCGCAACGAGAGCGGCTTCTGGATGCGGCGACATGATGAATATGGGAAATAAGTTGCTAGTTGTTAGTTGTCAGTTGCTATCGAGCAACTACCCGCGAAAACCGCCGCTCGTGGTTGAGCAACCATTGCTTGTGCGCGAGTCCGCTGGCATAGCCGGTAAGTGTCCCGTTGCCGCCGATGACGCGATGGCAGGGGACCACGATCGCGATCGGATTGGCCCCATTTGCGGCGCCGACCGCGCGGCTGGCGCTGGGTCGGCCGACATTTGCCGCAAGCTCGCCGTAGCTGATCGTCGTTCCAGGGGAAATCTCGCGCAATGCTTTCCACACTTCGCGCTGGAATGACGTGCCGCCTGTGGCGACGGGGATGTCCGCAAGCGCATCGGGATCGCCCTCGAAGTAGGCGTCCAGCGCCTCGGTGATCGACGTCGGCGCTGCGCCATCTCGCAACGTGTAATCGTGATAGTGGCTCTGCAATAGGCGATGCATGCGCGCCTCATGATCTGCGAATTCCAGCGCGCGAAGGACTCCGGCATCGTCGGTGACCAGCAGCAAAGTTGAGATGGGGAATGCCCGCCGTTCAAGCTGTAAGCGCATGATAGGTTTCCTTTGGTAATGAAATTTTCGGGATGTCGGCATCAGACATCCACAGATGCAGCAGGGCGTAGGCGCGCCACGGCCGCCAGCACTCGGCGCGACCGAGTAATTCGCAAGTCGTGGGCCGTCGTCCCGCGACGGCCATTCGTCTCTGCACGCCAACGTCAGCGGCGAGGAACGCATCGCTCTCGCCCAGCGCCCGCATCGCGATATATTGCGCAGTCCACTCGCCAATGCCCGGGAGATCGCGCAGGTGCGCCACGGCTTCTTCGAGATCGCGGCGTGGATCAAAAAGGCGCGGGTCGGCACGCAGCGCTGATGCGACGCCGGCAAGTGCCGCCGCTCGCGACCTGGGAATTCCCAGGTTCGCCAGGCTTAGGGCATTGAATTGCTCGGGCCGCGGGAAGGCATGCGTGAGGCCCGGAATATCCATGTTTTCAGCGGTCGGCGTACCCATCGCCGCGACAACGCGGCCGGCGAGTTGGGTAGCCGCCTTCAGCGTGATCTGCTGGCCGAGAATGGCGCGCACCGCGATCTCAAATCCATCCCAGCCCCCCGGCACGCGCAAGCCGGGACGGGCCGCTACGAGCGGCGCCAACATCGGATCGGATGACAACGCCGACGCGATCGCGCCAGGCTCAGCGCTCAAATCAAACATTCGGCGGATGCGCGTGATGATCAGCGACAGCGCGTTCAAACGAGGGAAGCGCACAACCGCGCGCAGTGCGGAATGCCGCGGCGCATGGGTGATCGTGATTGATCCAATTGCCTCATCCAGCTCTATGACGCGGCTATAGCTGTCAGATGTGAGAACCTCCAGCCCCGAGATCGCCCGCGCTTTTAGGAAGCGAATCATCGCATCCCAGTCGTAAGGGGGTCGATAAGGCAGCAGGAGGGAGATCTCCGGGGCAAGCGATGTTATCCCAGCAGCATGCCGCCGCAGCTCGCTGGGCGGGCGATGATAGAGTTGCTGAAAGATCTCGTTGAATCGCCGCACGCTTCCGAAGCCGCTGGCCAAGACGATCTGGATCATCGAGAGACTCGTCTGATGAATCAGCTGCTTGGCAAGCAAAACGCGGCGGGTTTGCGCAACGGTGACCGGGGCGGCTCCAACATGATCTCGAAACAGCCGACGCAACTGACGCTCGCCGATGCCGAGTCGTTCAGCCAGCGATGAGACATCCCCGTCGTCAAGCGCCCCGCCCTCAACGAGCTTGAGCGCCCGTGAGACCGTGGCAGAAGTCCCGCGCCACGCATCCAGATCCGGCGAGCTTTCAGGCCGACACCGCAGGCACGGCCGAAACCCCGCCTCCTGCGCGGCAGCCGCCGTCGGCACAAATCTGCAATTCTCCAATTTCGGCGGCCGCGCCGGGCAAATAGGCCGGCAGTAAATCCCCGTCGTCTTCACACAGGTGAAGAATCGCCCGTCATAGCGCCGATCCCGCGCCAACACGGCACGGTAACAAACTGTGGGGTCAAGCTTCATGTACCGAAGAGTAGGCGAAGCAAGCGATGATGTCTGGCGGTTTTCGGACGCGATAGTAAATTCGTCGCGGGCCGCGCGTAGGGCGGGCATTGCCGGCACTGCCCGCCGCATTTTCAGAACATCCGCGAATCACACACGAGAATGGCGTCGCTCAGAACCGTCTCCCCTGTACTCAGGGGAGAGGGCAGGGTGAGGGGACAGTACGTCGCGAAGGCAGCGCTGCTTGATAGTCGCAGCGTTTGTCCCCTCACCCCAGCCCTCTCCCCTGAGTACAGGGGAGAGGGAGAATACGCTTCGTGGCCGTCACGTTTACAACAGCCGCGCCCCGATGCGATAGACGTTGATGATGCGTTGGATTCTGCTTTTTGTATCTGCGCTTGCCCTTACTTCTGCGACCTACGCCTCCGATTCCTCCGAGGGCTTGGCCCTCTTTGAGCAGCATATTCGTCCTTTGCTGGTTGAGCGATGCTATCAATGCCATTCGGCGAAAGCCGAAAAGGTGAAGGGGAAGCTGTGGCTGGATTCACGGCAGGGAGTGGCCAAAGGCGGGGCCGGTGGGCCGGTCCTGGTGCCGGGACAACCGGAGAAGAGCCGGCTGATCGAGGCGATTCACTGGACCGATCCGGAATTGAAGATGCCGCCCAAGGAGCAGCTGTCGGCTCAGCAGATTCAGTGGTTTGAGGCATGGGTGAAATTGGGAGCGCCTGATCCGCGCGAGCCTGTAGCCGGCGCGCCGGTGGTCGCCGAGAAACGGGGAATGGATCTGGAGACCGGGCGGAAGTGGTGGGCGTTTCAGCCGGTGATGGAGATTTCGCCGCCAGTGGTGAGCGATGAATCCTGGGTTCAGCGCAAGACCGATCAATTCGTCCTGGCGAAATTGGAAGAGGTGGGCTTAAAACCCTCGCCGCCAGCGGATCGGCGAACGCTCATCACGCGGGCTTATCTTGATCTGACCGGGCTGCGGCCAACTTATGACGAGGTTGAAGCATTCGCGAAAGATGATTCGCCGGGCGCGTATGAAAAGCTGATCGATCGATTGCTCGCGTCCGATCATTACGGCGAGCGGTGGGGCCGTTATTGGCTGGACGTTGTGCGATACGCCGAGGACAACCCCACGAGCGAGGCGACGAATCCGCCGTACGGTTTTGCCTGGCGGTATCGCGATTGGGTGATCGGCGCGCTCAATCAGGATGTTCCCTATGACCGCTTCGTCAAGCTGCAATTGGCCGCTGACGAAATGCCGGGCACATCGCGCCAGGATTTGGTGGCGCTCGGATTCCTCGGCGCCGGGCCGGTCTATCACAAGGACGGCCGCCTCTCGAAGGATGTGATCGAGACGCTTTGCAATGATGACTGGGACGAGCGGATCGATACCGTCACGCGCGGGTTTTTGGGGATGACCGTCGCGTGTGCCCGATGCCACGATCATAAATTCGATCCGATCACAACGAAGGATTATTACAGTTTGCAGGGGATTTTCGCGTCGATCGTGCAGGTGCCGCGCCCGCTGGCGGAAGTGGAGCCGGGGGTTGAGGCGCGGTTCATGGCCGCCGAGCAGCGGCTCTTTTATCTGAGCTACGTCGCGAACCTCATGCGCGGCGAGCCAGGGAGCAAGCCCAAAGAGGCGCGGCAAAAAGTTGAGCGCTTTGCCGCCGAGATTGAGCAGATCAAGCAGGAGATGTCGTTCCTGAAAGACAAGCATCCGGAGATGTACGCGCAGCTCGATCAGTTGGGCCGGCCGCCGCAGCCATATCCGGATCAGCCGACGACACGGCCGGTACTTCAGGTGGCGTCATCGCAGGCTCCATCAACTCAGCCGGGCCGACGCCGCGGCGCCGCAACAGGAGCCGCCAATGCGGTAGCCGCCGGCAATGGCCGGCGCGGCGGACGCGGAGGTTCCACCGCGCCATTCTTCCAGGCTGTCTTCGACGCGGGCACTTACGTCGATGGCTCCGATCCCGATCTCACGATGATCGATATCCATCCCGGCGAGGCGCGCGATATGCACGTGCTTCCGGGTGGAAACGTGGCGCGGCCGGGCGATGTTTCGCCGCGCCGATTTCTGGCCGTTCTGTCGAAAGACGATGCGACGTTTCATGATGGATCGGGACGGCGCGAGCTGGCGGAAAAAATCTTCACCGACGGCAAGCCGCTGGCGGCTCGCGTCATCGTGAATCGCGTCTGGGCCTGGCATTTCGGCAAGCCGCTCGTTGCGACGCAAAGCGATTTTGGTGCGCAAGGAGAAAAGCCCACGCATCCGCAGTTGCTTGATGATCTGGCGGCACGATTCATCGCCAACGGCTGGTCGATGAAATGGCTGCACAAGGAGATCATGCTCTCGGCGGCGTATCGGCAGGCGAGCCATCCACGTGACGATGCGATGGCCGCCGACCCGACCAATCGGCTCATCTGGCGGATGAGCCCGCGCCGGCTCGATGTCGAGGCGATGCGCGATTGCATCCTCCAGGCCAGCGGAACGCTCGACGAGAAAATGTTCGGCGTTTCGATGGACGCTGATCAGCCGGGCAATAATCGCCGTACCGTCTACGCCCGCGTCGCCCGTGGGCGGCTCAATAACCTGTTCCAGCTTTTCGATTTCCCCGAAGCGACAATGCACAGCCCCGGCCGCGAAGTGACGACTACGCCGCTCCAGCAATTATTTGCCATGAACAGCGCCTTCATGCAAAACCAGGCGGCAGCGCTGGCAAAGAGCGTTGAGAAGCGGCCGCAGGGAGCGGATCGTGTTCGAGCGATGTATCACCAGGTTTTTTCGCGCGATCCCAGTGAAGAGGAACTGAAGCTGGCGGCGGATTACCTTTCTGCCGGTGGGACTACCGAGCAGTATGCGCAGGCACTTTTGAATACTAATGAGGTGTTGTTTTGGCCGTGACCAACGTTCCATCGCGAAGATCATTCATTCAGTCGCTTGGCGCCGGCCTGGGCGCGGTCGGCCTGATGGGCATCCTCGCCGATCAGAGCCGCGCGGCTTCTTCGGCAGCGCTGCCGGTGCATCGCTTTGGGCCGCACATTGCGCCGCGCGCGAAGCATAACATCGTGTTGTTTCTACCCGGCGGTCCATCTCACATGGACATGTTCGACCCGAAGCCCTCGCTGGCCAAGTACGCCGGCCAGCGGCCGGATGTGGTGAATCTCCGCACCGAGCGCACGACCGGCGGGCTGTACCCCTCTCCCTTTGCATTCAAAAAATACGGCAAGGCGGGGATCGATGTCAGTGAATTGCTGCCAAAGATAGCCTCGATCATCGATGACATTTGCATCGTTAAATCGATGTACACATTCAACCCGACGCACACGCCCGCGCGCAGCCTCTTTCACTCGGGCAACATCGCCGCCACGCGGCCATCGATGGGATCCTGGATTTCCTACGGCCTTGGCACCGAAAACCAAAACCTCCCCGGATTTGTCGTGCTCGGCCCGGGCGGCGGCGGTGGTCCCGGCGCGCGCAGCGGATTCCTGCCGGCACGATATCAGGGAACAGGCTTCGATGATTCGCAGACGCGGCCGGAAGCAATGATTCGCGATCTGCGCAATCGCCAGCTCGATGCGCCGACCCAACGCCGCCAGCTTGATCTCATTCAGTCGCTCAATCGCTCGCACGAAAAATCGTTTGGCGAGGATGAATATCTCGAAGGCCGCATCCAGGCGATGGAGACCGCCTATCGCATGCAGTTTGAAGCGACGGACGCCTTCGATGTGCAAGCCGAGCCGGCGGCGGTTCGCGAACAATACGGCAGCTCGCCCTTCGCCAACGGCTGCCTGCTCGCGCGTCGCCTCGTGGAGCGCGGCGTCCGTACAGTCCACGTCTACTACGGCCCCGGCCAGCCCTGGGACGATCACAGCAAGATCAACCGAAACCTGCGGCAACGTTGCCCGGATATGGATCAGGCGTCGGCCGCCCTGATTTCCGACCTCAAACGCCGCGGGCTGCTCAATGAGACGGCGGTCGTCTGGGGCGGCGAGTTTGGCCGCACCCCCGTCTCCGAAAGTGGCGACGGACGCGACCACAACCCCTACGGCTTCACCATGTTCATGGCCGGCGGCGGCTTCAAGGGCGGATTCTCCTACGGCCAAACCGACGAGTTCGGCTTCCGCGCCGTCGAAGATCGCGTCTCCATTCACGATCTGCACGCAACGCTCCTGCACGTCATGGGCCTGGACCACGAAAAGCTAACCTACCGCTACGCCGGCCGCGATTTCCGCCTGACGGATGTGTACGGCCAGGTCATGCACGATCTGCTGACGTAACGTGGCACGGGCGTCCCGCCAGTGATCTTCACCACAAGGCACGGAGACACAGAGGCGGGCTCGAAATTCGAAATCCGAATCCCCGAAATCCGAAGGAATTCCGAAGTCCGAATGAAGAAATCCGAAAGCAGAAACCACTAAGGACGCCAAGAGGAACACTAAGGGCCACGAAGAACAAACAGCCTGATTCGTCCTTCGTGGTTCTTCGTGGTCCCTTCGTGCACTTCGTGGTTTCCTCAATTCGGAATTCGGTCATTCGGATTTGATTCGGATTTCGGGGATTCGGATTTCGGAATTCAACGGCCCCCGTTGTGAAGAACGAAGGGCGGGACGCCGATGCCACGATGTCATAACGCGTGAATTCCAAGACGATGCGCGGTATTATCTAAAATACGAACCAGTCGGCTGTGGCTGTCGTCTTAAGACAAACAAGTAACAAGCAAGGCGGTTACCGGCATATGAAGCGATATATTCCGCATCGGGTCGAATTGTTCGTTTTCCTCGCGATGGCTGTTATCTGCGCAGTAGTGGTCAGCCTCGCGGCCCAGCGCGATTTGGCACTGTTTGCCTGCACGTTGCCGATGTTTCTGGTAGCCGCGCTTCTGGGTTTCCGCCGAAGCGAGCTGGGCCGCATTCGAGCCATCGATCAAGTGCCGATGGTTGCGGTGAGTTCGCTGGAAGATTGATCGCCCGGGTGCGAGACGCTTTACCGGCCTTTCTCCCTCTTCCGTACTTCGTGGGCGGGAACCAGAGCCGTCGCCGACGCTGTTGCCACGGCGTCATCGACCGAATTCTTGCTTTTCAAATCAGCTTCACCGATCCTTTGCCTTGTCGGTTAGAATAAAGGCCGGAGGATCCCGCATGAAAAATCGGCGCTGGATGCGGCTCGCGATGATGCTCGCGCTGTTTGCGCCGGCTCTGGTTGTCCTGAATTGCGGGGGAAATCCGGGGGGGAATACCGCTGTCGAGGCGCAGGTCCCATCGACGCAAACCACTGCCGCCATCGTCGGCGATTCATTTCTGATCAATGGGCATCCCGTTTATGCCGGCCGCACTTTTGATGGGCTGAAGGTGCAGGGGCTGCTCATGAATTCGCGGATGGTGCAGGGCGTTTTTGATGATCTGAACCCCGCGACCGTTGGCCGCTGGAATTACTCCAACGGGCCGTGGGATCCCAAGCGCAACACCGCCGAGTTCGTCGCCGCCATGCCGGCGTGGCGGAGGGCGGGGCTGGTTTCCTTCACCATCAATCTGCAAGGCGGTTGCCCATACGGCTACTGCCAGAATGTTCAGCCGTGGGACAATTCCGCCTTTCTCCCCGATGGTACGCCGCGCCTCTCGTACCTCTCGCGGCTGCAGAAAATTCTCGATCGGGCCGACCAACTGGGGATGGTTCCGATCCTGGGCCTCTTTTATTTCGGCCAGGAAAATCGCCTGCGCGATGAACGCGCGGTCATTCATGCAGTTGAATCGATCACCGATTGGCTGACGATCGACAAGGGCTACCGCAATGTTGTGATCGAGATCGCCAATGAATGCGATAACAAGGCATACCATCCGATCATCCAGCCGCCGCGCGTGGCGGAGTTGATCCAACTCGTTCAGCGGCGATCGTATGGAAAAGTGAAGTCGCCCGCGAAGCGGCTGCTGGTGAGCGTGAGTCTCTCAGGAATGAAGCGCCCGCCGGACGATGTGATCGGCGTCAGCGATTTCATTTTGCTGCACGGCAACGGCGCCAAAACTCCGACCGATCTTGCGGCTCTGATCGATTCGGTGCGCGCTGCCCAGACATTTCGCGGGCAGCCGATCGTCGTGAACGAGGACGATCATTACAACTTCGATCAGCCCAGCAACGACATGCTCGCCGCCATCAGCCGGCGAGCGGGATGGGGCTATTTTGATTATCGTCGGCAGGGCGAAGGATTCGCGGCGGGATTTCAGGGCGTGCCGACCGACTGGACGATCGATTCGCCGCGGAAGATCGCGTTTTTCAATTTCTTGGCAAAAGTGACCGGCGAATAAACGGCAGATCAAGACGAAATCGGCGGGCAGTGCCCGCCCTACGATAAAGGACGACGTAGGGCGGGCACTGCCCGCCGTTGTCGTGTTTTGACGAAAATCGCGGTCACGCAAACCCGGGAATGGAGCGGCGAATGGATGCGGCGATGCTTGTCAAATTATTGTTGCTGGGCCTCGGCATCGGCGTCATCAGCGGCCTGCTGGGCATCGGCGGGGGAGCGCTGGTCATTCCCGCACTCGTGGTGATTTTTCATTTCAGCCAGCAGCGGGCCATCGGGACGAGCCTGGCGATGCTGCTGCCGCCGATCGGGATCTTTGCCGTCTGGAGATATTGGAAAGCAGGCATGGTCGATTGGCCGGCGGCGATGACGCTGGCGGTGACATTTGCCGTCGGCGCGCTGATCGGCGCATGGATCGTCACGCGCGGGTGGACCTCCGAACGAACGCTTCGCTTCATCTTCGTAGCGTTCCTGCTCTACGTCGCGTCAAACATCATCTTCCGCTCCGAGCGCCGCGTCTGGGCCGCGCTCTCCACGCTGTTCGTCGGCGGAGCGTATGCGACGGCATACTTCGCGCTGCGAATCATCGGCCGCCGATGGGAACGGCAACTGTCGCTGCCGGAGCATTATCAAAAGCGGCTGGGCGCGGCGTTGCATCCGGATTATGAGATTTGAGGTGCAGCCTCGGCAGCGACAACAATCCCCTCCCTCGGTACTCCGGGGGAGGGTTAGGGAGGGGGTTCGCGTGACAGACATTGTTTCTACACAACCCCCTCCCCAGCCCTCCCCCGGAGTACCGAGGGAGGGAGAAGAGCCTGGTCGCGTGCTTCGCCCTTCGCGCCTTCCTGTTTCCCCTTACAATCTCCCGCGATGTCCCCCCTCGGATTAATTGCCGGCGAAGGTGTTTTCCCGGTGCTTGTGGCGCGCGGCGCGCGGTCCGCCGGCCGCCGAGTGGTTTGCGCGGCACTCGCCGGTCATGCATGGCCGGACCTGGCGCGCGAATGCGACGCTTTTCGCTGGGTGGGGCTGCTGCGGATGAATCAATGGATTCGCACGCTCAAGGAGGCAGGCTGCACCGAGGCGATCGTCGTCGGCCGCGTCGATAAGACCCAGCTCTATGACCGCTGGCGATGGTTCCGGTATATTCCCGATCTTCGAGCGCTGCGGATGATTTGGAAGATCATCCGGCGCGACAAACGTCCGCAGGCAATCCTGGGCGCGCTGGCGGAGGAATTCGCTTCCGCGGGAATTACCTTGCTCGATTCGACGCAATATTGTGCCGATCAGATGGCCGCGCCAGGAGTGATGACGCGCCGCCAGCCCACTGCCGCCCAATGGGACGATATCCGCTTCGGCTATGAGGTGTGCCAGACGATCAGCCGCATGGATATCGGGCAATCGATCGCGCTGCTCGATCGCGATGTGATTGCGGTCGAAGCGGTGGAAGGGACCAACGCGATGATCGAGCGCGCCGGCAAGCTCTGCAAAGTCGGCGGGTGGACGCTGATCAAAGTCGCCAACAGAACCCAGGACATGCGGCTGGATGTGCCAACAGTCGGCACGACAACAATCGAAAAACTCGCCGCCGCCCGCGCCGCCTGTCTGGTGCTCGAAGTGGGTAAGACGATCCTCCTGGAAAAGCAGAAGGTTCTCGAGCTTGCAGACCGGCACAAGATTGTGCTCGTGGGTTACGACGCAAGCATGCACGCCGCCACTGCGGAATCGAAGAGCGCATGATCCGCATTACGATCAAGCTCTTTGCCATCCTTCGCGAGCGCGCTGGAGTTTCTGATATTGGTGTAGATCTTTCCGAACCGGCGACGGTAGCCGACGCGAGCAAGGCGCTCGTCGCGAAGCATCCCGAACTGGCGGATTTGCTGCCGCGCGTGGCGTACGCGGTAAATCGCGATTACGCGAGAGTGGATTCGCCGCTGGCGGATGGGGATGAAGTAGCAGTGTTGCCGCCGGTTAGCGGGGGGTGATCAGAACCCTCTCCCCTGTACTCAGGGGAGAGGGCAGGGTGAGGGGACGGCGATTCGCAATATGGCGCGGTTCGCAAGTCGGCGCGTTCGTCCCCTCACCCCAGCCCTCTCCCCTGAGTACAGGGGAGAGGGAGAATGCGGTCAGCCCGCCGTCGTGCGGAAGACTGTCGTATCGTTCGACGAATTGGTATCGGCAACCGACGTCGCGGATTGGATCGAAGCGCTCAGGCTGTCGGTGCCCGGTTGGAACGCGAGCGGGACTGTGAAATGCAGGCGTAATCGAATGGTGCGGCCGGCGCGGAGCCTGACGCGCACGTTTGGAATGCTCGTCAGCAGCGAAAAGGATTCGCCGAGGTTACCGCTGACAGACCAAAAGAGGCTCAGATCCAGCGAGCCGCTCGCGGTTACATTTCCAAGATTTCGAATCGTGACGGTCACTGTCGAATTATTGCCCGGAGTAACCGGGACAATCGAAAGCCCGCCCGGAGCCACCGAAAGATCGACCGTGGGCGGCGAGATCACCACGGGCACCGCGCTTGGTGCCTGCGACGCGCTCGTATTGGTGGCGGTGGCTGATGCCGACGCGATGAAGTAGTACGCGCCCTGGCTCAAGCCCGATGCCTCACTGAATTTAAGCGTGATCACCTTTGACGCGCCGCCGCGCAGGCGAAGCGATGGAAGGCTCAACGTCGTCAGCAATTGATCGTCCGACGAGGCGGTTGTGTCGCTCGACGCGTAGATCTGAATCTGCAACGGGCCGTCAAATGCCTGGCCGGAGACGTTGATCAATCGCAGCTTGATGAGGCCATTGGTTCCGCCGATGACGCTGCCGACGGGCGAAGAGAGAATCGTCACCGCAATGGGCGAAGCTGCCAGCGATGGTTGAGGAACCGTTGCGCTGCTGGCAGCTCCGGATGATGTCGAGGAGTTGTTGTCGCCGCTGCCGGCGGTTGCCGCGCTACCCGCGGAGCCGACGAGGGCGGCGACAATCGCCGCCGCTTTGGGGGTGCCGAGGCCGGTAATGGTGTCGTATCCGAGGGCCGCCGGGCTGGACGATCTTCCTGAGCCGCCGAAGCGCCAATGGTAGCCGCCGCCGCCTCCGGAGGTCACATCATTGAAGTCGGCGGAGTATGTGGATGCCGTTCCGGTGCTCGTCGCGCTGTACAGGCCGTAGAGCATCGACATCGTCTGCGTCGCGCCGTCGAGCGTGGTGAGTCCGGAGATGACGCGGCCCTGGTCCGCGATGGCGACGATCGCCGCCCACTGCGGCGCGCCGGCGCTGGTGCCGGCGACCTCGCTCCAGCCGCTCGATCCCTGATCGGGAATCGAGTCGTAGACGGCATATCCCGTATTCGGGTCGGCATCATACGCGACATCGGGCGAGCTGCGCTTGCCGGTGGTCTGCACGCTCTTCTGCCACGCCGGCTCGCTTTCCAGTTTGCTATATCCGCCGCTGGTTCCGCTCCAGGCGGTTTCGCTGCCGTAGGTTCCATCAGCTTGCAGAGAGAGGCTCGTTCCGCCGACGGACAAAACATTGGGCGAGCTTGCGGGCCACTGCACGCCGGAGAAGCTGCCGCTGTCTCCGGCGCTGGCGACGAAGGTGATTCCCTGATGGCCGGTGGGGGTGGTGAAGTATGAGTCGTAGCTGGTTTGGCTTTGCGATTCGCCCTGGCCCCAACTGAAATATTCGCTCCCGCCCCAGCTCACGGAGACGACGGAAACGCTCGTGTTATGCCGCGCGTAATTCACGGCGGTCATCAGATCATCAATGGTGTCCGACTTCGCTTCGACCAGCAGAATATTCGCCGCCGGCGCCATGGCGTGCGCCCATTCGACATCCAGCGAAATCTCGCCGGCCCATCCGGAATCGGTGCGCGGAAGCGCCGTGCCGCCCGTCTGGCTGACAACATGAAAGCTCGGCGGATCAGCCAAGCCAAATTGCTGATCGAACACCTTCAAATCGGAAGCAATGTTCGGATCGTTATACGCATCAACGATGGCGATCGTCTGCCCGCTCCCATCGGCGGCAGCCCCATTGGGAAGCGCGATCTTGTCAAAGCCGTACGCTTTGCGAATCTGGCTCGGCGTGAAACCTTCAATGCTGCTCAACGACGCGGCCGAATTAAGAACGCTAAGATTCGGCTGAAGCGTCGCCGAGAGAAATGTTCGCGATTCCAGCGATTCGATCGACGCGGTCCTGGCATGCAGGCTCGCGCCCTTCGTTTTCTTATCTCGGCGAAACAGACTCAACATCCACAGGCTCCCAGCAACTCGTGTACAACTCCGAGCCGCCGAGCGATGGCGTCTCTTATGAGTATTTGTCGGCCGTCACTTGAGAATTCTTCCATGTATTCTCGCTCGCGCGTGCAGTATTTGCCAGCGCGGGAACGAAGCTCAACGTGAAGCAAACGTGACTCGAATCAGGCATATCAGCGTCAATCGCGGCGTTCATCGCCGCCGCGTACACTTTGACCAGCGACAAACCCAGCCCGCAATTCACGCCGCCCGTGCGAGCCGTATCCTTGCGCCAGAACGGCTCAAAAAGATGTGGCAAATCATCCGGCGAGAGATTCTCGCAGGTGTTGGTCAAACTGAATCGAATACGATCCCCTTCGCGCGCGACCCGGCCGATAATCGTGCCGCCCGCAGGCGTGTAAGTGACGGCGTTGGCCAGCAGATTCTCGAGCATGCCGGCAAGCATCGAGCGATTGGCCTGCACCCACAGATCGGGCGCCATCGTCCACTCGACAATTAGATTGCGGCTCGCAGCCAACTTGGCGTGCGCCTCCCAAGCCTGATTCAGGCTCGATGACAATTCAACAGGTTCCAATTGCGCCGCAAGAACGCCGGCATTCTGCCGCGCGATCGAGAGGAGCGTGCTGATCATGCCGTCCATGTGATGGGCGATGTTCAGGGCGTCGCGAAAATTCTGCGGGGCGGCGGAAGGATCAGGCCATTTGAGCGCGACCTCGGCCAGCGCCCGCAGTTCGGCAACGGGCGTTCTCAGTTCGTGGGCCACATCAGAAGTAAACCGCCGCTCGCGCGCAAAGGCTTTGTTGAGCCGTTCGAGAAGACCGTTGAGCCGATCGTAGATGGGGCGAAGCTCCGACGGCACGCCACGAGCGTCGAACCGATGAGCCAGCGTATCGGCGGCGATTCCATCGACTTCCCTGCCAAGCCGATAGAGCGGCCCGAGCCCGCGCCGCACGGAAAACGTAACCGCCGCGATCGTCCCCGCCGCAATGATCAGCGCGGCAACCAGCAACGAACCGCCAAGCACACGCAAGGTTCCATCGAGATCGCGCCGGCTTCGCGCTAACACGATGTAGGCATTGGGCTGTGCCTGCGCGGCTGTCCTGCTATCCTTTTCCTCATCTTCATCCGAGTGCGCTTTGAAATGGATTTCGATTGCGCGCCCCATCTGGCCATCGAGCAGGTGAATATCAAAAGCGCGCTGGCCTTGCGAGGGATGTTGTAGATCGTTGGAACCCAGCGACGGCGATCGCGCGAACGAACTGCCATCGGCGCGCAACACCTGGAAGTAATCAGAAGTGCGGCCAGCACCAAAATCAGACAGGTCTGCATCACCCGAATCAAACTCCAAATGGCCGGCGCGATCTTCACCGACCATGCCCATCACCATGTGCGCCTTTGCAGTGAGGGCGCGGTCAAACTCCACCAGCAGCCGCGATTGGGCAAACAGATAAACCAGCGCGTCGGCGGCCACCACCAGCGCCAAAACTGCCGCCAGCAGGGTGATCGTGAGATGACGGCGAATCGATTTCATTGAGCTGTATCACCAAGAATGTAGCCCATGCCGCGGCGAGTTTGAATCAGTGACGGCGCGCCGGCCCGATCGATCTTCTTGCGAAGCGAATAGATTGCCGCCTCCACCACATTGCTCATCGGCTCAACCTGATCGTCGTAGATGTGCGACTCGATCTGCGACCGCGTCACGAGCTGTCCGCGGCGCATCGCCAAATACTCCAGCAAAGCAAACTCGCGCGGCGGCAACTCAAGCATCCGCTGCCCGCGCCGAACCGTGCGGGTTGTCAAATCGATTTGCAGGTCGGCGATCTCCACCAGTTGCCGTTTCACGCCATGCGATCGCCGCGCCAACGCCTGCACGCGCGCCAGCAGCTCATCGAATGCGAATGGCTTGATCAAATAATCGTCCGCGCCGCTCCGCAATCCCGCAACGCGATCTTCAACCGTGTCCTTGGCAGTCAGAATCAGCACATGGGTGTCCTTGCCCGATTCGCGCAACTTCCGCAGCACGGAGAGCCCATCAAGGCGGGGGAGCATCAGATCCAAAACGATGACGTCGTAATCATTTCCCCTGGCGTACCAAAGCCCCTGCTCCCCATCGCCAGTCACATCAACGGCATACCCCGCCTTGCGCAGGCCGGTGCCGACGGAGCGCTGGAGTCGTTCGGAATCTTCAACGAGTAAAATGCGCACAATTGCTCAATAAAGCGTAACCGAGGAAGCAAGGCTATGGTGGTCGCCACGCAGCTATTCAACAACTGCGAAGCACGAAAACGCGCCTTCTCCCTCTCCCCTGTACTCAGGGGAGAGGGTTGGGGTGAGGGGACGAACGCTTCGACTTGCGAACCGCGCGATATCGCGGCACGCCGTCCCCTCACCCTGCCCTCTCCCCTGAGTACAGGGGAGAGGGTTCTGAGCGAGAGCGTGCTCGTGGCTGACTTCTGATTCTACTCGCGCGACATGACTGAAAGATGATGGCCCCGCGCGCTTCCTCTTCGTCCGGTGCCGAGAGTTGCACGCTTGGGACTTCAGTCACATCATACCGTTCATGAGCGGGGAACCCACTCACGACTCCGGCGACAAACCGCAGCCGACCATGCTTGGATACGCTCGACACGTTGGCGAATATCCCCAGTTGCAGAGCCATCACTGGGTAATCGTGCTGCTGATCGGGCTGGCTGCGCTGGCGGGCGTTTGGTCGATCATCCTTGGGGCAATGTCGCTGGGCGACGCATGGCTATTTGGGATCCTGCTAACCGTCGGAGGAGTTTGCCTCTGCTGGGCGACGCTGGGAAAGCTGTCGGCCAAAGGCATGCGCCTGCGAGCGGCGCTGCTCCTGCTCGCGATCAGCTTCGCGATGCACCTGCCAGTCATCTTGATGGCGAACGAGATGTTCCAGCGCCAGAGCACACGCTACGCTCGCCAAATCGGCACGGGCGGTTCGGATGTTCTGCGTCCCGTCTCCGCGGCGGAGCTTGAAACCTTCAGTTACGAGCTTTTTCGGAATCAGGCGCTCATCTCCGTAGCCCTCGGCGTGGGATGCGCCATCTACACCGCCGCGCGCCTCATTCGCCGCCGCGGCGTGGATTTCAATTGAGCTGTTAAGGCTGTTAAGGTGACATCCACCTTTTTAAAAAGGTGGATGTCACCTTAACAGCTTTGCTCGGCAATTCGAGGGGTTTTCCCGGTCTGCGGACCTGCTGAACATGAGGCCTGCAGCTACATGAAACTTCAGGAAGCAAAACGATTTCAGGTTCCAAGCCTCCGCAATTGCCGGAAACTTGAAACCTGAAATCCCAATCGCAAAACCTGAAACTCGAAACCTGAAACCCGAAACTCATTCGTTAGTGCTGGCCGACCGCACCGTCATCAGGCTTGGCGGGACTACCTGCGCCGTGATCGTCTTGTTGATCTTGGCCTGGTCCACCGCGACGGTTTCCGTTGGGGCGTCGATCATCTTCATGTTCAGGGCTGGATCGACGCTGAGCGTTCCCTTGACGCCAACGAATTGGCCGAGCAGCGTGGCGTACTTGGGGTCGGACGTTCGCAGGTAGGCCAGCGTGCGGCCGGTGGCGGGGTCGGTCAGGCGATATAGCGTCTGTGTGCCGCGCTGGATGCTGCTGGTGCGGAGCGTGCCGAGGGCGGCGTACACCGTGATTTCCGTCTGCTTGATCCGCTCCTGAATCTCGCCGCGCTCGGCTTCGAGCGCCTTGCGCCGCTCAGCCGATTTTTCCTGCGATGCCCTGGTGGCGACAAATTCCTGCTTGGCCTCATCGCGAAGCTTGAGAGTAGCGATGCGAATCTCGGCGACTCGCCGCATCGATGCCGGCAGGGCATCCTGCTTGAGCATGTCCTCATAGCCAACCAGAAGCTGGCTGATCGGTTGCTCGACAATCGGCTTTTCGTTGGCGGCTTTGAAATCGGCTTCGAGCGAATCGAAGGCATTGGTCGCCGTGGTGATCGCGTCGGCGGGCTGCGTTGACGGAGGAGTTGCCTCAGCGGTTTCCTTTTCGGCGGAGCCGGTCGGCTGGGTCGAGGGCGGCGTCGCCACGCCGCTTCCGCTACCGTTGTTGCCTTTGGTCAGCCCATCGACGATCGCCAGCGAAGTTCCGCCGGTGGCGGCCACGGCTTTGGCGTCCGACTGCGCGTTCTTCACATCGGCGCTGGCGATCGGCTTCACCGGATCGACAAACTGCTGCGCGATATAAAGATAGCTTCCTTCCGGCGGCTCAATCTTATAGTACTCATCCTTCTCGCCGATGATCGTGACTTCCTGTCCGACTTCGACCTTGGCCATCTGCGCGGTCTTCACTTCCATGAGATCGCTGCCGACTTTGGCGAACATCTCGCGCGAGGCCTTGCCGGTGTTGCCGCTGCCATGGCGATCGATATACGCCTTGGGGACGTAGCCGAAGCTGCCCTTAGGGGGAAGGATCTTGAGCCACTTAAACTTGATGCCGACAACGGTGACTTGCGATCCCTTGTCGAGCTTCGTGACAGGATACGCGTCTTCACGCGCGGCGCTGCGCACGAAAACCGCGTTGGCGTTGATCTGGCCAACGAACGGCTGCTTGGCGGTTTCCTCCTGCCCGCCCGCATCCTGGGCGAAAGCGGTGGGAGAAATAACCGTGGCAGTAAGGGCTAAAGCAAGGGTGGCAAAAAAGAGAACTCGGCGAGCGGCCATGACGGCACCTCCATGTGCGACCTGGTTTGGGGCTCCAATACGCGGCAAATTCAGCCGCGCCCCGGAGTTAAATTGTCTCGGCCACAAGCAACGCCATAGCGTTTCCGCCGCGCTACCAGAGCCGATTAGCAGAATGTCATACCACAATCTTTTTTGAAGTAAAGCAACCGAGCGCGAAAATTGCGCGATTGGGGGAGGGAAAACGAAAATGCGTAATGCGTGATTCGTAATGCGTAAGAAGGAGGGACGCATTACGCATTACGCATTACGCATCACGCATCTACTTCCGAATCACATGGCTCAACACATCGTATCCCAGATACCCAAAGATACTGACCGCGACCAGCGCTGCCATCGAGAGGAAGATCGCGATCACCAGCATTGTCGTGAAGCGCACGCCTTGGCGATGGAGGATTTTTTCGACGTTGCGATCGCGCACCTGCATGCCGTCGCGTAGGTTGACCAGCACCTGCGCGCTGGCTTCGGAGTGTTTGCTCATCGATTCAAGCAGGATGCCGACGTTTCCCAGGCTTTGGCTGAGCGAATGCTCGTTGCGATTGACCCAATCGACGCGGTCCTGCAACGCTTCGAGCGTACGCTGCTGGCGGTCATCGGCCTTGCTGATGCGCTCCAGCACATTGGCGACCTGGCCTTGCTGCGCGGTCTGCCGCTCCATTTGCTTTTGAATGGCTTTGAGCGCTTCGCCCTGCACGCGGCCGGTTTCCGGCAGGCTTTGCAACGCCTCGGGCAAGTGCGAGAGATATCCCACCAGCTCATCCTGACGCTTGGAAGTGCGCTCAAGATTATCGCGCACGCTCCCGAGCAGATCAGACAACGCGGCAACGCCGGTCTGCAACTGCTCGACGGTCTGCTCGCGCTTCGACCAGGGTCGAATGAAGGTGCTGCGCGTCTCGGCAGGATCCTCCGCCGCCATCGCGACGGACGGCGCCGGAGGCGCCGCGAGTTTGGAGGCCGGCTCCGCCGGCTTGCTGACCTGGGCAGGCTCAAGCGGCTCATTCCCGCGCTTGAACCAGCCCCCGATTCGTGACATCAACGTATTCTGGTCATTCATGGCCTGTCCTTGTCCCGGTGAATGTGGGTCCATGCCATGGTTATCGGTCGTGGCAGCGGGGCGGGCTTTAGAATTTGCGATCTGCGATTTGTGATTTGCGATTGGATTACGTGGCGCGGGTTTTCTTCCTGTCGTCTCCCAATCGCAAATCACAAATCGCAAATGGGGCAATCGTAAATTTTGCATCCGCGTAGCGGTCGGACCCAAGGTCCACCTCTCCAAACGCAGATTGACTCGCAATTACGCCATCTCTACGATCCGCGCGACGCTCAAAACAGGAGACCGTGGTTCCAGAACGATGTCATGCTGAGGTACTCCGAAGCATCTGGC
>DATBDZ010000331.1:0-20210 GCA_036276235.1 Humisphaera sp. | reverse complement strand
TTGGGTGGCATGGGCTTGCGACAGCATGCCCGTGGCGTTTTGTATTGGAGAATCCTGTAGGTGTACTCGCCCACCGCCTTCCGCGCGTGGTGGGCGAGTACACCCACCCCATAGCTAATTCGCCGGCGATTGCGTAAAACTGTCATGCTGAGGTACTCGCAAGCTCTGGCCATTTCGCGAAGGCAGCCAGAGCTTGCGAGTACCTCAGCATGACATCTCTTTGCGCTCGCGCTTTTGCCGAACGCACTTCAAACTGCGCTGGACCGTTTAGACCGGCGACAACTGTCCGCCTTCGGCGATGACGGGATGTCTGGCGTTGTGCTCATCCCGCACGACGGATCCATCGTGCAATTGAATCACGCGATGGCAGCGGTGTGCCACCGTCGGATCGTGCGTCACCATCATGATTGTTCGCCCGCTGGCGACCAACTCGTCGAATAAGGTGAGAATCTGCTGGCCGGTCTTGCTGTCCAGAGCGCCGGTGGGCTCGTCGGCTAGTACGATCAGCGGATCGTTCACCAGCGCCCGGGCAATGCAGACGCGCTGCTGTTGGCCGCCGGATAGCTGCATCGGGCGATGATCCAGCCGCTGGCTCAGGCCAACGCGCTCGGCGATCTCCATCGCCCGCAGGCGGCGCTGGTGCGGCGGAATCCCCAGGTAAAACATCGGCACTTCCAGGTTTTCCAAAACCGTGAGCTGCTGGATCAGATTGAAATTCTGGAAAATAAATCCGATGCGTCGGCTGCGGATTTCGCTGAGCAGATCGTCTTCCATCTGGCTGATGTCGTCGCCGCCGAGGATGTAGCTGCCGCCGGTCGGCTTATCGAGGCACCCGAGGATGTTCATCAGCGTGCTCTTACCAGAGCCGCTCGCCCCCATGATGGCGGTGTATTCGCCCTCCTGGAAATCGAGATTGATCGTCCGCAGAGCCGCCACTTCGATCTGCGTGCCCGGCTTGCGATAGATTTTGGACAGATTTTGGACTGATGCGACGAGGGGCATGGGGGTTTGTTAATTCGTGATGCGTAATTCGTAATGCGTGATGCGTAATGCGAACCTGATGCGTAATGCGTGATGCGTAATGCGTAAAAAAGACGCGGCTTCGCAAATATTACGCATTACGAATTACGCATCACGCATCAGGTTCGCATCACGCATTACGTATTACGCATCACGCATTACGCCCGACCACCTCTCGCGTTCGAGCGATCCGACCGGTATTCTTTAACCCTGTGCTGGTTCCGCTTGGGCTGATCATGGTTGCGGTGTCGTGTGGGTTTGCGGTGGCCTACGGGACCGACACGCGCTGGATGCAGTTCTCACATGGGCTGCAGATCATCGTCGATTCCCGGAAATTCCAGTGGCCGCTGGTCGTGCTTTCACTGGCGGCGTCAATCGGGCTTCTGGGGCTGAGCGTCTCCGGCCGCAAACGCGTGTGGTGGCTGCTTGGGCTGGCGCCGGTGCTGGCGCTGTTTGCTCATCGGTTTGCCCTGGGGCCGGCGGCGGGGGAGATGAGCGTCGCCGACAATCCTCCGTTCATCGCGGCTGCCGACGCGAGGTCGCTCCGCGATGATGATTATGTTGTCGGCCTGACGTTTGACGATGCCAGCTTTGCCTATCCCTATTCGATTCTCTTTTACGACCCCGTCGTCATCACCGCCGATCATCAGAAGCGGATCATCCTGCTCTGGTCGGCGTACGCGAATCGCGCGACCGCATTCACCGTTCGCCACGATTTGCGGGCACACGATTTGGAAATTGTCGGCACTCCCGGCAATGCGTTGCTGGTCTACGACGGCCGGCTCGGCCAATTCATCAACGGCCTTCGCGGGCAAACAATCACGAATCAAAAGCCGGCGACGTTTGCGTTGGCGGTCGCGACGCAAACGATGCCGTGGGGCCAATGGCGCGGCTTACATCCGGACACGAAGGTGATGCAGCTCCCGCCCAACGGAAAATCCAGCGAGGCGGCGGCGACGCCGCTGACGCCAACCTGCGTCTTGCCGCCGATGAAGCTGGACCATCCGGCGAGCATGCGGATCGCGATGGTCGGCACAACGCAGCCGTCCGCGATCGAATCCGACCATGTCGGCTCGCGCCCGATCAACCTGCGTGCCGACAATCAGCCGATCTTTATCTATCGCGAGGTCCCCGGCCAACCTATTCGCGGATTCGCTCGGCGCATCACTGCCGAGTTGCTTCCGCGATTTGTTTCCAACACCAACCCGCAACGCCACCCGACGGCGCGCTTCGTCGATGTCGATACCAACTCCGGCTGGGATGCCGCCGGCCGATGGGTCGATGGCCTGAAGGATTTGAAAGGCAAAAAACTTGACCCGGTGGCAGTCGATGACAATCTGTATTGGGGCGTGATGAAGTTCTGGTATCCGGATTTACAGCTGGAAACGCCGCCGGCAACGCTGCCTTCAGAGTCGATCGATGAAGAAAACCCGCGCGACCCGCCAACGCGCGGAAGATCTCGCTCGCGACGAGGAACAACAACCCCGCCGACTCGCGGCACGCCGCGCGGACGAGGATGAATAAGTTGTTAGTTGCTAGTAGTTAGTTGTCAGTTGCAGACGGAGACAGCGGCCGATCTGACAACCCACCACCTACAACCCCCGACCAATAACTCACAACAGACAATCCCTTTCGCCACGCCGGGAACGAGCTGAAAGCGAGGGCCCGGATTTTCCGTGCGCCGAGTGGTGGACGATAAATAGTCCATTGCGATTCCGAGTAGCTGATCACGCGGTGATACCAGTCGTTACAAAGCCCACCTGAATTCTGCGCAACATTTAGATTCCCCTCTGAAAATCGATCGTTTGCCGTCGGGCGGCGTATATCTTCAACACTGTGCCCGGCGCTTTGTTGCAAAGCGAAGTGGCGCCGGCGTAAGTTGATCGGCGCGCAAGTCCATGTGGCTTGTCCGTAGCGGACAAGAATCCACATCCGCAGGCAAAAAACGGCATGTTTCTCTGCAATCGGCAAGGTACAGTCGGAGCACCCACGATGAACCATCGCCGCACATATATAATGTCGTTTAAGGTGATATTTGCCACGACGCTTGGCCTTCTAATCGGGGCAATTTGGCTGGCCCTCGTCGCGGGCAGCAGTTCGCCGGCGCGCGCAGCTGATGACAAAGCGGCGCCGGTTAGCACCGATGTAGCCAAGCCTGCTGCTGAAGCGGTCCCGCAGGCCGCGCGCACGTTCATCACGGAGAGCTGCGCCCGCTGCCACAACAGCGAGAAGAAAGTCGGGCGGCTGGATCTGACGACGTTGGCTTATGACCCGGAAGATCGCGGCAACTTTGCATTGTGGGTGAAAGTCCACGATCGCGCCGCTGCCGGGGAAATGCCGCCGGAGGATGCCAAGCAGCCGGACCCGGCGAAGCGCAAAGCGTTTGTCACGAATCTGGCCCAGACATTTCTTGCATCGGAAAACCGCCAGATGGCCGGCGAAGGCCGCGCGATTCAGCGGCGGATGAACCGCTTTGAGTTTGAGGATTCGCTGCGCGATCTGCTGGGTATTCCGATGGCGCAGATCGCCAACCAGTTGCCGCAGGATGGGGAGGCGTATCGCTTCAATAAGAGCGCCGAGGCACTGGATGTGTCGTACCTCACGATGCAGCGGTTCATCTCGGCGGCGGACTTTGCGATGCGGCAGGCGATCAGCCAAAAACTCACCCAGCCGCCGAAGACAATCGTGAAGTTGTATGCGCGCGATGAGGGGTCGCTGTCGCGTTTTCGGCCGGCGGAAAATGGAACGCTGCCGGATCGATTGGCGTTTCCAGTTTTGGATTCGCATGCGCAGCAGGATGTACGCCTGGGACGCGCGCCATTGTCCAATCCGGAGACGCGCGAGCGCGAGGCGATTGGCAAAGTCGCCAGCATTTTCAGTGATTCCGGCCGATACAGTTGGAGTTTTCGCGCGCCGGCCACCGGGCGCTATCACATCAAGCTGGCCGGCTACACGATCTGGGTCGGCGGCGGCGGGATCGGTCGATGGTTCTACGAAGGACAGGGCGCGCAGAAGGCGCCGGTTTACTATGTGCCGCTGTGGCATCGGCCGGAGCTGGATGAAGTGTGGCCCGGCCGCAACAACGAGCCGATCGGTTTCTACGCCAGCGGCAACGGGCAGACACGTCCGATCGGCGCGGCGGACTTTTCGCCGCAGCCCTCCGTCTGCGATGTGGATGTGACGCTCGTCGCCGGAGAAGGCGTGCAGACCGACGCGATGCGCCTCTTTCGCACACGCGTCAACGGCACCGACGAGCAATACGTCAATCCTCTGGCGACCGAAGATGGCATGCCCGGCTACGCCGTCCAGTGGATACAGGTCGAAGGGCCATTATACGACGACGACTACTCCCGCGGATATCAGCTACTCTTTCGTGATTTGCCGCTTCGACGACTGACCGCCAAAGGCCCCGGCGTTTCGCTTGACGGCGTTCCCGGCATCGGCGGCGGTGGACGCGGGCGCGGTTTCGGCGGACGCGGAGGCGCTCGCGGGTTCGGGCGCGGCGGCGCCGGCGCCGGCGCGAGCGAGCCCACCGCGCTCGTTGAAGTTGATTCCGTCAATCCCAAGGAAGACGCCCCGCGCCTGCTGCGGAATTTCATGAGCGTCGTCTATCGGCAGCCTGTCGATGAGTCGGACGTGCGGCGATTTTCTGCGCTGTTTGACGATCAATTTGCCAAGGGGTACGGGTTTGCCAAGTCGATGCTTGCCGCTTACTCAGGCGTCCTGGCTTCGCCGCGCTTTGTGTTCATTGAGGAAAAACCGGGCAAGCTCGATGACATGGCACTGGCGATGCGATTGTCGCTGTTCCTCTGGAACGCGACGCCGGACGCCACGTTGCGGGATCTTGCCACGCGCGGCCAGTTGCACGATCCGCAGGTGCTGCGTGCCCAAACGCGCCGGCTGCTCGATGACCCGCGATCGCGCCGCTTTGTCGATGCCTTCACCGATTACTGGCTCGACCTTCGCAAGATCGATGATACTTCGCCGTCATCGACGATCTACAACGATTACGAGCTGGATGATCCGCTGAAGCTTGCCGCCGTCGAGGAAACGCGGCTCTTCTTTAACGAGTTGGTCCGCGCCGATCTGCCGGCGCGAAACGTGGTGGATTCCGATTTCACGTTTCTCAACGAGCGCCTCGCCGATCATTACCGCATCCCGGGCGTTTGGGGCGCGACGATGCGAAAAGTCACGTTGCCGCCCGGAACCCTCCGCGGCGGCCTGATGACACAAGCCGCGGTGCTCAAAGTGACCGCCAACGGAACAACCACGTCTCCGGTCATTCGCGGGCACTGGATCACCGAGCGGATTCTGGGCATCGAAACCCCACCGCCGCCGCCGACTGTGAAGGCGGTCGAGCCGGATATCCGCGGTGCGGTAACGATTCGCCAGCAGCTCGAAAAACATCGTGCCGATAAGACCTGCGCGACGTGTCACAACGTGATCGATCCATCCGGGTTTGCCCTGGAGAGCTTTGATGTGATGGGCGCTTACCGCGAGCGCTATCGCGCGGTTTCCGAGGATGTGCCGCCGGTCAAAGGGTATGGCATGAACGGGCAGAAGCTGGAATTTCATTGGGGTCTGCCCGCGGATTCAGCCGGAGAGCTTCCCGATGGACGCCCGTTCAAGGATGTGCGCGAGCTCAAGAAGCTGTTGGTGACGAATGACCTGACGATCGCGCGAAATCTCGTGCGGCAGCTTTCAGTCTTCGCCACCGGTGCGCCGTTTCGATTTTCCGATCGGGATGAAATTGAAAGTGTGCTCGCTCGCGCAAAACCGAGTCAATATGGCGTGCGAACGATGATCGAAGAGCTCGTGCAAAGTCAGTTGTTTCAGGCCAAATGACGGTGGTCGTGTTATATGAGTAGCGTCCATGACACTCCAGGCGGCTAGTATTTCTCCCTCCTCCGGTACTCCGGGGGAGGGCAGGGGTGGGGGTTGTGTCGAATGAGCGTCGTGCGCGAAGAGCCCCCACCCTAACCCTCCCCCGGAGTACCGGAGGAGGGGACAAGACTCGTCGCCGAAGTTGTTACGCACCTAATTATCGTGCACACATATGAGTACGGAGACAGCATGAATCCCACCACGCACCCGCGGGCCTATGGCCCGTTTGTTTCCCGGCGCAAGGCCCTGTCGCGCCGGCGTTTTCTTCGGGCAGCGGGCGTTGGGTTGGCGCTGCCGTTTTTGGATTCCATGATGGCGCCGTTCGCTCGCGCCGCTTTGGATTCGGCCGCTCCCGGCGGCGCGCCGCGGCGGATGTTTGCCGTCTGCAATAACCTGGGCCTTTTGCATGAGCCGTTCTTTCCGAAGGATTCGGGGAAGGATTACACGCTCTCCCCGTATTTGCAGTTTCTCAAGGAGTATCGCAACGATTTCACGGTGATGAGCGGCGTATCGCATCCCAATGTGGATGGCGGCCATCCTTCGGATGTTTCGTTTCTGACCGCCGCGCCGCATCCGGCGAGCAGCTCGTTTCGCAACAGCATTTCGCTCGATCAGCTGATCGCCGAGCGGATCGGCAATCTCACGCGTTTTCCTTCGTTGACGCTGGGCGTCAACGTTGGTTTCCGCGGCCTCTCCTGGACGCGCAGCGCCGTCGCGATTCCGCCCGAGGAGCGCGCGTCCGGCGTCTTTAAGCAGCTGTTCCTTCAGGGCACGCCCGAAGAAATCGACGCGCGGATTCATGAGCTGGATACCGGCAAGAGCATTCTCGATGCCGTCGCCGATCAGACGCGCGATTTGCAGCGAAACCTGGGCAATCGCGATCGCAGCCGCATGGATCAATATCTGTCCAGCGTGCGCGATCTGGAGCATCGGCTGCAGGAATCGCAAGGGTGGGAGCGTAAGCCGCGGCCGGTCGTGCGCGTGCCCGCGCCGATCGACCCGACCAGCCCCGCGCAGTACATGGAGAAGGTGAAGATCATGTACGACCTGGTGCGGCTGGCATTTGAAACCGATTCGACGCGAGCCGTCACGCTCATGCTCAACAGCGTGGGCACGCCGGTCATGCAGATCGACGGGGAAAAAATCACGGACGGCTACCACAACCTCTCGCACCACGGCAAGGCCGCCGACAAGCTCGCGCAGCTCAAGGTGATCGACGAGTGGCATATGAAGCTGCTGGCCGAGCTGTTTGGAGGACTCAAAGGCACGCACGAAGGCGACCAAAACCTGCTCGATCGCACGATGATTCTGTACGGCTCCAACCTGGGCGACGCCAACGCGCACTCAACGACGAATCTCCCAACGCTCTTCGCCGGCGGCGGGTTCCGCCATGGCCAGCATTTGGCGTTTGACAAGGAGCGGAATTATCCGCTGCCCAACCTGTACGTCTCGATCCTTCAGCGGATGGGAATTCCGGAAAGTTCGTTCGCATCGGGAACCGGGACGATGCGCGGGATGGATATGATTTAATGGCGCGACGCGGTTTTCCGTTGGTTATCCGTAGGGTGTGCTTTAGTACACGCGGAACCTCGGATTGGTGAGCAACGCGACTCCCGGCGGGCGGTTATCCGTAGGGCGTGCTTTAACACACGCGGAAATCGCACGAAAATCGACCGCGTGCGCTAAAGCGCACCCTACGAAAACGCAGCGCCTTGGGCGCGGCAATGGCTCATAACGCAGCATGGCACTGAGCGTGTATCCGATGAAGAATGAATGTCAAATAATTGCTGTTTTCGGCTTGGTGATCCTCGCCGTGCTGATCCAGCCTTCCGCAGCGCAGGCGTCAGCACCCACAACTTCTCCAACCACGGCTCCCGCAAATTCGACGACCCTAAAAAACGCCGCCGGCGAGATCGTTCTTACGTTTCCCACCGCCACTGTCGGCAAGCCCGCGCCGGAGTGGACGGAGGCGGGCGTCACGTTCACTCTTGCATCCGCACCAGAGCGCAGCAAAGCGCAGGGCCGGATTATGTTCTTTCCGCATCTCAAGACCGATCGCCACGGCATTCTTAACGCGATGGCCAACGAGCAGGCGATCCCGGTCAAAGCCCAGATCAAGGACGGCGCGACTTCAGTCACGCTCGTCCTCTGGGGCACCATCGGCTGTCATGCCTGGCTCGAAGCCCACGACAAGGACGGCAAGCTCCTTGACCGTGCCGCGCTTCCAGACACGGTGCCGCAGCGCAAATCGCCTTCCGATCCCATCCCCTCATTCGAGCTGACGGTAAAGGCGGACAACATCGCCTACATCCTCTTCGGCGGCGCCCCCAATGGCGGTGCGCTGGTGGCCGACGAAATGCGATATCTGCCGGCGAAGTAGCCGTCGTGGCATGCCGCGATTTCGTGTGGGGTGGGTGTACTCGCCCACCACGTCGCTCATGGTGCGCGAGTACGCCCACCCTACAACATTCGCGGCTCAAGCTCCGTCATGCTGAGTGGTCACGTGCCTTCGGCACACCCGCGAAGCAAGAAAACGCCACGGGCACGCTGTCGCGAGCCCATGCCACCCGATATTGCGCTTGCACTCAAACCGGGTGGCATGGGCTTGCGATAGCATGCCCGGGGCGTTCGTAGACAACCGTCACCATTTTCAGTGCAGGTACTCCGAAGCATCTGGCCGTGCGCGCGAATCGGCCAGATGCTTCGGAGTACCTCAGCATGACACGGGTCCACGTCGGTAATCAGCGGTCAACAATCCGCATCTTTGGGCAAATTTCGTCATTTAAGTTAATCACCAGAGCGGTATGCTTTCCGCTCATGAAACCAAACCTTGCGCTTAGCTTTCTTTCCATCGTTGCGCTGGCCGGTCCGTTCACGTTCGCACAAGCCACTCGCCCGGCGGGCGGACCGCAGACTCAGCCCGCCAGGGGCGCGAACGCCCAACCGGGGCGCGGCGGGCGCGGAGGTCGAGGCATTGTGCTCGGGCCTGATGACAAGCAAATCTTTCCCGATCCGCCGGCCGGCTTTAATGCCAAGCGCGACGGCATTCCGCATGGCCATCTTGAGATGATCGAGTACGACTCCAAGAGCGTTGGCACGAAACGGAAGATGCAGGTGTATACGCCGCCGGGATACTCGAAGGACAAGAAGTATCCTGTGCTCTACCTGCTGCACGGGATCGGCGGCGATGAAACGGAGTGGGAGCGCTACGCGACGCCCGATGTGCTGATGGACAATCTGCTGGCCGACGGCAAAACGGTGCCGATGATCATCGTGCTCCCCAATGGCCGCGCGGAGGCTGACGATCATCCCAAGGATAATGCCTATGCCCATGCGCCGGCGTTCGCGGCGTTTGAGCAGGATCTTTTGCAGGATGTGATTCCCGCCATCGAGTCGCGTTATTCGGCGATGACCGATCGCGAGCACCGCGCCGTCGCCGGCCTTTCCATGGGCGGCGGACAATCGCTCAACTTCGGCCTGGGGCATCTGGACAAGTTCGCATGGATCGGCGGCTTCTCCTCCGCTCCCAACACCAAGAGCGCGGCCCAGTTGGTCCCCGACCCTGACCAGGCCAAACGCCAACTCAAGCTGCTATGGCTCTCGGTCGGCAACAAAGACGGCCTGATCGGAATCAGCCAGGGCATTCACGCATATCTGAAGGAACATGATGTGCCGCACGTGTGGAACGTCGATTCCAACGCCCACGACCCCACCGAATGGCGGAACAATCTGTATTATTTCCTGCAGAAGGTGTTTCAATAAGCCGGTGGATCATTTGAGCGCCGGTTGTCAACTCATTTTTAGAAGTTGTAGCGTGCTTGTTTGAGAGTCAGAAAAGTCTTGTCCGCTTTCTCGAATGTGAGCGCCGAATGGTGCTACAGGTCGCGGCACTGTCAGTCGTCACTCGGCTGCGCCACGCACGCAAATGCACGATGACGGCGGGCAGTGCCCGCCCTACGGGCAAATGCGGCGTAGGGCGGGCACTGCCCGCCGCGTTTTTCGGAGCAGGCTAGCGATTTCAGTCCCGGCAGACGGCACAGGTCTCGGAGTACCGCGACCTGTGGCACCTGTGGTACCCGAATAGAATAGAAATAAACACACTCTGATAGCGAGGAATGTCATGTCCCGTTGTTTAATGGCCAGATGGTTTTTGCTGGCCGCTGTTGCTGTTGTACCAATGCTTGGGACCCAGTCGGCCCAAGCCGCCACCAATGCGCCGACGACCGCGCCGGCATTCACTGGCAAACTTGCCGGCGAGGCCAAGGCGCCATCTGAGCCGCTCTCGCTCTGGTATCGCCAGCCGGCGGCTGTCTGGACGAGCGCGCTGCCCGTGGGCAACGGCAGGCAAGGCGCGATGATGTTTGGCGGGATCGATTCGGAAATCCTTTGCCTCAATGAAGACACGCTTTGGGCCGGCGGTCCTTACACGCCGGACAACCCCGAAGCCCTGGCGGCGCTGCCGGAAGTCCGTCAGCTCATCTGGGATGGGAAATACGCCGAGGCGCAGCGCCTCATCTCGCAGAAGATGATGGCCAAGCCGCTCGGACAGCTTCCGTATCAGCCGATCGGCGATGTGCTCCTGTCGTTTCCGCCGATTGCGAATGCCGAGGATTATCGGCGCGAGCTGAATCTGCGTACCGCCACGGCGGGTGTTCAGTTCACCTCAGAGGGCGTCACCTTCACGCGGGAGCTTTTCGGCAGCGCTCCTGACAACGTCCTGGTCCTGCATCTGACGGCCAGCAAGCCGGGACAGATATCCTTCAAGCTTTCGATGCGCACGGATCAGACGCTGACCGATGCCGATCGCGCCGCCGCTGATGACACGCTGGTGCTGAGCGGAGCCAATCGCCCCTCTTCGGGAATCGCGGGCGCGCTCAAGTTCCAATCGCGCATCAAAATTCTCCATGTCGGCGGCACGCTCAAGTCATCGACGCGCCCGACGACCGTCACGCGCGGCTCTACGCCAAGCCCTGTCGAATATTCTCTTGAAGGCGCGGATAGCGCGACGCTGCTGATTGCCTCCGCCACCAGCTATAAAAATTTCCACGATGTCTCGGGTGACCCTGATGCCCTGGCCGGCGCGATCATCAGTAAAGCGATGTCGAAAGGCTACGACGCGCTGCGCAAGGAGCAGCTTGCCGATTACGGGAAAATCTTCGATCGCGTTTCTCTGGATCTGGGCAAAAGTGAGCAGGAGGCGCTGCCGACCGATCAACGCATCGTCGATTTCGCCAAGAGCGGCGATCCCGCGCTGGCATCTCTCTATTTCCAGTATGGGCGGTATCTGCTGATCTGTTCCTCGCGACCGGGCGGGCAGCCGGCCAACCTTGAGGGGCTGTGGAATGATCTCACGCAGCCGCCGTGGGGGAGCAAGTACACAATCAACATCAATACGGAGATGAATTACTGGCCCGTCAACAACACCAACCTCGGCGAATCCGTCGAGCCGCTCATGGCGCTGGTGGAAGATTTGCAGATCAGCGGGGCGAAGACAGCCAAGACGATGTACAACGCGCGGGGATGGGTGGCGCATCACAATACCGATCTGTGGCGCGCCGCCGCGCCGATCGACGGGCCGCAGTACGGCATGTGGCCGAGCGGCGGCGCTTGGCTTTGCAACACGCTTTACGATCACTATGAATTCACGCGCGATGCGGCGTTTCTGCGCCGGCTGTATCCAGCCATGAAGGGGGCCGTCGAGTTTTTCCTGGATACGCTGGTCGAAGAGCCGACGCACAAATGGCTCGTGACCAATCCAAGTCTGTCTCCCGAGAACGCTCACCATCGCGGCGTGGCGATTACCGCCGGGCCGACGATGGACATGCAGATTCTTCGCGATCTGTTTGCCCATTACATCGAGGCGGCACAGACGCTTGGAGTGGACGAGGACTTGTGCAAGCAACTGGCGGCGGCGCGATCGCGGCTGGCGCCCAATCAGGTCGGCTCGGCCGGCCAGCTTCAGGAATGGCTGGAAGACTGGGACCTGCAAGCGCCCGAGCGGCACCATCGCCACGTTTCGCACTTATACGGATTGTTCCCGGGCGAAGACATTTCATACTCGCGCGATAAGGAAATGACCGCCGCCGTAAAAAAATCGCTGGAGCTTCGCGGCGACGATGCCACCGGCTGGGGTCTGGGCTGGCGCCTGAATCTGTGGGCGCGGCTGCATGATGGCCCGCATGCGTACAAGATTCTGCAAAACCTTCTGGCTCCCGCGAAGCCCGCCGCCAACTCGCGCGATCGATCAGGCGTTTATAACAATCTGTTTGACGCGCACCCGCCGTTCCAAATCGACGGTAACTTCGGCGGCACCGCGGGCATCGCCGAGATGTTGCTGCAATCGAGTGCGCCGCGCGCCGATCGGCCGGCGCGAATCGAGCTGTTGCCGGCGCTTCCGCCACCATGGGCACAGGGCAAAGTCAGCGGCCTGCGGGCACGGGGCGGGTTTGAAGTCCAGTTGCAGTGGCGCGATGGAAAACTCGCTGGTGCAACAATCCGCAATACGGGCCAGGGTGCTTCGGTCGATGTTGCGTATGGTGAAAAGACGATGCGATTGACGATCGACGCCGGCGCTTCTCAATCGCTGGACGCTCAGCTCGCAAGCACTGGCGGTGCTCGCTAAGGCGATCTAAAAAGGGCGAGGCACGCAGCGCGGCTTCTGGCTGCTGCTCATCGACGCGAATTGAAAACGGCGGGTTAAAACCCGCCCTACGAGAATGGTGAACCATGATCCGATCGCAACGTTACGCCTTCCTGGCTTTGGTGGCTTGGTCGACCTGCGCGTTTGGCCAGGTTGTTCTGACGCAAAAGAATCCCACCGGCATTTATAAGGCGGATGAGACTGCGGTCTGGACGATAACGCGTTCGCCGCAATCGAATTCAACTGGCGCAAATTACACGGTGCGCAAGAACGGGGCATCGGTTCTCAAGCAAGGGACGATCGATCTCTCCTCCGGCAGCGCGACGATTGAAGTTCAACTGAACGAGCCGGGCGAGGTTGTGCTGGAGGTATCGCCGCAAGGGCCGGCGCCTGCATCGTCGCCAACAAACGCACCAACCACCGCGCCGACCGCCGGGCGCGGCCGCGGGCGGGGCGGGTTCAACGCGCTGCCGCGCGACGGCGCGATCTTTGACGCACAGCATCTTAAGCCGGCACTGCCTCGCCCGGATGACTTTGACGCTTGGTGGGATAAGAAGCTGACGGAGTTGGACGCGATTCCGGCCAATCCGCAGCTCGAGAAGACTGATATCGATGTACCTGACATCGAGTATTACAAAATCACGCTGGACAACATCAATAGCACGCACGTGCGCGGGCAGCTTGCCAAGCCGGCCAAGGAAGGAAAGTTCCCGGCGATCCTGCAATTGCAGTACGCCGGCGTGTATCCGCTGCAACGTCAGTGGGTCACCGACCGCGCCCGCGGCGGCTGGCTCGCGCTCAACGTCGAAGCACACGACATGCCCATCGACGACAATGCCGCTATTCAGCAGATGGCGCGCGGGCCGCTCAATAACTATCAGGCCATCGGCAATACCGATCGCGAGAAGAGCTATTTCCTGCGGATGTACCTGGGCGATTGCCGCGCGCTGGAATATCTGACCTCGCGCCCGGATTGGGACGGCAAGACGCTGGTCGTCATGGGCGACTCCATGGGCGGGCAGCAATCATTTGCAACGGTCGGCCTCGTGGGCGAGCGGCTCAAAGTGACCGCCATGATCTGCCATGTCCCCTCGGGCGCCGATGTCGGCGCGCGACAGGCGGGACGCACCATGGCCTATCCCAACTGGGCCAATCGCCCTGAGGTTCTTCAAACGGCGCGGTATTTTGACATCGCGAATTTCGCGCCGCGCATCAAGGCGGCGGCGCTGGTTTCCTTCGGGCTGTTCGATGGGACTTCGCCGCCGACCGGCGTGCTCTCGGCTTTCAATTTGATTAACGGCCCCAAGGAATTCCTGCCGCTGCATTCCGATCACGGCGGGCCCGGCCAGCAGCCCCGCGAAGTGCGGCGGCAAGAGTGGCTTGCCGTGCTGGTCAAGGGCGACCCCGCTCCAGTGCGTAAATGAGACAGCCCCCAAGGAGTTCCATCTTGAATCGTTTCCAAATGTTGCTGGCGGCGGTCAGCCTTGCCATATTGAGCGCGGCTGCGCAAACCGCGCCGGCGCAATCACAAAAGCCCGCTGACTATCACACCTCCTGGACCGCCGACAACGGCAACGGCACCTACTCCAATCCGCTCTTCTACGAAGAGTTTGAAGACCCGGATGTCATCCGCGTCGGCACGGACTATTACCTGGCCGGCACCACGATGCACATGAATCCGGGCCTGATTGTTCTGCATTCCAAGGATCTCGTGAACTGGGAGTTGGCCAGCTATTGCATCGATCGACTGGATCTGGGGCCGGCGTTTCGCCTTGAAGGCGGCAATATATATGGCCGCGGCATCTGGGCGCCGTGCATCCGCTATCACGACGGGATGTTCTACATCTTCTCCAACGTCAACGGCACCGGCCTGCAGGTCTTCCGCTCGAAATCCCCGAATGGTCCGTGGCAACATAATCAGCTCCCCGGGAAGCATGATCTGTCGGTGCTCTTCGACGATGATGGAAAAATCTATGTCGTCTGGGGAAATCGAAATCCGTATACCATCAATGAGCTGAACGCCGACCTCACCGCCTTTCTTCCCGCGACGCATAAGATGGACGCTGTGGGCATGGGCGAGGGGCATCATCTCTATAAGATTAAAGGGAAGTATTACGACATTTCCGCGATCCCCGGCGGCACGGTCGATCAGATGATCGCCCGCGCGGATTCGATCGATGGGCCGTGGAAGGTGGATCGCATGGTGCAGGGGGAATCGCTGGGCGTGCCGACCGTGACGCCCGTTCGCGCCACGGAGCGCGATCGTGGGCTGACGCTGCATCAGGGCGGCATGTGCGACACGCCATCCGGCCAGTGGTGGAGCATCATCATGTCCGACCATGGCAGCGCCGGCCGCATGGTCGCGCTGGTGCCCATTACCTGGGACAACGATTTTCCGCTCATCGGCCTGCCCGGCAATCTCCGCAAAGCGCCCAACACGTGGGTGAAGCCCGACACGGGAGTGAATCAGGAACCCAAGCCGCTCTTTGTTCGCAGCGACAATTTCGACAGCGCCACGCTCAACCCCGTTTGGCAATGGAATCATGTTCCGGATGACACGAAGTGGTCACTGACGGAGAAGCCCGGCGTGCTTCGATTGCATTCGCTGCCGGCCCGTGATTTCTTTTCCGCGCGCAACTCGCTCTGCCAGCGGCCGCCGGGCCCTGAGTCGATCATGACGGTGGAGATGGAAACAAGCGGTCTGACCGATGGAGACACCACCGGACTTGCCCTGCTGAGCACTCCGTATGCGTGGCTTGGCGTCGTGAAATCCGCCGATCACACAACGCTGCAAATGGTGCAGGCCGGCGGCGGTGCACGCCGCGGCGCCGCCACGCGGCCGGCCATCGCGCCGGTGATCGGCACGACCAATCCTCCGAGCCACTTGTGGCTTCGCGTGCATTGCAACTTCGACACCGATCAAGCCATCTTCAGTTGGAGCGCCAACGGCAAAGATTTCACGACGATCGGAAATCCCTTCACCACCACTTTCCAATTGACAACGTTCCAAGGCGTGCGCCCCGCGCTTTTCAACTACAACACCGCCGGACAGCCCGGCGGCTACGCCGACTTCGATAACTACACCGTCGATGAGCCACGAGCGCGCGGCATCGAGCGCGAAATTCCCATGGGCAAAACCATTACCCTGTCCAGCGGAGCGGACGGCAGCTTCCTCGCCGCCGACGCGCAGGGCATGACGCTGGTCAACGTTGCCGCCGACGCGAACGGAACGGCTCCCTCAAACGCGAAGTTCCAGGTCATCGATTTAGGCAAAGGACGCGTCGCGCTCAAAACGCAGAATGGGCGATACGTTTCAGCGGGCGAAAACGGCGTCGCACTGAAAGACCTCGCCGGAGCGGCGCCCGCGGAGTCCGAATCATTCCAATGGGTCAACCTGCTGCGCGGCGACACGATGCTCATGTCGTTGACGAATCATCGCTACCTGTCCACCAAACCTGGTAGCCCCGGCCCCGTGACGGTTTCGGCCACCGGCCCGCGGGCCGATCGCAAGGGTGGCGAATGTTTCAAGTGGAAGGCGGTTGAATAAACTTGACGAACGTTACTCGCGCGCTATCGTCTTTTTATTCAGAAAGAATCAAAATGACGCGGATTCGAGGCAGCCATGGCAGGTAAGTACGCAATCGGCTTGGATTTCGGCACCAACTCCGTCCGCGCGCTCATCGTTGATGTGCGCGACGGCCGCGAGCTGGGCGAAGGCGTCAGCGATTACGCGCGCGGCGACAAAGGCGTTGTTCTCAATCCTGACGATCCCCATCTGGCCCGCCAGCATCCGGCGGACTATCTGGCGGGAATCGAACAGTCGGTGGCGCTGGCGCTAAAACAAGCCGCGAAAGATCACGCATTTTCGGCCAAAGATGTAATCGGAATTGGCGTCGATACCACCGGCAGCACGCCGCTGCCGGTGGATGCTTCGGGGCAGGCGCTGGCGCTGTTGCCGCGATTCGAGAAGGATCCCAATGCGATGGCGTGGCTGTGGAAGGACCACACATCGCACAACGAGGCGGCCCAGATCACCTCCGCCGCCTCCGATTTGCGGCCCCAGTTTCTGGCCAAGTGCGGCGGTCGGTATTCATCCGAATGGTTCTGGGCGAAAATTCTCCACTGCGCGCGGGTCGCGCCGGACATTTCCGCGGCGGCGGCCAGTTGGGTGGAAATCGCCGACTGGATTCCCGCTGTCCTTGCGGGAACGACGGAGTTGGGCAAGTTGCGCCGCGGCGTGTGTGCCGCCGGGCACAAGGCCTTTTACAACGCGGATTGGGGCGGGTATCCGGACGAAGCTTTTCTCGGCAAGCTTCATCCGGAACTCGCCCGCCTGCGTCGATCGCTGCCCGCTCGCGCTTACACCGTCGGAGAATCCGCCGGCGGCCTCAGCGCGCAGTGGGCGGCAAAGCTCGGATTGCCTCAAGGGATTCCGATCGCGATCGGCGCCTTCGATGCGCATCTGGGCGCGATCGGCGCGGGCATCGGGCAGGGGGCGCTGGTCAAGGTCATGGGCACCTCGACCTGCGACATCATGGTGAGCAATCTGGCAAAGCCACTGGCCGATGTGCCGGGCCTGTGCGGCATCGTGTGCGAATCGGTTTTGCCCGGCTACTTCGGCCTTGAGGCCGGACAGTCCGCCGTCGGCGACATCTTCAACTGGTTCGTGAATCAGGTGCAGCCCGGCGGCGCCCAGGCCGGCACGCACGAAGCGCTCACGACCCGCGCCCAAAAAATTGCGCCGGGCCAGAGCGGCTTGCTCGCCCTCGACTGGCATAACGGAAATCGCACCATCCTGGTGGATCAGCGCCTCACCGGCATGTTGATGGGCCTCACACTCTCGACAACGCCGCCGGAGATTTATCGCGCGCTGATTGAAGCGACCGCATTTGGCGCACGCGTGATCGTCGAGCGGCTGGAAGAGTATGGCGTACCCGTTGAGCGCGTCATCAACTGCGGCGGCATCGCAGCGCGCAATCCGATGGTCAACCAGATTTACGCCGACGTCTTGAATCGGCCGATCGCCGTCGCGAAAAGCCTGCAGACATGCGCACTGGGATCGGCGATTGCCGCTTCCGTCGTCGCCGGCAAGTCGCACGGCGGGCACGCCGACTTCGGCACCGCCATCGCGGCGATGAGCGGCGTGCAGCCGCGCGTTTACAATCCCGATTCGAGCCATGCCGCGGTTTATGAACGCCTGTTCCGGCTCTATCGTCAGGCGCATGACGCCTTCGGCATCACCGGCCATAAGGCCGATCTTTCGAACGTGATGAAGGATTTGCTTGCGATCCGCGATGAAGTCGCCCGCAGCTCAGAAACGTGAATAACGCACAGGATTTTCCCATGGCAGCAAGCACCGAGATACAACCGACGCTCTGGTTTCTGACCGGAAGCCAGCACCTCTACGGCCCCGAGGCGCTCAAGCAGGTGGCGCACAATTCCGGCCAGCTTGTCGAAGCTGTCAATGGCCTGGCGCGCATCCCGCTCAAGCTTGTAGCCAAGCCCGTGCTGACCGGACCGGAAGAAATCGCCAAGGCTTGTAACGAAGCCAATGCCGATCCGAATTGCGCGGGAGTTGTCCTGTGGATGCACACGTTTTCGCCGGCCAAGATGTGGATCGGCGGGCTGCGTGCTTTGCGCAAGCCCGTGCTGCATCTGCACACACAATTTAATCGCGATCTGCCCTGGGCGACGATTGACATGGATTTCATGAACCTGAACCAGGCCGCCCACGGCGATCGTGAAGCCGGGTTCCTGCACACGCGCATGCGTATGCCGCGCAAGGTGGTCGTTGGGCATTGGTCGGATCCGGAAGTGCTCGATCGCGTGGCCGCGTGGTCGCGCGCGTCGCTGGGCTGGGCCGATCTACAGGGCGCGCGCTTCGCCCGCATCGGCGACAACATGCGATACGTCGCCGTCACCGAGGGGGACAAAGTCGCCGCCGAGATGAAGTTCGGGTTCGCGGTCAACGGGCACGGCGTCGGCGATGTGGTCAAATTCATCAGCGAAGTGAGCGACGCGAACGTGACGGCCCTGGCCGCGGAGTACGAAGGCCGCTACAGCGTGGCCCGCGCGCTACGCAAAGGCGGCGATCGCCATGAATCGCTCCGTGACGGCGCACGGATCGAACTGGGCCTGCGCGAATTTTTGAAATCCGGCAATTTCAAAGGCTTCACCACCACCTTCGAAGATTTGCACGGCCTGCGGCAACTGCCCGGCCTTGCCGTCCAGCGCCTCATGGCCGATGGATACGGATTCGGCGCGGAGGGCGACTGGAAAACCTGCGCCTTGCTGCGTGCCGTCAAGACAATGGCCAAAGGCCTCACCGGCGGCACCAGCTTCATGGAGGACTACACGTATCATCTTGACCCGGCCGACTCGCTGGTGCTCGGCTCGCACATGCTGGAGGTCTGCGAATCGATCGCCGATGGGCAGCCGTCATTGGAGATTCATCCACTTGGAATCGGCGGGAAATCTGATCCGGTGCGCCTCGTGTTTAATGCGCACGCCGGCCCGGCGATCAACGCGTCGCTGGTCGAACTGGGGAATCGTTTCCGCCTGATCGTCAATGAAGTTGATGCGATCGCGCCGCCGCAGCCGCTGCCGAAATTGCCGGTGGCTCGGGCGGTGTGGCGTTGCCGGCCGGATTTCAAGACCGCGTGCGCCAGTTGGATTTATTCCGGCGGCGCGCATCACACGGTCTACAGCTATGCGGCCACCGCTGAACACATGCGCGATTTTGCGGAAATCGCGGGAGTTGAGCTGGTCACTATTGATGCCACGACGAACGTCGAGTCGCTTCGGCAGACATTGCGCAACAACGAAGTGTACTATCATCTGGTGCCCGGCCTTGCACAGGTTTGAATATGAAGTTTGACAGCCTCAAACAGCGCGTGCTCAAAGCCAATCTCGCCCTGGTCGATGCCGGCCTGGTCGTGCTGACCTGGGGCAACGCCAGCGGCGCCGATCGCGATCTGGGCGTGATGGCGATTAAACCCAGCGGCGTTTCCTACGATGAATTGACCGCCGACAGGATCGTCGTCCTGTCGATCAAAACCGGAGAGATCCTCGAAGGCGGCGGCCGCCCTTCCTCCGATACGCCCACGCACCTGCACCTCTACCGCGAGTTTCCCGCGGTGAACGGCGTCGTCCACACGCATTCGCCCAACGCGACGGCGTTCGCGCAAGCCAAGCGCGCCATCCCCTGCTTCGGCACCACCCACGCCGACAATTTTTATGGAGACATCCCCGTCACCCGCGAACTGCGATCAGAGGAAGTTGAAACGGATTACGAGCTCAACACGGGCCGCGTGATCGTCGAATGTTTCCGCGATACGCGTATCGACCCCGAGCACGTGCCCGGCGTGCTGGTGGCCAGCCATGCTCCATTTGCGTGGGGCACATCGATAGAAAAAGCGGTGGAAAACGCGGTGGTGCTCGAGTTCACCGCCCAAATGGCGCTGGCGGGGCTCGCGCTCGCCTCGGATCTCAAGCCGATTCCGACATTCCTCCTGGACAAACATTTCCTTCGAAAGCACGGGCCTAAAGCGTATTACGGGCAGCCGAACGCGTGACGCCGCGCACATAATGCACATAGGCGGCGGGCAGTGCCCGCCCTACGCGCCTCATTCGGCCGTATGGCCGGGTGCCACAGGTCGCGGTACTC
>DATBDZ010000330.1:0-3153 GCA_036276235.1 Humisphaera sp. | reverse complement strand
TGCGTGGCCCGATAAACAAGGATGTCGGCCGCCATCAGCAGCGGATATGTGTAGAGACCGACAGAAGCACGCTCTTTGTGCTTGCCCGTCTTTTCCTTGAACTGCGTCATGCGGTCGAGCCAGCCGAGCCGCCCCACGCAGTTGAATATCCAGGCCAGCTCCGCGTGTTCCGGCACGCGGCTCTGGTTGAACAGAATGTTCTTCCTGGGATCGACGCCCGCGGCAATATAGGCGGCTGTCACCTCGCGTGTCGCCGCTGCCAGCTCCTTGGGATGGCGGTAGCCCGTGTCCTGCGTGATGGCATGCATATCCACCACGCAATAGAGGCATGGCATCTGGTCCTGCAGCTTCACCCAGTTCTTGAGCGCACCGAGATAGTTGCCGAGATGCAGCACATTGGTGGGCTGCATGCCGGAAAAAACACGTTGTGGGTGCACGTTCATGAACTGCTCGGAGTGGAAGGCGGTGCGTTATGCCGTTACAACGCCGCCGCTTCAAGCGGATGGGCTGCCTTCGGTCTGGGCGCGGGCCCAGGCGAGGTAATCCTCGTTGCCGCCCGCGATCGGCAGCACCAGGAAGCACGGCACCGTATAGGGATGCAGCGGACGGGCGGCTGCAATCACCTCGTCCACCTTGGTCCGGCGCGTCTTGATGAAGGCGGCGACCTCCGGCCCGCTCTCCAGCTTGTCCTGCCATTCGTAAATCGAATGCATCGGCGGATAGATGTTCACGCAGGCCGCCAGCCGTTCGCGAACCAGCGCTTCGCCCACGCGCGAGGCCGTCGCCTCGTCGGGAAAGGTGGAATACACGAATACGAATTCGCCGCCGTTCATCGCCTCGCCTCCTTGAGCGCCCATTTGTTCGCCGCTACTGTAGAGAAGAGGGGCATCCGATGACAAAATTTTCGACAGGGCTGGCGTTGGCGGCCGCGCTCGTCTGGAGCGCACCTTCGCAAGGAGCATCGACCGTGGCGCACATCACAGGCATTGGCGGCATCTTCTTCAAATCGCCGGACCCGAAGAAGCTTGCGGCGTGGTATCGCGACGTGCTGGGCATGAAAATCGAAGATTGGGGCGGAGCCATATTGTCTTATGACGCCAAGGATCATCCGCCGGTCCTGGTGTGGAACGCGTTTGCCGCCGATACGAAACATTTTGCCCCGTCCAGCCGCGATTTCATGATCAACTTCGCAGTCGACGATATGGATGGCTTCATCGCCATGCTGAAAAGCAAGCACGTGGAGATCTTGAAGCGCGACGACGATTCCGATCCCTCCGGGCGCTTCGCCTGGATCGTGGATCCGGACGGCACCAAGATCGAACTTTGGCAGCCGAAAAAATAATCCAAAAGAAAGCGGCGAAGGAAAAATCCCGCGCCGTGCTGTAATCAGCGGTCTTCAGCTTCAGACCAGCCTCAGATTCACGGCCTTGGGCCCGCACTTAGCCGACTCGACCTCGAACTGCACACGCTGGCCTTCGTTGAGCCCGCGGACGCCCGCCGCCTGCACCGCCATTGAGAACACGTCCTTGCCGCATAACCAGGCTGACACGCCGGTATTACCAAATGAATTCGTCCGGCTACAGATCAATTGATCGGCTGTTCATCTTCGTGGCAAGGTTGTGCAGGCGCCGCAGTTTTCTCACACGATTGACATGGCGCGTGCCGGAACCCGGCTCTTTCCCGCTCATTAGATTCGCGATGGCTCGCGGCCCGGACGTGGCTCGCGTGCATCGCAATCGACAACCAGCCCAGGGACGGGGCGGGCTTCAACGAGCAGGAGTACGACCATGATGCTCACAAACATCCTCAAGACCGGAGCGGCGGCGGCGGTGATCGGGCTCGCAATCGCCAGCGCGACGACCACCCCGGCCGCGGCCAGAACATTCGAAACCCGTTGCTACGGCGACGATTGCTACCGCGTCAGCTGCAATGATTTCGGCTACAATTGCAGACGGATGGAATATCTCGGGGACGTTGGTTATGCGCGGCCTCGCGATCGGCTGATGTGCGATGCCGACGGCGACAATTGCCATTGGGTCCGTACGCGCGTTTATGACGAGGACTTCGACGACTTCGAGGATTGAGCGAATGTGAACACATAATCGGGCTGCGGCTCGCCGCGGCCCGATTGCTTCTCGAACCGTTGCTGCTCAATTTTCGGAAGGAGAATGGTCATGAGAAGAATCCTGCTTGGAGTGGCGGTCGTTCCGCTGTTGACGACCGGAGCAATCGCCCAGACCGTGTTGCGGGTGAACCAGATTGCCGATGTACAAGGTGTGCGGACAGCCTGCGGCGGCGCCAGTCTGGAAGATCAGCAGGCCATGTCGGCGCAAGCCTATCCCATCGTTCTGAAGCTGGCCGGCGCGAACGGCCAATGGTTAGGCGAAGAGCGGCTCACCATATCCGGCCATGGCCAAAGCATCAGCGTTGGATGTGAGGGGCCGTGGGTTGCCATGCAACTGCCGCCCGGCCGTTATCGCGCCACCGCCGAAGTTGAAGGCGCTTCGCCCAAAACCGTGAGCTTCGCGGTTGGAGAAGGCGGACACGATGTCATAATCCGCTTTCCGGAAATCGTGGAAGGCGGTGCGCAGCGTCTTTAAGCGGCGGATTCTATCGCGCTTCAGCGCTGCATCTGCATCAGTTGCTGCATGGGCATCAAATTGTGGTTGAGATGCGCCATGATCCACACCGAACCGAATATCACCAGGCCCACAATGAGGAGGCCGAAGGCCAGCGCAAGGATGTTGTTGGTGTTGTCCGGCGCGGTCGTCAGATGGAGGAAAAACACCAGATGGATTCCCATCTGCGCCACGGCGAGGGTCGCCAGGGCCATGGGAACGCCCGGATCGTAAATGAGGTGGGTTTTGGCCACCCAGAAGGATGCGAGTGTCAGCAGCGTTGCGAGCGCAAGGCCCAACAGATAGGTGCCAATGCGCGCGCTGTGCTCGTCGCTCGCGCCCCCCACGTCGTCTTCTTCATGTTCGAGCGGATGATCCGAATGCATGCTCATAATCGCGTCCCCACAAGATAGACCAGCGAGAAGATCGCCACCCAGACCACGTCCAAGAAGTGCCAGAACATGCTGAAGCAGAGAAAGCGGCGGGCGATATCGGCGCGGAATCCCTTGGCAAGGAATTGCGCCATCATGGTGCC
>DATBDZ010000329.1:0-21630 GCA_036276235.1 Humisphaera sp. | reverse complement strand
CCGACCGCTCCTCCGAATTCACGAGAACGAATCCTCCATCCGCAAGGTGGGAACTCACCACCCAATCACTCGTCTTCCCCATCACTACTCCGCAAATAATTCAAAAACCGCACGCTGGGTTGAATCCCGCGCCGCGTTGATTTGAAGAACTCGAGGATCTCCCGCACTTCCGGGCCGTCGATTCCGGCGTCCGTGATGGCGGCGAGTACGCCGTTCATTGTGCGATTGGAGTGATAGCAGTAATAGGTCTTGCGGATCGCTTTGATCGCTTCGCGGCTCACCCCCGCGCGACGGCAGCCGACGGCGTTATATCCCTTCAACCCCCCATGAAACATCGCCGCGAAGGGAGGCACATCACGCCCGATCGACTCGTTGCCGGCGATCATCGCCAAACGGCCGATGCGGCCGAATTGATGCAGCGCGCAACTTCCTCCAAGAAACGCGCGGGGACCGATATTGCAATGCCCGGCGAGCAATGCGCCGTTGGCCATCGTGACGTGATCCGCCACCACGCAGTCGTGGGCGATGTGCGAGCCGCCCATGAGCAGGCACTGATTGCCGACGCGCGTCGCATTTTCGCGGCCGGCTTTGCTGGCGCGGTGAACGCTGGCCGACTCGCGAATGATTGTGCCGTCGCCGATGACCAGCCATGATTGTTGCCGCACTTCCGGCGGCCGGCGCAGGAATTCCAGGTGCTGTGGCTCAAGCCCTACGTATGCCGCCGGGCCGATCGTGCAGTTGCCGCCAATCGCCGTGGGACCCTGGACAACGCTATGCGAGCCGATCGTCGTCCCCGCGCCGATGCTGACGCCCGCGCCAACGATCGCGTACGCATCAATGGTTACGCCTTCCGCCAACTCGGCCGTCCGATCAACAATCGCGGTCGCATGGATGCTTGGCATGGGGAAGTATTGTGGGGCAGAAGGCGGGGGGTGCAAGCGGGGACGCTGACGGAAGCAGGGGCGGGGAAGGAAGCCGGAAGCGAGGAACGCGCATGAAGCCGGAAGCCAGAAGCCGGAAGAATGCAAAGACGGATGCGCCGCCTCGCCTGTATTCTTCTGGCTTCCGGCTTCTGGCTTCCTTGGGCTACCTTCCACTCCCGGCTTCCGGCTTCTTTCCGGCTTCCCCCTGACATCTCCCGCCCCCAACCTTGCAACCAACCGCCCAGCCCGGTTATCACCCGGTCATGCACAATGCTCACCGCTTTGCATGTGGCTTTCGCGCATCGGTTGCGATCTTGACCCTAAGTTTCTTTTGTTCCGGCGCGCTGGCGCAAACGGGGCCGGATTTGCTCGCAAAGCCCTGGCCGGACAAGGATCAATACTTTGATGGCCGCGGCGCCGCCCTTTTTGACAACGCCGGCCATATCAAAGAGAGCAATCAGTCGTTTCGCCTGGACACCTACGAATCGGCCGGCCGATTTCACCTCATCCCGGGCAGCGAGATCAGCCCGCGCGTCGGCTACGACTTCTCCTTCATGGACCTGCACACCAACGACCCAAAACTTCCCAACCAACTCACCGACGTGTCGGTCGGCGTCGGCATGGGGCTGTTCAAGAATGGGAATTGGATCGGCGCGATGAGCGTGGGCCTTGGTTATGCCGGTGATTCGGCTTTCGCGAACGGAGCCGCCTGGTACGGCAAGGCCGACCTCATGCTGGTCGATCAGCTCAACGAAAACGACTTCATCGGGTTTGGCCTGGATTACGACGGCCATCGCCCCACCTGGCCCGACATCCCGATACCGGGCGTCGCCTACAGCCACCGGTTTGATCCCCACCTCCAGATTGTCGCCGGCTTCCCCTTCAGCTCCCTGAGCTGGAAGCCGATCGATCCGCTCGATATCGAGCTGGAGTACGAACTCGTCAGCGATCTGCGTTCAGACATCAGCTACCAATTCGTCAAGCATTGGAAGGCGTATGGCCTGTGGGACTATCGCCGCGATGCGTATCACGTCTCGGAACTACCCAGCAATCGGCGGCTGATGTTCGTGCAATACCGCGTCGAAGCCGGCATCCGCTTCCAACCCAAGGAACAGATCTCCGCCGGCATTGGCCTGGGCTATGCCTTTGACACCCATTTCCGCAGCGGCTGGGATTTTCAGGATACGAAGCGCGTAGCCGATGCAAGCGACGTTCCTTATGTAAGAGCGGAAGTTTCGGTAAGATTTTGAAGGGACGGATGGCCGCCCGAATCGCCGCCAGGATGGCCGCCCGAATCGCCGCCAGAATGAGCAGCGGCCATTGATGGATAACCTTGATGATGACCGCGGCCTCATACTCTCTTGACCTCCAACATATATCCAAGGTTTATCGCGGCGGCGTACACGCTTTGCGCGGCATCAGCCTGCAAGTTAATCGCGGCGAAATCTTCGGCCTCCTCGGGCCCAACGGCGCGGGCAAAAGCACGCTCGTTAAAATCATCATGACCGTCGTTAGACCGTCGCGGGCCGAAGGCACGATTCTCGGTCAGAAGATCGGCCACAAGCCGACACTCGCCCGTATTGGCTATCTGCCGGAAAACCATCGCTTCCCCCGATATCTCACCGGCCGCCAGACGATCGAATTCTTCGCGGCGATGTCGAAGGTCGATCGCGCCACCGCACGCAAGCGAACGCGCGAATTGCTCGAAACGGTTCGGATGTCCGAATGGGCCGACAGAAAAGTGAGCACCTATTCCAAAGGCATGCTCCAGCGCATCGGTTTGGCCCAGGCGCTGGTCAACGATCCGGAATTGGTGCTGCTCGATGAGCCAACCGATGGCGTTGATCCCGTCGGTCGGCGTGAAGTGCTCGATGTGCTCGGGCGATTGCGCGAGCAGGGAAAGACAGTTTTTATCAATAGCCATGCGCTCAGCGAGCTGGAGACGATTTGCGATCGGGTGGCGATTCTTGCCAAGGGGCAGGTGGCCATGCAGGGGACCCTCGAAGACCTAACTTTTGCTCGCGCGCATTACGAAATCGAAGTGGATATGGCCGATTCGGCATCGGATCGATTACGAATTACATCCGCCATTGCCGCTACTTGGCAGGCGGTGGATGCTCCACTTCCATCCGGGCTGGCGGCATCCGCGCTATCAGATGTTCTGTCAGTTGGCGCACTACGCCCCGTTTCAGACCGTGGCCGACTTCCAAACAATCAGTGGATCGAGCTTCGAGGATCGGCCCTCCACGTTGGCACGAGCAATTTCGGCGACATCCAGGGAATCGTCGATGCTTTGCGCACGGCAAGATTTGCGATCAAAAGAATCGAGCACGTCCGGACATCGCTTGAAGACCTGTTTATGGAGGCCATCACCGACCCGACCACGGGCCATCTGGCAACACCGGGCGCGGCGCGACATGCGCCAAAATCGGAGCGAGAATCACTTTGAGACAAACGCTGGCAATTCTCGTCGACGCTTATCGCGATCTGCACAGCAAAATGCTGTTTTGGATTACGATGGTTCTCTCTTTGTCGGTCATTCTCGCGCTGGCGACAATCGGAGCGACGGATCACGACATGAGTTTTCTGCGGTGGCACTGGACGCCGCGATTTGCCGACCCTCATCTCTTTTACCGTGCCGTTGTTGTAAGCGTCGTGGTCATTGGAATCTGGCTCAGTTGGGGCGCGCTAATTCTGGCGTTGGTATCTACAGCGGGGATCTTTCCCGAATTCATCGCGAGCGGGTCAATCGAACTCTATCTTGCCAGGCCCATCAGTCGCCTGCGCTTGTTCGTTAGCAAGTACTTTGCAAGCCTTCTGTTCGTGCTTCTGCAGATCACAGTTTTCGCCATTGGATGTTTTCTCGTGATTGGAATTCGCGATGGCGAATGGCGTCCGGATATCTTTTTAGCGATTCCATTAATCACGCTCATGTTCAGCTACATCTACGCATTTTGCGTACTGCTTGGCGTTTGGACACGTTCGACCGTTGCCGCATTGCTCTTGTCGATCCTCCTGTGGCTGTTCTTTTCGGGCGTCCAGCGTCTCGAGGTTAATCTCCACGTCTTCACCCTCGGCACGGAAAAGACAATCGCGCGCGTTTCAACCGACATCAAGGGGCTGGAGGAGCGTGCGCAAGCAGTCCCGAAAAACCTGCTGGATTTTCAGCCCGGGCTGTCTCGAACGCGGCTTGAGGCCGACCGCTCGCGCCTCCAGGGTCTTCAAAAGGCGCAGAGTGTGCTTCGGCCGCTCCACGTCTTTTTAGAGTGCTTGAATTACGCCGTTCCGAAGACCGTTGACACGAACAACTTGCTCGATCGCTGGCTTGCCAGAGCCGATGATCTTCCCTCGGATGACGACTCTGGCCCGTCGGGCCCAGATTTCTTTGATATCGATTCGCGCGATCTTCGGGCGGCAACCCGAGAAACTGTCGCCGGGCAACGACGTCAAACTATTCAATATATTGTCGGATCCTCGGCCGCGGTCGAGATCGCAGTGCTCTCGTTAGCTGCGTGGATCTTTTGCCGTCGAGACTATTGACCACATGCCGTTGCGGGTCGTTGGTTCTTCGCACTCATCTCCCCTTGTGGCTTCTGGCTCCCTCCTCTCTTATGTTAATTCCCGATGTCTGACGGCAATAACGTTCTTCAAAAAATGCTCGATCGTCTGTTGGCGGCACTCGTGAATGGGCCGGGGCTGAACTGCCGCCCTTATGCCAGCCGCCAGCGGCTGGATCTGTCGCAGGTTTCGCGGCTTAAAGATATTTCCCCCGAGCAAACGCTGCGCGATCTGCTGGGGGAAGCTCATCGCGCGATGCTCAAGGCCAAGGTGCCAATGCCCAAAGGGCAATCGGGCGGCAAACGAGCAAAGCGATCAACGAAACCTGAGCCTGCGGGCGAGAGCGAAAGCGCGCAAACGCCAAATGAGAACGGGGATCCAGCCGCGCCGGCAGAAGCGCCGCAGCGCCCCAGCGACAAGGCCTGGATCGAACAACAGGCGGTTTTCACGAAGCTGCGGACGATCGCTGAGGATGCGCGAACGTACGAGCAGGATACCGGCGTCAGTGTTTTGAACCTGGGCTTTCCGCTGCTGAGCCTTCCGCCGGGCGCGTTTGGGGCGGGATCAGCGCGGCGTGTTTTAGCGCCGATCGCTTTTCTCCCGGTGTCGCTGGCGCTCAAGCGCGGCGCGACGCAGTCGGCTGATCTGACCTGCCGCGGCGCGGGGATCGATCTGGTCGTCCCCAACACGGCGTTGCTCGCCTGGATCGAGCAGCAGACGGGAAAATCTCCCGAGCAGCTTGACGCCGATGAGGAGGGACAGAATCCCTGGCGGGAAATCTGCTCGATCGTTGCATTTGTGTGTGATGCATTGGATGTGGCGCTGCCGGAAATGTTTAAGCCGCCGGCGATTGCGGAGCAAGTGCGCCCGACATCGCAGCAAACTGAGGCTCAAGCCACGCCAATCGATAAGGAAGGTACGACCGACGACGTGAGCGCAGGAGGTGATGCGACCGCGGAAAATGATGCGAGGGGCAAAAGCGATGCGAGCGCAATGGACGACGCGAGCGCCGGCGCATCTTCCCGCTCCTCCGGTACTCCGGGGGAGGGCGGGGGTGGGGGCCGCCTGGGGAATGCGCCTGTCGTGCCAACGGCCCCCACCCTAACCCTCCCCCGGAGTACTGGAGGAGGGGACATGATTGCGGCGTCGAATGGGTCCAGTCGTCCGGAACACGACGACCCGGAGAAACCCGGCGGGATAAATCCCGCCCTACACAAAGAGGCAACCGGTAGCGCCGGAGTTGCCCCACAGGAACAGGCGTGCCGTAGGGCGGGATTTATCCCGCCGCCCGCTGCGGAGAAGCCCGCGCCGCCCGACCCGCTCGAAACCCTGAAGCTTGTCGCCGCGCCAAAATCCGAAGAATCCCCCGACGAGCCGGCGATCATTTGCTCGGCGGTCCTTGGCCTCTTCCCGATGGCCAACCAGGGCCTGCTGCGCGACACGCAGGCAATGCTCGCCGGCGAAGGGCGCGGCGGGCCTGTCGAAAGCTTTCTCAAGATGGGCCTCAGCCTCGAAACTCAGCCGGTGCCGGCCGAGCAAAATGCACCGCCGCCGCCGGCAGCGGGAAAGAATTTCGCGCAGGAACGGCTGGTGACCGTCGCCGATCCGTGTCAGGCCCGCGCGGTGCGACTGGCGCGCGAGTGCAACGGGCTGGTCGTCCACGGCCCGCCTGGCACCGGCAAGAGCCAGACCATCACCAACATCATCGGCGATCATCTCGCGCGCGGGCAGCGCGTGCTGCTCGTGTGCGACAAGCGAACGGCTCTCGACGTCGTCGCGCATCGCCTGGAGCACATGGGTCTGGGCAAGCTTTGCGCTCAAGTTTACGACCCTCGCCGCGATCAGCGCGATCTGTACAAATCGATCCGCGAGCAGCTTGATGAGCTGCCGCAGGCGACGAGCGCTTCCCGCGCCGAAGGTCGGCTGGCGAAGGTGGATGCCGAGCTGCGGACGATTCACGATCAGCTCTCGAACTATCGGGAAAGTCTGACGGAAAAATCCGCCGACCATGGGCGAAGCTTTCATGAGTTGGTGGGGCAGTGGCTTTCTCTGGTTGATGTGGAAGAGATCGCGGGGCCCGCGAACTCCGACGGTCAAGCCGTGCCGCCCGAAGCCATCGATCTTTCATCTTTGCGGGAAGTCGCGCTGGCGGAGTTGGATCAGCGAAAAAACCAGATCGCCGATCTCCTCAAGCGCGCGGACTCGGTGCAGTATTCGTCGAATCCGTGGGTTGGAGCCGCTGGCATTTCTTTGGCTGATTTTTTGGCGTTGCCGATGGATCGCGTTCGCGCGCTGGCGGCGTCGCCGGTTGAGCCGGCGCGGCAGGCCGATGCCACGCGCGATCCGGAGATTCCGCCGTTTGCGCCCGATGTGCCGCTCGCCCGGCAGGCGGCGTCGCGCGTCAAGCTTGCCGACGACTTGTCGCAATCATTGGCGAAAGTCGAGCCGGCGATTCTTTCGCGTTGGGCCGATGCGTCGGGCGATGAGCTTCGCCGCGCGAAGTTGAAGCTGACCGGTGCGCAGGCATTCGTTCAAACACTCCGCGGCGGGCCGATCGATGCCGAGCTGGCGCTGTCGGTTCGCGATCGACAGCTATCGATCGCGGAGATTGGCCAGCAGTTGTCCGCCTTGGCCGCCTATCTGCAAGTCGCTGACAAGTGGTACGCATTCCTGCCGCTCAAGCCCAAGAAGCCGGCGGCTGCTGTGCTGACTCCATTTGGATTGACCCTCTCCAGCGCCAACGCCCGCCGGCTACAGCAGTTCCTCAATGCGCTGCGAGCGCGCCTCGCACTCACGCAACTTGTGCTCGAGCTCTCCAAGTCACCGGCTAGTAAAACTCCAGCTGTGATGGCGGACGACATGCTCGATCGCGCCATCGACGGCCACTCTTCGACGCTCGATTTTCTGATTGCTCTCACCGACGACGCAGGAGCCTCTCCACTGCGGAGCCAGGTCAGTTCAGTGCTCAAAGAGCCGCAAACGGCCGGCCCATTCATCAGCGGCTTGCGAAAATCGCCGGCGCGGGCGGCGGCACTGGAAAAGCTGGAGACTGTCGCGACGCAATGCAAATTATTTGCCGCGCCGTGGCTGGCGATGACGTTCACAACAACGCGCGCGGGCGAGGGAGCCCTGCCGATGTTTGAGCCGTTGGCGCAGCGGGTTGACACCCTGGAAGGCGTTCTGCGAACGACCAAAGGCTTGGCGGAATTGCCGCCGCCGATTCACGGTGCCGTCAGCAAGTTGGTGCTCGGCGCGATCGCGCCCGATCGCGCGATGACGCTGCTTTATCGCGAATCCACCGCCGGCGAGATTACGCGCCGCATCGGCGGCGATCCCACGCTTCAAGCCTTCGACAATCACGAGCTGCAAGCCGCCTTTGATCGATATAGCGCGCTGGCCGAGCAGAAGCACGAGCTGGTTCGCGATGTGATTCTCCATCGCTGGATCACGACCCAAAAGGAGCGGCTCTTGGCCGCCACGGGCTCGCGAATGAATTCGGCTGGTGCTGATCTTCGCCGCCGGCTGACGATTCGCGGCGAGCGCGCGATGCGGCTGCGGCAGGTCGTTGCCGTCGGCTCCAAAATGGAAGGCGGCGATCCGCTCTTTGACATGTGCCCCATCTGGCTCTGCAGCCCCGAAACCGTCGCGCAGGTTTTCCCGAGGCAGGCGGTGTTTGATGCCGTCATATTCGACGAAGCGTCGCAGTGCCGGCTCGAGGAAGCGATTCCCGTCGTTGTGCGCGGCCGGCGGCTGGTGATCGCGGGCGATCCCAAGCAGCTTCCGCCGACGCGCTTTTTTGAATCCGCGATTGCCGCCAGCGAGGAAGAGGAGGCGCAGAACGATCAGGAATTGTTCGAGCAGCATCAGGGCGAGGTGGAGGATCTTCTGGCGGCTTCGCTCGGATTGGACATCCAGCAATCGTATCTGGACGTTCATTACCGATCGCGCAATCCCGATTTGATTGCCTTCAGCAACGAGCACTTTTACGGCTCGCGCCTGCAGCCGATCCCCGGTCGGGCGATCGATTCCCAGCCGCCGGTTCGGCTGGAGCGCGTCGATGGAATCTATGACAAACGCCGCAACGAAGCCGAGGCGCAGCGCGTCACTCAGATCGTGGCGGAGCTGCTGGCGGGGGATGATCCGCCGTCCATCGGCATCGCCTGCTTCAATCTCCCGCAGCGCGATCTGATCGTCGAAAAACTCGACGAGTTGGCGGCAAACGATTCAGCTTTTGCCAAGCGACTGGACGCCGCCCGAACGCGCGCCGGCGCCGGCTCGTTTGAAGGCTTATTCATCAAAAACCTCGAAAACGTGCAGGGGGACGAACGCGATCACATCATCATCAGCACGACGTATGGCCCGGATGGGAAGGGAAAATTCTATCGGCGCTTTGGCCCGCTGGGCATGGCCGGCGGCGGGCGTCGCCTGAATGTGCTGGTCACCCGCGCCCGCAAGCAAGTGCATCTGGTGACGTCGATTCCGCCGGAGCAATATCGCACGCTTCCGGAACTGCCGTCTGGAACTGCGCCGGGTGGCGGGTGGTTGCTTTTTGCGTATTTACAATATGCGCAGCGATTGGAGGGGATCTATGCTGCCTTAAGCGCGAAGCCGCAAGCGGCGGAAAACGCGACTCCGGCTGCGGCGACAGCGCCTCCACAACCACCGCCCGTGGCGGTTCAACCGACGCAACGACCTTCCACGTTTGTGGAATCGCTCGCGCGGCATCTCGCTCAATCGCACGGGGTCGGCAGCGACGTCTATTGGGGCAATGACGGCTTTTGCGTCGATCTGGCCCTGCGACACCCGCAGGACCCGCTCGCGCTGGAAACCGGCATCGTCTGCGACGCGGCGCGGTTTACGCCGGGCGATGATCCGATCGACTGGGATGTGTTCCGAACGGGAATTCTCCAATCGCAGGGCTGGCGATTAGAACGCCTCTGGACGCCGCACTTCTTCCGCGATCCGCGCGGGATGTTGGCGACTATCGCAAAGCCGGCGCAGTAGTAGCGAAAAGAAGGCGGGCAGTGCCCGCCCTACGGGCGTGCAATTTTTCGTAGGGCGGGCACTGCCCGCCGATTCCCGCCAGTTGGTGGCCTACCCTACGCCTTCAATTCATTCCGCGCAAAGCAAAGATCTTCGACGATCTTTCCCCCAATCAGATGCTCCTGAATAATCCGCTCGGCGTTTTCGGGTGTGACGTTCTGATACCACGTGCCTTCCGGATAGACCACCGCAATCGGCCCGCCGATGCAGATGCGGAGGCACTGGCATTTGGTGCGGTAGCAGGGGCCGTCTGCGCCGGTGAGATTGAGCTGCTTGAGGCGCTTCTTGATGTATTCCCAGGTCTTCTCCCCTTCGGCCGGCTCGACGCAGTCGGGGCCGAGGCAGATGAATAAGTGCCGCGTGAGCTTGCCGATGCCGAACTTCGCCGCCATGACCGGCGGCGGATACTTGTCTGGATTTCCCATGGGCCGTGGATTCTACCGGAAAAAATACTCAAAGCCCCCGGTAAACTGATCGACAAATCCCGGCGGCAAAACCGGCAACTGCGAAGCATACACATTGATGGCTTTGTTCTTGCGCTCCTGCACGCCGCGCACATCAAGGCGGCTTGCGCCCTTCAAATCCACCGGCTGCCGAGTCCAACGGTACGGGCCTTTCCAGATCAGCCAGATCGGATACTTAAAGACATCCAGTGGGAAATCGATTTGCTGAAGCGCATCATCGACAAGCCGATAAACGGCTTCATGATCGGGATGACGATCGGTCGGATGATTGACAAACAATTCGCCGGGCCGAATCGAGCGAATGATCGACGCCACGTCGGCTGCCGCCTTCTGCTGCTGCTCCGGCGACAATCGGTAGACGCCTTGATCCGCAAGATTCAGAAAATGAATATTCTCATCCGGCACGCCCAAAATCCGGCAAGCCGCCAGCAGTTCCTTCTTACGAGTCTCTTCCATCTGCCGCGGATCGACTCCCGGGATGTGGCTGTGAGACTGGCGGCCATCGGTCATCATTAGGACGTGCACATCGACGCCGGCATCTCGCTTCATCGCGATGACACCGCCGCAGCCGAATGTTTCATCATCCGGGTGCGGCGCGACGATGAGTGCGGATTTTGTCGAAAGCGTCATCGGAACGCTCGACTCGTGCATCCATTGATGTAGCGAAGGCGCCTGACGATCGCGCATGGCGTGAAGCAGCGGCTTGAATGGTCGGCGCATCTCGCGCCGCAGTCGGCGCGCGATCCGTGCAAGGAGGCTGGAAGGGGAGGTTGTCCTTGCCGGAGCGGTCATGATGTAGCTCGCTGAAGTGATACCGAAAGCTGAAAATGCTCCTCCGAGCGCAGAACCCTCTCCCCTGACTTCGACGAGCTCGGTCGAGTCGTACTCAGGGGAGAGGGCAGGGTGAGGGGACGGCGTGCCGCAATATGGCGCGGTTCGCAAGTCGACCGGTTTGTCCCCTCACCCCAACCCTCTCCCCTGAGTACAGGGGAGAGGGAGAATGTTCGAGCGTCATGCTCTGCGCGCGTGGAATTGCCGCCGAGCGGCCCGTCGTGACGCATTCTTTCCATTGCGCTATCGAATTGCATTAGGTGCCTTGTCCGTCGCAGGCCGATCATTCGTTCCCGCACCCGCGCGTTTGAACGCCAATGCAGCCAGGCTGCGCCATGACCAGAGCGTCAACGGCCGCGCCATGCAGGCTCGCCAGCCTAGGCGCAGGGCGTCGAGCTTTTTTCCGGCTTGATGCTTTTCCCATGCCGCGCCCGTGAATAGATGTTGCACCGCCTCGGCCGATCCCCGCGGGCGAGAGCCGTCTGCCGGCGGCGCGGGCGGTCGGCCGGCGTCAATATCGTCCGTTCCTCCGTTCCGCCGCCGCATCTGCATATCGCGCGCGGTCTTCTCGTAAAAGGCCCGCGTGTTGTTTCGTTGGCTATGCGTGATCGAGCTATCGTGCAGGCGATACCAATACGCCGGCATCGATTCATACCAGACGCGAAACCGCTCGCCGAAGCGAAACGAAAAATCCAGGTCCTCGGCGGTGATAAAATACCGCCGAAACCCGCCGACCTGGCGCACGGCGTCCGTTTGCAGCAGATACGTGCACAAGCTGCATCGCGCGATGCCGTTGCGAAGCTCCTCTGTAATTTCGCCGGTCACATAGCGCGCGTTGACATCGGAAACCGGTGAGCCGTCGCTGGTCATCGTGGACATCGCGCCGCAAATCGCCGCGAAATCCGGATGCTCGGCGAGCCATTTTTGCTGGCGGGCAATCCGGTCGGCGGGAATCAGATCATCGCAATCGACTCGGCAGATGTATTTGCCCCGCGCCGCCGCGATGCCGGTGTTCAGCGCATCGGAGATGCCCTTGCCGCTGGACGTGGTCACGACCACGCGCGGATCGCGCTGCGCCGTGCGAAGCTCGTCCGCGCGGCCATCGTCGTCGATCAGAATGAGTTCAAGATCCGGAAAAGATTGGCACAACACGCTCTGTGCCGCCAGGTCCAGATATTGCCGAACCTTCGCGACGGGCATCAACACAGAAACTTGAGGGGTCGGCGACATGGGCGAGTGAGGGATGATCAGCGGACAGACCGCCGAAGACTTTATCGGCATTGTGCGCTAAGGACAACTGGCGCAAATTGCTCGACCACCTTACGGAGATTAGTGCGCCTTTTACACCCTCCCCCGGTACTCCGGGGGAGGGCTGGGGAGGGGGTTGTGTAGAACGAGTGTCGTACGCGCGAATAGCCCCCACCCTAACCCTCCCCCGTAGTACCGGGGGAGGGGATAAGCATCTACTGTTGGCCGTCAGCGGCCCGACTGCGCCGACCCACGAAGCTCCACGATAGCGGCATCGACACGCTTCAACTCGTCGGGGCTCAGCCGCTTGGGTTCGTCCCAGTGATATTCCTCGTTGCGCTCCTTCGCCCGATAAAACTCCGCCAGCGCCTCGGCGGCCATATCTTGCTGGTGGCTTGCGGCGAAAAGCTCGCGGAGCTTCATCGCATACTCCACCCGCAAGCGGAGATTCGCCGGATCGAGTTGAATCGCCTGCCGATAGTCGCGCCGCGCGGCTTCGATTTCGTTGAACGGCGGCCCGATTTCGACCTGCGCCCGCGCGACCAGATCGGGCATCGACGATGGATCAGCCGCGATGGCGGCGTCGAGCATTGTGCGGGCATTCTCAAGCTGCGCGCGGCCGATGGGTGGCCCGCCCTTGTCCGGTCGCGACAGGTAAATCGCCCGGCGCATCGCATAGTCGGCGTTGTACGGAACCTTTGCGAACGCATCGCGCATGAGATCGGACGCCTGGCGGAAATGGCCCGCGCGTGCCGCGTCGTCGGCGTCGTGAGCCGCGCCTTCGGCCAGTGCGATGGGCGCGAATACGCCGATCGCCCATGCAAACCAGCCAACCGTTGCGACGCTCAGCAGCGTGATCGCAACCGAGCGATTGCGATAGGTTTGCCCGATGGGCCGCCCACTTTGGCGAATGCCTAACACCGCACCAGCGAGCAGCGCGAAAAGGAAAAGCGGCCCCGTTTCGTAGAACGAGAATTCGATCAGGTTGTGGACGAGGAATCCGCCCAGCGCGATGATCGTGCCATACAGCATCCACGGCGCGGGCCGCCCATCCAGCTCAAACCATTTTGCTTTGACATCGTCCGGCTGGCGCACGATGACGAGCGCGCCCCATACCAGCCCGCCAAAGAGAAACCCGAAGAACAGCAGTCGGCGGACGGTTTCCAGCAACACGAATCCTGGGTCGGCCAAAAAATCCACCGACAACGCGATGTTCAAACCGATCGCCACGGAGCAGATCGCGGCCAATGTCCACAGCGCGCGGCGGGTCTTCGGTACGCCGGGCATCGCCAAAGCCTGCGTGACGGGAAGCACAGGCCGCGTCATCTCCCACCAGAGCTTGAGCATCCAGATCAGGAGCAGCTCACCGCCGATCAACCCGAGCTCGACAAACGCGCGCACGATAAAGTTATGCGGATCACGAATCTCCTCGGCGGCGACTTGCATGCGATGCGCCAGATAGTGGGGGCCGAAGTTTTCAAAGCCGACGCCGCGCAGCAGTCGGGCGTAATGATGCGAGGCCACATCCTGCATCAGCACGCGATAAGACCCGACCCAATACGTCCAGCGAAAATTGAGGCTGTCCTGCCAGAGCGTGCCATAGCGCAAGCCGTGATGAACGATGATCGTCGTGACTAATGCGATCGAAGCAATCGCAGTGAAAAACAGGGGCCGCGCGAATCGTCGCAGCACCGGCCGCGCTATTGCGATGACGATGAAAGCAACCGCCGCCAAAACTGGCGTCGCCCGCGCCGCGCGGCAATGGGTCCAGATGATCGCCGGAACGCATGCCGCCACGGCCACGACTGGCAGAATTACCCAAATGAAATGATCGCCGTCGCTGCGGCGCTGGATTGCGATACCGGCGGCGATCGTCCCCAGCATCACCACGATGGCGGCATAGCTGTTGGTCGAAGTGCTAAATCCCATCGGCTCCCCGCCCATCACCCGCTTGCGAAAGAGGAACTCTTCCGGCGAATTCGGCTTGATGTGGTTTTGCTGAAGCAATTCATCCGGATTTTGCTCGAAATAATTTCGAACTGCCGCCGCTTCTACGAAACGATAGTTATACCCGGTGTAGAGCAGCGCCAGGAGCAGGCCAAGCGCCAGCCCCGCGACAAGCCGCATCTGGATCCACGACCGGACGATCTGCGAAGCCGACCAGAGGAAGATCATCGCCGCCGCAAAATGCGACGCCGACACGATCGCGGCAAACTGATCCGAAGCCCACAAGACGCTCAGCACCGCCCAGCCACCAAGCGCGAGCATCGGCCAATAAAGCCAGGAGCGCGTCAACAAAAAAGTCCGATCCAGCACCGCGCGGCAAAGCAGAATCAGTGCCGGCAAACAGCAGAGCAAATCCAGCGCGATCGACGTTCCCGGCCCCGGCGCCGATGGCGTGGGAATCGATCCCTCCAGCGGATCAAGCACCGCCCTGATCGAATCCCCCATCAGCGCGCGGCAAGCGACCAATGCCAGCGAAACGATGAAAACGGTAACGGAGACATTCTCCCAGGGCCGCCGATCTTCGGTGGTAGTTTTCGGTTTGCGTTGATGCTTTTGGGAAATGGTGGGCATCGCTCAAAGAAGCTTCGACATTCTCCCTCTCCCCTGTACTCGGGGGAGAGGGCTGGGGTGAGGGGACGAACGCGTCAACTTACGAATTGCGCCATATCGCGACACGCTGTCCCCTCACCCTGCCCTCTCCCCTGAGTACGACTCGACCGAGCTCGTCGAAGTCAGGGGAGAGGGTTCTGCTGCGATCGTCGGCACCGACTGCGTTGTCTGCCGGGCCGGCGTTTCCTTCGGCATCGGCAATGGATGCTGCTCCAGCAGCATTACGACGCCAAGGATCAATAGTGTCTGCGCAAAGATCAGGATCGCGACGAATGTATTGGGCGCGTAGGGCAGAATAATCGCTGCGACCGCCGTCGCGGCGCTCACGAGATAAAGACATAGCACCGCCGTCCGGCGCGACATTCCGCGCGCGACTAGGCGATGGCTGAAATGATTCGTGTCGCCGACGAAGGGGCTTTTCCCGCGGCCAAGTCGGATCGCACTGACGACGATTAAATCGTACAGCGGCACCGCCAGCACGATCACCGGCGCGAAAAGCGAATACCATCCTGCGCCGAGAATCTCGTGGGGCCGGAGATTGGTCGTGCGAACAGTCAGCGTGCCCAGCAGCAATCCAATCAGCAGGCTGCCGCTGTCTCCCATGAAAATCGTCGCCGGGGAGAAGTTGAAGCAGAGGAAGCCCAGCAGGGCACCGAGCAGAAGGGCCAGAGCGGCGGCGACAAACCATTGCTCGATCAGAAGCGTTGCGACGAGGAAGGCCCCCGTGCACACAGCCGCCACGCCGGCGGATAAGCCGTCCATGTTGTCCAGAAAATTGAACGCATTAGTGATCGCACCGATCCACAATATTGTCACGGCAATCGAAATCAGCGGCCCGAATCCCAATTGCGGCAGCGAAAATGCCCGCAATTCCGGCACATATAAAACCAGGCCTGCTGTCACCGTCAGTTGAACGATCAATTTGAAATAAGGCCCCAGCGCCTTGCGATCATCGCACAGTCCCAGCACGTGCATGAAAAATGCCGCGACGACAATCGCCAGAGCCGCCGGCGTGCGGTCGCGAATGCCGGACCAGTATGCCGTCAGATCGGCTTCATGTCCCTTGGTGAGCGCGGCGGCAAGATTTCGCGGCTCGGTGAAATGAATCACCGCCAAACCAAGCAGGACGGGAAGGGCATACCCAAGGAAGATGGCAACGCCGCCGCCGAGCGGCTTGGGGTTGGCGTGAATCTTTCGTCCGCCGGGCTTATCGACAAAGCCAATCATCGGCGCCACCCGCTTCATCAGCAGCGTCGCAATCCAGGAGATGGCGAAGCTCACCGCGATCAGAGCGAAGATCGAGTGTTTCAGATTCATGCCCGCCAGCGGCCAGCCCGCAAATCGCACAAAGATGAGAAAAAGAAAGACCCGCCTGCGGGTCTTTCGAGGGAAAAAGTGTTTTGGCAAATCATCGCCGGGCGATTGGGCGCGCCTTTAGCGCAGTCGCGCCTGCAGGCGAACGATATCGTTCTTGATCTCTTCAAGCTGCTTATTCAGCACGCGCCGATCCGCCTGCGTATGGGCGTGATCGATTCGCCGGCGAATATCCCGAGCATCCAACTCGAGCCGTTCGATCTGAGCAATCACTTCCGCTTCAGGATTGTAAACCGTACTCATAGCGTGAACCTCCGCTGAGCTCCTTCTCTCAGCGACTATTATATCGGATGAAGCCGGGATAAACAATTTGAAAAGTGGGCTCCCAATGGTTGCTATAAGTCCTGCGGTTCCGCTTTGAGCGCTGCCGGTATTGTCAGCCAACCCGAAAACATGACAATGCGCCATTCCCCGGCGAGGCGATATGCCGCCGGATATTCACTAAACAAGGAATTATCATGCCTGGTCAAGCATTTGGCGTCATTGGTTTGGAAGTGATGGGGCGAAACCTCGCGCTCAATATCGAGCGCAACGGCTTCCCCATCGCGGTTTACAACCGCACCTACGCGAAGACCGAGCATTTCATCAATGAGCTGGCGAAGGGGAAGAACGCCAAGGGCGCGAAGACCGTGCAGGAGTTCGTGTCGATGCTCGAGCGGCCGCGGCGAATCCTGATCATGGTGAAGGCAGGCGCGCCGGTGGACGCGGTGATTGGGGAGCTTAAGCCGTTCTTGCAGGCGGGCGATATCGTGATCGACGGCGGCAACTCGCTGTTCACCGACACCGAACGCCGCGTGCGCGAGCTTTCGGGAACGGGCATCAAATTCTTCGGCATGGGCGTGAGCGGCGGCGAGGAAGGCGCGCTCTGGGGCCCCAGCATCATGCCCGGTGGGGATTTTGAGAGCTACCAACATCTGCGGCCCGTGCTCGAAAAGATCGCCGCCAAGGCGCCCAGCGACGGCGTCCCCTGCGTCACCTACTGCGGCGACGGCGGCGCGGGCCACTTCGTCAAGATGATCCACAACGGCATTGAGTACGGCGACATGCAGCTGATCGCCGAGGCATACGATCTGCTCAAAAACGTGGGCGGCCTCAATAACACGCAGCTTCGCGACGTCTTCGCGCAGTGGAACAAGACCGAGTTGCAAAGCTTCCTCATCGAGATCACCGAAAAGGTGATCGATTTCCCCGATCCGCAAGGCGGCGGGCCTCTGACCGAGCACATTCGCGACGTAGTCGGCATGAAGGGAACGGGTACCTGGACGATTAAAGCCGCCCTCGATCTGCTGGTGCCGATCCCGACGATCGCGGCGGCGGTGGATAGCCGCGAGATATCGATGCTCAAAGCCGAGCGCGAATCCGCCAGCAAAATCCTCGGCGGCCCATCTCCCAAACCCGCCGGCGGTGATCTCAAGCAGTTCATTAATGATGTGAAGGATGCGCTGTATTGCTCGAAGATTTGCTCCTACGCGCAGGGAATGGCGCTGCTCGCCGCCGCCAATCGCACGAAGGACAAGGGCGGGTACGACTTCCACATGAAGCTGCCCGATCTGCCGATGATCTGGCGTGCCGGATGCATCATCCGCGCCGTCTTCCTCGAAGAGATCACCAAGGCGTTCAAGAACAATCCAAACCTGGCGAATCTTCTGATCGACAATAAATTCCGCGACATGATCGCCAGCCGCCAGGACGCGTGGCGGCGAGTGGTTTCGCTGGGCATCGCCAACGGCATCGGCCTGCCCGCCTTCAGCGGGTCGCTGGCCTATTACGACAGCTATCGCCGCGCGCGGCTGCCGGGAAATCTGATCCAGGCACAGCGAGATTTCTTCGGCGCTCATACCTACGAGCGCAGCGATAAGCCAGGCGAGTTTGTGCACACGGAATGGTCAGCCCAGACGCCGCCGCCCAAGCCGCCCGAAGCGCATGAGCAGGACAAGATGAAGAAGGCGTGAGATGGATCTTCTCGGCATCGACATCGGCTCTTCATCCGTCAAATGTGCCGTTCTGCGCAATGGCAAACTCCACGGCAAGATCGTTCACGCGTCGTTCCCGACATGTCGCGATGGCGTGAAGGTTGAAGTCGAGCCGGCGGCGATGCTCAAAGCGGTTGCCGCCGCGGCTTGTGAGACGGGCGCAAAAAAGGTGGATGCGATCGCGCTGTCGGTCATGTCGCCGGCCTGGGTGGCGATGGATGCCGGCGGCAAGGCGCTGACGCCGATCGTGACACATCAGGATCGTCGCAGCGTCGAAGAGGCCCGCGCGCTGGAAGATCGCGTCGGCAAGGAAAAATATCTGCACACGGCAGGCACGCGGCCATTTCCCGGCGGCATCAGCTCGACGACCTGGGCCTGGTATCTCAAGCATGAGCCGCAGCGCCTGCGAAAGGCAGAGCTCATCGGCCATCTCAATACGTTTCTGCATCGCCAATTTACCGGCGCGCGGGTCGTTGATCCTTCCAACGCGTCATTCATGGGCGTGTACTCGACGCTCGGCCTTGGCGGCTGGAGCGATGAACTGCTGCAAGCCGTCGGCGGCAAAAAATCGCAATTGCCGGACATTCGCGATGGCAATCAAATCGGCGGCACACTCACCAAATCAGCAGCAGAGCGGCTCGGATTGCCGCAAGGCACGCCAATGCTTGTAGGCGTGGTCGATGGAAGCGCCGCGATGCTCGCAGCCGGCGCGAAGTCCGGACAACTGCTCAATGTCTGCGGATCGACCGATGTGCTGGCGCTGTGCACCGATCGCCCGCGCCCGCACGAGCGCCTGCTCACCCGCGCTTTAGGCGTCGGCAGATTGTGGGTGAGCGTGAGCACAATCGCCGCCGCCGGGTCGGCGATCCAGTGGGCGAAGGAACAGCTCTTTGCTGAGTTAGATTGGCCGGGGTTTGACAAGCTCATGAAAAAACTGGCGCGACACGGGGCGGCCGCGAAGGGCAAGCGGCGCGGCGGCGGTTCGGAGCCCGCCGCGAGCGTTCATTTCGATCCTTATCTCGCCGGCGATCGCATGAGCATCGACCAAAAGCAGGCGGCGTTCACCGGCCTGACGCTTGCCACCACGCGCGAGCAGATGCTGGGTGCCGTGCTCGATTCGCTGGCGCAAGCCAGCGCGGCAAGGCTACAGTTACTTCGCGAGACGGGAACGCCCATCGATCGCCGCGTTGTCGTCACCGGAGGGGCGGGAAATAATGGCGTTTTCCATCGAGATTGGCCGGGGAAATGGAAGTTTCACATGGAGGACGAAGCGACGCTGCGCGGGTTGGCGAAGTTATCGCCGCGATAAGTTCACTGACCGCATCGCGCTGTTCGGAACACCTCTACAAAGAATTGATGCGCTTGAGAGCACTGTTCTAAAAACGGTTGCTGCATGACAGCGGCTGCGCTCAGAACCCTCTCCCCTGTACTCAGGGGAGAGGGCAGGGTGAGGGGACAGCGTGTCGAAATATGGCGCCGCTCGCAAATTGACGCGTTCGTCCCCTCACCCCAACCCTCTCCCCTGAGTACAGGGGAGAGGGAGAATGCGCGATCCATGTTCCGCGTGCTGGCACGACAGCGCACAAAAAAGTGTCTCCTCAGACCGACTTCCTCGAAGCATCCGGCAAATCCGTCCGCGGCCAAGGCTTCGACACCGCGCGGCTGTCCGCGTCCAAAAACCGCAACGGCTTGTCCTTCCAAACTCCGGCGTAATCCACTCCGACGCGATATGTGCTGATGACGCGGGGCCGATCGGATGGATTGTGCTCCAGAAACAGAATGTCTCCCGTCAGATCGAGCCCATAATCTGCCCGTGTGATCTGCATCGCCCGCGCGAGACGGCCGGGGCCAGTGAGATTTGCCGACCATCCATCGAGCGGTTCGGCGGCACGCAGCAGGACGGCATGCGCCTCGCCGGTTTTCCCAGCCACGATGTTGAACATCTCATGCATGCCATAAATGAAATAAACGTAAGCGCGGCCGGCGGGTCCAAACATCACTTCCGTGCGCTTCGTCCGCCCCTTTGATGAATGCGACGCCAAATCTTTCGGGCCCATGTATGCTTCGGTTTCGACAATCCGCGCGCGAAGATCGCGCTGCTCGCAACGGTGAACGAGAATCTTGCCAATTAATGCCGCCGCGACGACATCCGCCGACCGGCGATAAAAAGAGTAACCCAGTTTGCGAGGCATGGTAATCCGTTAAACGCTTACTGCCGATCACCCAAGATTCTGGTGAAACGTGAAGACGTGAAACGTGACGCGAATCCACAACTCGTCACGTTTCACGCCTTCACGTTTCGCTCTTGCGCGGTCAGCCAATGTGCGTTGGTCCGTAATATCAACGTTCAAACTGTTGCCGCCAGACGGCGCCGACAAGATCTCGTCTCACTTGTTCGATCACGCTGGGCCAATCCTGCGGCTGCGGCTGACGGTAGAGCCGCATCGTCGGATACCAGGGAGTGTCGGTGCGTTCCAGCATCCAGCGAAAGTCGGCGGCGTACGCCAGCATCGTCCACGTCGGCCGGCCCGTCGCGCCCGCGATGTGTGCAATGGAAGTGCAGACAGTGACAACCAAATCGAGCGCGCTGACCAGCGCTGCCGTGTCGGCGAAATCCTTTAGCTCGCCGGTCCAATCGAGCAAGTCCAGGTCGGGCACTTCCGCAACCTGCTTCGCCGGATCACCTTTCTGAAGACTGACGAAACGAATATCTCGCAAGCCCGCCAGCTCGCGCAGTTGTGAGAGGTGCATGGAGCGCGTCGTGTTTTGCTGCGAGCGTGGCCCGCCGGCCCAGGCCAGGCCCACTTTGACTCCGGGATATGCCGCCAGTCGGCGTCGCCAGAACATGAACAATTCCTCCCGCGGGCGCAGGTAGGGGACGTTCGCGGGAATCGTTTGCAGCGTCGTGCCGAACGCGAGCGGAAGGCTCATCAGCGAGCAGTGATAATCGAACATCGGGATCGCCTGGCCGGCGCGGATTTGCTGTATGTCGGGCATCGATTGAAGAAACAACGATTCCAGCTCCGGCGGCGTCGCCAGCAGAATCTTCGCCGGCCCGCGCTCGCGAAGCAGCGGCACATAACGGACGAATTGCATGCTGTCGCCCAGGCCCTGCTCGGGGTAGAGATAGATCGTCTTGTTGGATAGATCCTCGCCGCGCCATTGCGGCTTGGGAAAATCGTTGCGCGTGCGCGAGAGGCCGGGAATCTCCCATCGGGCTTCGTAGTCGGCCCAGCCTCGCTCGTAATCGCCCAATAATAGGAGGGCGAAGGCGCGGAGCCAGCGCAGCTTTGGGTCGGTCGGAGCGATCGCGAGAGCTTCGTTGATCAGTTGCAGTGCATCCCGAACCTGCCCATTGTCGATCAACCCCCAGCCGAGCAGATGCATCGCCTCGATGTTTGCCGGTTCGAGGCGCAGGGCATCGCGGCAAGCATGGATCGACTCCGCGGTTTGCCGCTGCTCGCGCAAAGCGTCGGCCAAGCCGATCCAAGCCTGCACATTTGACGGGTCGGCCTGAATGATCTGGCGAAAGCGGGTGATAGACTCAGCGAGCCCACCGCGATTCTCGGTGCCGTGTTCGGGCATGCGATTATCTTCTTC
>DATBDZ010000328.1:0-5255 GCA_036276235.1 Humisphaera sp. | reverse complement strand
GTCGTATCGGTCCGGGTTATCGTGAATTATTTTCAGATTCTGCACAACATTCTGATACAGCCCAACCGCTTCCGACACGTTCCCCGCATCGTACTTGGCCTTGCCGTAGCCGTAGTTCACCCATGCCTGGGCGAAGTTGCTCATCTCCCACGGAAAACCCGGCTTGAATGAAGCGCCGCGCGGGGCGTTCTGATCAATCTGTTTGTCCACTTCGGTGAAGCGGGCCTTCCACTTCTTGATTTCTTCATGCTTGGGATATTTTTTCTCAAGGTCGTTCGCGCGGTTGATCGCGCTGGCAAGGCAGACCGCGATATGCCCTTCGGGCTGGCGGGTTTTGATTGCCTCCTCGAGCATCTTGGCGTCCCACTTGGTCCACCAGTAATCCTGGTCATCCAAGTCGCCACTGGTTTTGTCCTTCGTATCGTTTCCGTAAAGCCCTTTGCCTTGACCATGCGCGGCCGTCATTGTGAAAGTAGCGCAAGCCGCCAATGCAAGTAAAAGTACAAGTCCAACGCGCCGGTTCATCGGTGCCTCCTTAGCTGTTATGCGGATCCAGCCCGCGAATGCCCCACGACACTCTTCGGGCTAAAGTGGATTGTCAGGCAGCCGCCCCGCGCTTTCAACAAAAAACTGCGGGCAGAATTCAGAAGATTTGAATGAATTAAACCAACTCGCGGCGACGCCATCCCTGAATTCCCGCCAGGCCGAGGACCAATCCGCCTGTCCCTTCAATGATCGCCGTGATGATGAGTTGACTCGGATTGAGCGCCGGCCGCTCGTGAAACGCCATGCTCATCGGTATTGCGGCGGCCAGCAGAAGCGCGCTGAGCGTCACGATGAGCCCCATCAGGGCCGGCGATTGAGCCGCGAATAGAATCGCCCCGAAATTCAGGAGCTGAATAATCGCAGACGCCAGCAGGCTCGCCAGGATGAGCGGATCGAGCAGAATTCCCGGCGCCCAGATGAGGGCGGGGATCAGCGCTGCGATCGTCGTCGCGGCCCAGAACTCCAAAAGATCCAGCGCCATCGCCGCCGCCAGCTCGGCGGCAAATTCGGCGCGGCTGGCAGGGAAAAGCGATTCATATCCAAACGTCGCCCAGCGCTCGCGCCAAATGATGGCAACCGCCACCGCTGGCACGATCGCTGCGAGGAGCAACGACGCAGTGAGATCGGACGGGCGCTCGCCAAACTCCCATTTGATGTGATGCGATTGGCTTTGGCCGACGTAGAGAAGCGAGACGCCGAAGAGCAAGCCGCCCAGCGCCGCCGCCATAATCCAGGGCGTGCCTCGGCCTAAAACCGCCTGCCGTCGATGCGCAGCGCGCGACCAGAATCCCACGCATGCGACATGCTCGCGGCGGGGCTCGCCACTGTTCCAGGTGCTGCGCCGGCGAATGCCTGCGGTATCAAATGGCTCAGCTAATCCGCCCGGCCGGCACAAGCTTCGTGCTAGAAGATAAAGCCCACCGATATCCGCCAGCAGTAAGCCGATGCGAATTGCTGTTTCGACCCGGCCGGCATCGACCAGCAAAAATGCTTTGAGAATGATCAAGGCCGATTGACTGGTCATCAGCAGCAGGCAAAGTGGAACGATCAGCAAACTTGGCCAGGCTGACCGAAATGAAGACCACCACGCCGCCAGCGTCATGAGTGCGAGCGTGACGGCAATCGCCCCCAGCAGCGAGACGCCCGTGTCGCGCCCAACGCCGGGAAGGTAAGGCCACGGGTCTTCTGCAATCGATTGGTACAAGCCCCATGACCCCGCGCAAGCCACCATCGCGAAGAACACGGCCCCAATGATTAAATGCGGCGCCAAATATCGCGGCGTCAATACCGCCCGCCAATCGCGCAGCTGCTCCTTGAGGTGCGACATGAGCGCGGCCACAAGCGCGACGATCAGAAAGAGGGGTCCGATCCCGACCAAACCTTCAACCAAGACGGTCGTAGCGAACGAAAAGCGCATGGAATATCCGCGCTGTCGCCACGGCCAGTTGACCAGTGTGTTCACCGAAAACCACCAATAGCATAAAACGCCCCAGGCACAAATCAGCAGCACCAGCCACCGAAAGACCGGCCGCTGCGCGTAAGTCAGCATCACGTCGACATATCGATTACGCCTCGCCCGCATGCTGCACCTCCAGGAAAATCTCCTCGAGATTCAGGTCTTCAACGCGCACGGCCGCCCCGTGCTCGCTACGAATTCGCGCAAGCAAATCTTCCGATGCATCCCGCACGCTGACCAGCGCTTCGTTTCCCTCAATCTGCGTCCGCAGCGCGCCGGGCACCGCAAACTCAGCCGGCAGCGGAGCCGCCGCCGTCACGTGCAGCCGCTTCATCGAATCCTTGAGCGCATCGAGTTCGCCGTCGTAGGCGATTTTGCCATCGCGAAGAATCACCAGGCGATCCGCCACGCGCTCCAGATCGGATGTGATGTGCGTCGAGAAGATGATCGTGCGATTCTCATCGGCGGCGATCGTCAGCACCGTCTTGAGAAACTCACGCCGCGCTGCCGGATCAAGGCTGGCCGCTGGCTCATCCAAAATCAGAAGCTGCGGCTCATGCGCTAGCGCCAGAATGATCGCCAGCTTGTGACGCGTGCCGACCGACATTTTTCCGATTCGATCATCCGGCCGTACTTCCCATTCGCTCAGCAGCTTGGCGACGAGATCTGAATTCCAGCGCGGATAAAACGCCGCCGTGTAATCCAGAAGCTGGCCGGCCCGCATCCAGGTATAGAGCGAAGTTTCCTGCGGCACATACCCGAGCCGCGCCTTGGCGGCGGCGCTGAGCGATGTCGCCGGCTCGTTGAAGACCAGGGCTCGTCCCTTATCTGGCCGCGCCAATCCCAGCGCGCAGCGGATCAACGTTGTTTTGCCCGCGCCATTTTTGCCGAGGAACCCGAGCACGGAGCCGGTGGGCACGCTCAGTGAGATGTCCTCCAGCACCGGTCGGCCATACGCCTTGCTCAGGGATTCGATGCGCAGCGGGCAATCATCGGTTGCGATCATCGTCGTTCTCCAGAAGCGGACGCAGTTCAGAGATCACCTGCTCGGGCGTGAGCGAAAGCTGCCGCGCCGTGTCGGCAACCTGGCGCAGCAGCGGCAAAATCGCCGACCGCCGCGCCTTGCCGTTGGCAGAAGCGCCCGGATGATTCACCTTCATTCCCTGGCCGCGCACCAGCTCCACCACGCCATCGCGTTCGAGGATCGAATAAGCTTTGGAAACGGTCATCGGATTGATCTGCAATCGCTGCGCGACATCGCGAACCGAAGGCAGAAACTCCCCCGCCGGCAAATGCCCGCCCGCAATCCGCGCCCGGATCTGATCCACAAGCTGCCGATAGATCGGCACGCCGGAGGCGGGGGCGACGGTGAACGCGAACGAGCCGGACATGCGCATTAGTGTAATAATACACCAGTGCGATGTCAACGCGATTCCGCGTGATATAATCTGGTGACGAGGATGAGAGGTCGATGGCCGACGAGCAGAAGATTCATCTGGCGGTGATCGCGCTGCTATGCGTAGTGCCGGCGATCGCGACGATCGCCGCCGTGCTGCACGCATCGATGCGCAACCGCCGCACGCCCAGCCGCGCCCGGGGATTTCCCGTGATCGTGAAACGCGCCAATCGCGGCACGGGGCGATGACGGCAATGTGAATGTTGCAACGGGAACGCCTCAAACCACGCTTAACTTGTTACCTCAGTCGCGATTGCATCGCTAATCGCGCCGCTGTCTACGTTGCTGAAGCGGGGGGGAGCAGACGACCGGCCAGGAGATAGGCGCCCGGCGGCTGCGACTTAGGAACGCGCAGGCGGACGCGCATGTTCCTGCAGGCGCCAGGATCGCATCGCCAGCGCGTTCTTCGACACGCCGTCGATGAGCAACGTCACTCTCACCAACCGATCGTCGCCAACAACACCGTTGGCGCCGGCGGCAGCGGAGCGGATGTGGCGGGCGCAGTGTTCTCCCAAGGCCACAACTTCGTAGGTCAAACCAACGGCAGCAGCCGGTGGATTGTTTCCGACCTGACTGGCACATCTGCCAAGCCCCTCGATCCTGGACTCTCGCCATTGGCCACCCACGGCGTCCCCACGCAAAAATAGATATTTATGAATGGCCACTGAAAATTCTTTCGCTGTAAGTCCTGTGGTGGGAGCAGAATCGGCGCGACAAAAGATGCACTCGGTTCAGCTGCCCGGCTCAAACGCGCCGTGATGAGCGCGTCTGATCGCAGGCTCACTCCGCTTCGCGACGGCCGCAGCAACGGATTTTCTCAAGCTTTCATCCGTTCGATAAATCTTCAGCGCCTCCAGCACGTGCAAGACCGTGTTCGCATCCGCCGACTCGATCAGCGTCACCAGATAAGAAAATGCCTCCGGCAATCGCGAGACGGCGATTGCCAGAACGAGCGGGCGGCGCATTTCGGGGTCGGGTTGATGCTCGATGTGATTGCGCAGTGCCTCGAACGCCTCGCGGCGGCGCGATTCTCCCAGAGCGAGGGCCGCCGATTCGCGGATCAGCTCATCAGGGTCATCCAACTGGTCGGCCACCAAATCGATCGACGTTTTGGGCGCGAGCTTCATAATCGCGGTGAGGCATTCGCCGATCACTTCCGGATCCTTGTCGCCGACGTGGATTTTCAGGCGGAGCACGAACGCCGCGTCGTCGCGGCCGCTGTAGGCCAGTGCCCGGGCGGCCAAGACGCGCGCCTGCGCCTCGGGGTCGGCAAGAAGATCGGTGATGTGCAGCATCGCCTCCCGATGGGCGATACGCACGAGACCCAGCGCGCAAATGCCGCGCAAAAGTGCGGCCACATCCACCGGCGGGCCGAAGCTCGCCTCCATCTGAACGTGCTTGATGCCAGCGAGAAATACGCCCGGCGTATCGGCGCCTAATTCGTAGAGCGATTTGGCGATGGCGGTCTTGCCGCCGCAGGTCTTGTCGTCGCCGGTGAGCAGGCGATTGAACGCCGCCTCCATCTGCGGCGCGACATCGAGCTTCAGCTCTCCCGCAAGCGTCGCGGCACGCTCGACGATGTAGCTGATCTTGCTGGCCAGTGCCGCGATGATCTGCTCTTTCGCATCGGGCGCATTGGGGTTCTTCCGCAGCGCGCCCAGCTGCGCGATCATCTTCTCAACAGCGGCGGAGGATTTTGGCATGCGGTGGGAAATTGTCCGCTACGCACGGCGAAGGGCAAGTCCGGAGCGGTACATCTTCAATACATGAGAGGCGCGCATTCTCCCTCTCCCCTGT
>DATBDZ010000327.1:0-16715 GCA_036276235.1 Humisphaera sp. | reverse complement strand
AAAAATGCGCGACATCGCTTTCCTCAGCTCAACAACATCAGAGCCGCACTCACTAAACCCCGGTACACCGTCATGTTATGATGCACCCAAAGTTGACGGCATTGGGCGGGACGCCCGTGCCACGTCACCTCATCCAGACCCTGCCTGAGTAGAGGGGACAGCGAGAAGACGCTCTTAATCCTTGGCCCCGTCGTACACATCGAGCACGACGAAGCGCGCCTTCATCTGCTGCCGCACGTACGTCCTTGTGATATCCACCGTCCCCTCATGCTGCACTTGCCCGTGCGTCGCCAGCCAGCGCTGGCCTCGGGCGAAGAAATCGTCGAACTGCGGCGGCGACATCTGGTGCGCGAAATATGTATCCCGGCGAACCGGTATCACGCGGCACAGCGCCTCGCCTTTTCGAATGACAATTTTCTTTTCTTTCGACGACAGCTCCAGCACGCAATGCCACGGATAGCTGGCGGGATACCAATCTGTGTCGATGACGGCGCTCATGGCGCGCCAGGGGCGCGGCAGGTTGGGAATATCGGTCATCAATAGCAGTTCATTCGGATCGCTCTTCAAAAACAGAAAGCTGCTCACCTTCACCTGATTCTTGATCTGCTCGTAAACGTTATCGCTGATAACGTGCGGCAGCTTCTGCCCCTTCTGCCAGAACCACGCGTACTGCTGCCGCAATGGCGCGCCGGCGGCCGCGTCGTCTCCCGCGTAGTCGAAATCGCTTTCGATCACGGTGTCCGGCTCCGCGCGCCATTGGCCTCGATGTTGGGTGAACGTCACATCAAAATTCGCCAGCAGATCGAATCCAAATGCATTGGCCGCCCGAATCGGCGGGCATTCCTCCGGCCACCCTTTGCCCGGCCCCGGCTTGTGATAAACCTCGCGGGCCGCGCGCGGATCGAACAGTTCCTGGCGAAATTTGAAATAGTGGAGCATTGCCGCCACTTTAACTCGAAATTTGACGGCGGACGATCCATCTGCATATTGTTCGCCCACCTAGGCAAGTCTCGCCCTTCAAGGCAAGGCAAGAGAAAACCGCCCGGCCCCGTCGTCTAGAGGCCTAGGACACGGCCCTTTCAAGGCCGCGACACGGGTTCGAATCCCGTCGGGGTCATGCGACAAAGGCACAATCCCCTGGAGAAATCCGGGGGATTTTGCTTTTGGCTGGTTAGTGGCGTCGCCGCTTCAGCAACAGGAATCCAGCGCAGCCCAGGATGCAAAGACTCGCCGGCTCAGGGACCGCTTGCAGCGTGAATTGCGCGTTGAAGTTGCCCGGCGAGGTGAAGAGAGCTGTCGAGAGCGTGATCGTGTTGCCACTCAGGCTCGCGGTAACGCCGCCGGGATAGGTGTCGTTGGTTTTCACGAGCGACAGGCCGCTGAAGGCGCTATCGGTAAACGTGAGGCTTTGCGCAGCGGATCCGTTCGTCGAAAAATCGGACAGAAGAAACGTTGTCGAACCGAAGTCGGCGACGATGAAGTTGGCGCTGTCCTGATAGCCGAATTCGGATTGGCCGACGGAGATATTGACGGTCGCGCTGCTGGAATTCTCAAATCCTGGTGGCACCAGATGATTGGCCGGATCAAAGAAATTAGGGCCGGTAAACCCGGGAAGATTCAAAACGCCGCTAACGGCGGACCCCGGCAACGCCCCGCGCGCGGATGAAGCCACGCATAGCGCAATCGCAACGCACACGGTAATTCTCACCCGTCCCGCCGCGGTCATTTTCTCTGTGGCTCCGTTCGCTCTCTTGGTTCTCAGAATGATACCGTCGAGAGCGTCCGCCCATTATCAACTGCAAAGAGTGCAGCCACATCTGCCAATCGGCCAATCCGGCAATTTTGCCGGATCAAAGGTGAGGTGCTTCGGCATCCCGTAGGATCCGCCTCGGCGGACGGGATTCGCGTGCCCGCGAGAAAGACGTCCGCCAAGGAGCTTGACATCTTTCATCGTGGCACGGGTTTTCAACCCGTGCATGCGATGCTGGAACTAATTAGCGCCCCAGAAATAACGATTTGGACTGTACCTGCGCCGCTCGCACGGGTTGAAAACCCGTGCCACATGAAAAGTTTCGTAGTGTGCACTTTAGCGCGCCGCTTTGGCGGACGGCATTTGCGTCCGCCGCGCGACCACGTCCGCCAAGGCGGACCCTACGAAATTGGCGCAAATGGAATTGAGGTCGTGACGTTTTCCTTTGCGTACTTTGTCTCTTTGCGTCTCTGCGCGATCGACCTGCGCAAAGACGCAAAGAGACAAAGAGCGCAAAGAAATGCTTCGGATCGATGAAGATCGCTCAATTCGCAGTCGCCGTCCAGACGCTCACCTTCTCCGCGCCCGGAAAATTCGCCGGCACGGCCTGGGTGACTTTCCCGGTCGCGGCCCATTCGGTGCCGCGGTTGAGCGTGGTGACGAAGCCGACGTCTTTCATCGATTCCTCGTCATGTCCGAGCGTTGTGTGAAAGACGCGGCCTTTGCCGTAGTTGATGACCAGCAGCATCGGCTCGTTCTGATGCGTGACATCAGATTGGGCCGTCGCGAGGACGGTGGCGTTTTCCGCCGGGCCGCAGAGGGTGGCGTACAGCTCATCGCGGGCATGCAGCCATTTTTCCGGAAGACCCTGCATGATCGGATGCTGCGTGTTGCGGGTTTCAACGAGGAAGGAAAAATATTTGCCGTGCGTTCCGTGGCCGCCGTCGGCGTCGGTTACTTGTTGGCCGTCGCGCCAGCGAAGGATCGGCCCGGACTTGGCGGTGCGTCCGCCCCAGCCGCCCACCGCGATCATCTTGTTGTACTCCGGCCACTTTGGAAACGAGTTGTCGGCGGCATGAACGCTGACAAATCCGCCGCCGCCGGACACGTAGGCCTCAAACGCCTTCTTCGTGTCGGCAGACCAGTCATCGCCGTTGTAGTTGGAAACGATGACGCCATACTTGGCGAAATCCGGCTTAAAGCCGGACATGTCCTTGCCCGCCGCCGGGCTGGTCGCGACATCGACGGTAAACAGCCCGCTGCTCTCAAGCGCCGCCTTGAGGATCGGCGTGGTCTTCTGCCATTTATGGTTGTTCTGGCCGTCGATGATCAACGCCTTGATCTTCTCGGCGGCGAACGTGTTGGGTTGCAACATGAAGAGCGTGATCGCGAACGCGATAAGGACACAGATGAAGGGGCGCATCGAATTCCTCCAATGAAAGCCGCAATGTGTGGTACAAAACCAAGATACCTGTCGCACGGGCAGCGCGTTGTGTCAATGAGGAGCGCAAAGTGGCACGGGCAGCTCGCCCGTGGCCGCGGTACGCGGCGGTATATCGAGGTCAAAGAAATGCATTGGTTGCCGTCGACGCCAGCGATTAGGAAAGCCGTCATGCTGAGGTACTCCGAAGCATCTGGCCCGATCGCGCGAGCGGCCAGATGCTTCGGAGTACCTCAGCATGACGGGTGGCTGCTTCAAGATATTCGAGCCGCAATCGGCTGTTTCACCTTCGTCCTCCTTTTTTTTTTCCAAATAACGCTTGCTCAAACGAACTCCGAAAACTGGACCCAAATCCAACCCTTTTTCGCTCCGCCCGAACAATTCGCCGGCCAGCTCGGCTCATTTCGTTCGCCGCTGTTGTTTGATGATGGAACTCCGGTCCGGACCGCCGAAGATTGGCAGCGCCGCCGGCAGGAGATTCTGCGCGATTGGCATCAGATCATGGGCCACTGGCCTGATCTGATCGATCATCCGAAGATCGAATATGTCCAATCCGAATCGCGCGAAAATTTCACGCAACACAAAATCCGCATCGAGATCGCGCGCGGCTTGATGGATGATGGCTATTTGCTGATCCCTACCGGCAGCGGCCCGTTCCCGGCGGTGTTTGTTCCGTATTATGAGCCGCAGACCAGCGTCGGGCTGGGCACGAAGTCCAATCGCGATTTCGCGCTGCAGTTGACTCGTCGCGGGTTCGTCACGCTTTCCATCGGCTCGCCCGGCGGCGATGCGCGAAAGCCGGATACGGCAGGCATCCACATTCAGCCGCTCTCATTCCTCGGGTACATCGGGGCCAATTGCTACAACGCGCTGGCGTCGCTTCCGCAGGTCGATCGCAAGCGCATCGGCGTCGTCGGTCATTCGTATGGCGGCAAATGGGCGATGTTCACCAGCTGCCTCGACTACCGCTACGCGGCGGCGGTCTGGTCTGATCCGGGAATCGTCTGGGACGAAGCGCGCAAAGACGTAAATTACTGGGAGCCGTGGTATCTGGGACTGGACCCAAATGTGTTGCATCGCCCGGGCGTCGTTACCCCCGACAATCCGCGCACGGGTGCATATAAGGCACTCGTCGAAGGCGGTCATGATCTGACCGAGCTCCAAGCGCTGATGGCCCCGCGGCCCTTCATGGTGTCCGGCGGGTCGGAAGATCAGCCTTCACGATGGGTCGCGCTCAATCATGCCGTCGCGGTGAACAAGCTGCTCGGATTCTCCGATCGCGTCGCGCTCACCTCGCGCCCCGCGCACGATCCGACACCTGAGTCGAACGAGGCGATTTACAAGTTTTTCGAGCATTTCCTGAAAAGCGAGCTGCACAGCGCGGCTTCTTCGCCTGCCGCGCCGGCAATGGCCGTCCTCAAGAACAACTGCCTCTCCTGTCATAATCCGGAGAAGAAGAAGGGGAAGCTGTTGCTGACCTCGCGCGAGCTCGCGCTGAAGGGGAATGAAGACGGGCCGGTCATCGTCGAGGGCAAAAGTGCCCAGAGCAGGTTGATTGACGCGCTTTCGGCGGATGCGGATCCACACATGCCGCCGAAGAAGCAGCTTGATGTCGCTGAGATCGCGACGCTGCGCGCGTGGATTGATGCGGGCGTGCCGTGGGATGACGCGGCACTCGCGAGCAGCGCGCCGACCACCCGCCCGGTCGAGCTGCATGCGATGCCATCCACCTATCGCCCGGTGCTGGCGATTGCGCTATCGCCCGATGAGAAGCAACTGGCGATTGGCCAGCGCGATCGTGTTTTTCTGCGCGATCTGAAACAGCCGGCGCGGCCGATCGTGCGCGAGCTGGAGGGCCCGGCCGACGCCGTCCGCGCGCTCGCCTGGAGCGCTGATGGCTCGCGCCTGGCGGCGGGCGGATATCGGCGCGTGCGAGTGTGGCAGATGCAATCGATCGATTCGCCGATCGATCTGCAAGGGCTGGACGGGCGGATTACGGCGCTGTGCTTCGTGCCGCAGAGCGACATGCTCCTGGCCGCCGACGGCATTCCGGGCGGCGGCGGGCGGATCGTGGCGTATCAACTGCCAGATCCGCAGCCGCGCAACATCATCGCGGCTCACGCCGACAGCATCTTCGCGCTGCAATGCACGCGCGATGGCAAGCGGCTGGCATCCGGCGGAGCCGACAAGCTCGTGAAATTGTGGGACCTGCCGACGTTCGATCCCGCCGGTGTTCTCGAAGGGCATACCAGTCATGTGTTGTCGCTGGCGTTCAATGCCGACGATTCGCTTCTAGCAAGCGGTGGAGCGGACAAAGACATCAAGATCTGGGACATCAAAACGCACGAGCAGAAGCAGACGATCGGCCCGCATCCGTTTCGAGTGGATGCAATCGCGTGGCCCAACGGACGAGTTATTTTTGCCGCCGGAGACGACGGCGGCCTTCGCCGCGACAACGACAACGCCAACGCGCCCGGCGCGGCCCTTCCCAGCGCGGATGATCTGCTCTATTGCATGGCGGTGACCGCCGACGGGTCCACGGTCTTCGGCGGGTGTCATGATGGGGCGGTTTATGTGTGGGTTGGGGGAAAGCTTCAGACGAGGCTTGTTGCGCCGTAGGGGCGAACCTTGTGTTCGCCCGATGCACTCGCGCGAAAGGCGGAGGGCGAAGACAAGCTTCGCCCCTACGAAATCGCCGTAGAGGCGAACACAAGGTTCGCCCAATGCACTCGCGAAACGCGGAGGGCGAAGACAAGCTTCGCCCCTACGAAATCCCCGTAGGGGCGAACCTTGTGTTCGCCCTTATCGACGGCGCGCAACACGAAGGGCGAACATAAAGTTCGCCCCTACGTGAAATCGGCGAACATAACCTCGCCCGCACATGCTTTTCCCTTGACCCATCGGCTTCGCAGGCGTTAGCCTCAGCCGCACGCGCGGCGCACGATCCCCTTTTGTAACGGCGGACAGGACGACATGGCGGTAGATGTTTCAGAGGCGGTAAAGAAGGCTCGCCCGGGCAAGGCCGCGCCGGCGGAGTCGGAGGCTTTGACGCAAGTCACGGCGGCCTGGGCGATCGTCGCGATACTGGCGGGATTTGCCGCCGCCTGGCTGGCGGCGCGGTCGGTGGGGTTGCTGGCGCATTCACTGGTTCATTCATTTACTTGGGTGTTGCTCGGCGCGATCGCCGTGGCCGGCTGGCCGCGGCAATGGAGCCTCGGCAAGGCGGGGATGTTTCTCTTTGCGATCATCGCATCGATCGCGATGACATCATCGTGGTCGGTGCCGGTGAATGTGCTGGCGCCGGCGATGATGCTTGCCGCCATCGGGGCGATCCATGGCTCGCGCGAGCGCGGCATTCTTTACGCCGCCAGCGGAGCGATTGTTATCTTCGCGATTTGGCGTTTGTCGCTCACGTCGATCCCGACGCTCTGGCTCATCGCCGATAATTTCGCACAGGCGATGGGCCGCATCGTCGGCTGGATTGCGGGCGAGCCGCTCTGGGTGGGGGCGACTTACGGCGGCTTCGATTTTCTCGTGCTCATGCTCGCGTTTTGCGCGGGATGGCTGGCGCTGTCGCCGGGGCCATGGCTCTGGAGACTGATCTTCGCCCTCGCGGCGATTGCCTTGGGTCAGATCATCTACCTCTGGGCGCTCTCGGCCGCGCCAAAGCTGCTGGCGGTTCTGCCGCCGCCGAAGCAACCTGATCCGGCGATTCCATTTCAGCAGGATACGAAGACCTGGCCGGACATGGTGCGCGATGTTGTGCCGTGGAATGCGCCGGTCCTTTGCGCGCTGATTCAACTGACCATCGCCGGATTCATGCTGCGGTGGGCATCGCTACGTGAGCTTCCAACGCGGCGCGAGAGCGCGCCGGGTGGCTGGCGCATGGACAGGGTTCCCGCCAGCATTCTTTGCGGCTTTCTGGCGCTGCTCGTGCCGGCGGTCATGCTGTTCGGGACGGGCCCGGCCGATCAGCTCAAAGGGAAGAAAATCGTCTTTTATGAAAACGGCTTTCTCAACTGGCTGCGGGCTGAGCATGGCCAATACGGGCGCCTCTCGATCGGCATGTACGGCATGATGCCGTCGTTCGTGCAGAGCCTGGGCGGCCGCGCCCTGATCTCGCCCGATTTGAGCGACGCCGATCTGAAGGATGCCGATGTTCTGGTGATTCTCTACCCCAACCGTGCCTGGAGTGATTGGAGCGAAAGCAACGGGCAGATCCAGCGGATCTGGAATTTCATCCGGCGCGGCGGATCGCTGCTGATCTTCAGCGATCACACGATTCGCGAAGTGGATGGGCGCAATCGCGCGAACGATCTCTTGCAGCCGCGCGAGTTTGCGAATTCGCGGCGGGCGGAGTTGCAGAAGTTTCTGGAGATCTGCCAGGCCCATCGCGTGGAGGTTGATTCGGGTGCCCCGATATCGGGCGTCCTGCCCGTAGCGCCGGAAGATTTTGCCGATGACGTGCCCAAGGGTTTCGATCAGAAGCCGGCGAACCTGGCGTATGATGCCGCCCACGAAAAGCAGGCCAAGGCGGAATACGATCGGCTGCGCAAGCTCGCCGATTCGCAGGATAGCGCCTTGCGCGTCCGCTTTGACGCGGCGGAGTTTGCCGTCGGCGGGTGGCTGCAATCCTACGAAGCCTTGGCGCATCCCACGACCACCGGCATGCACGACGATCGCAATCAATTCGGCGTGGTGATCGGCGCATCGATGGAAACGCACTGGCCCGCGCGGCCGCTGCTGGTTGGCCGCTGGGGATGGATCGACGAGGGAGACGCCGGCTCGGCGTCGGCGATGCTCGGAAATCACAAGTACGATCCGGGCGAAAAGCTCGGCGATATGGTGCTCGCCGCCGAGCAAACCGTCGGCGATGGACGGATCGTCGCATTCTCCGATACGTCGAGCGCGACGAACGGCATCAACGTCGGCGCGCATCAATTCACCAGCCGCCTGCTCTGTTATCTGGCGGGCGGCGGAGCCAATCCGCAATCGCCATGGCGGCAGGTGCTCGGCGCGCTGTCGGCACTTGCGCTGGTGCTGCTTGTCGGCGGCCGGCCGGTTGCATGGCGCGCGGGAAGTGTCGGATTGTTGCTCGCTTGCGCGATCGGTGTTTGCATTTCGCGCACCTTTGATGCGACCGAAGTGATTCCTGACGGCAGCATGATTCAGGGAGATCGGCCGGTCGTGAACTCCGATCCGGTTACCGGCCACGCCCAAACGCCGCGCCAGGAGTGGACGCCCGCGCCGTCCGGCGGCCGAAGCCGCTTGATGTACATCGACTCCTCGCATCTCCCTGAATCAAGCGAAGAATCCTGGCGGCCCGATGGCACGATGGGCCTCTGCATGGCCTTCATGCGCGACGGGTATCTTGCTCTTCAGCTTCCGGAATTGACCGCCGCGCGACTTTCCAAGGCGGCGTTTTATGTCTGCGTCGGGCCCACGCGCCATTTCACCCCCGCCGAGCACGAGATCATTCGCACCTACATCAACGACGGCGGCATCTTCATCATCACCGCCGGCTGGGACAAAACCGGGGCGGCTCAGGAGCTTCTTTCCGATTACGGCATGTACATCGGCATCGCGCCGCCGATGCCCGGCGCGCCCGCGCCCGAGCCACTCGGGTTTTTCAAAGCGCCGTACTATCAATCGCCGGATGAGTCGAAGTATCAGTGCTTCGTGCGTTTCTTCGCCGCCTGGCCGGTGGGGCCAAATCCGGCGCAGACGAAGCTCGATGGCCTGACTGCCATCGCCAACGGTCGGCTCAGCAACAATCAAGATCTGCCGGTGATTCTCGTGCGGCAGCTTGGAAAAGGGAAAATTGTGCTCGTCGGCGACACCTGCTTCGCCATGAACAAAAACCTCGAAACCGAGGGCGGCGAGCTTTTCGATCAGATGCGCGAGAACGCGGATTTTTGGCGGTGGTTCATCCCCTATCTCACGGAGAGCACGCCCTGGATTCCGCCGAAGCAAGTGCCGCTCGACCCCGCGACCGGCAAGCCGCTCGCGCCAGAAACACAGCCGACCACGCAACCGGACACGCAGCCTGCCGAAGCGCCGATGACGCAGCCGCTGGGGCCGGCGCTGCCGGCGACAGAGCCAACACCGCCGGCACAGCCGACCACGGTGCCGACGCAGCCAACGGCTGAAGTTTTGATGAGGACCGGTCCGTCTCGGCGCGCGTCATTAGATGCCGAGTGCGCATCTGTCTCCGGTACAGCCGCGAAGAACGAATGCGGCGGGCAGTGCCCGCCCTACGATTCGATGTGCCGCGTAGGGCGGGCACTGCCCGCCGTGTTTTCAGAACATTATGTGGGTACTTCGGCATGCCGGTTTTGTTCCCTCCTCCGGTACTCCGGGGGAGGGTTAGGGTGGGGGCCATTCGCGCGGGAGATACTTGCTCGCCATAACCCCCACCCCAGCCCTCCCCCGGAGTACCGGAGGAGGGGGCAAGAGTTGCGCGCCGATAGTTTATATGAGGAGGCCGCATGATCGCCCTCCTCGTCGCAATCGCGCTCCTGGCACTCGGCTGGCTGCTTGGCCTGCGCAAATCTTTCGAGGTGCGCTCTTGGATCGCAGTTGCACTGCTGTCGATGTCGTGGGTTGTGGGGCTGGGTTATTACCATCACTTCGATTGGCTTGACTGGTCGATCATGGTGGGCGCGGCGGTGGTGCTCCTACTTGGCGCGCCGCCGATCAACTTGCCGTGGCCGATCAAACTTGGTGCGGGCATTCTTCTGATCATCACCGGATTCCTGACGAGCTGGCCGATCGCGGCTGTGCCGTGGATCGTCGCGGGCGGCTTGCTGATCTCTCTTTTGCCGCAATCGCACCGCTGGCCGCAGGCGCTTGCGTCCGCGGGCGTATGGAGCGGGCTGATTCTGGTCGCTGGGGCGTTGGCGATTTTTGCCTATCAGAGCATCACGGGCCGTTCGCATGAGTTGCCCTGGCCGCTGCCAGATCTGCTGGGCTTCATCGCCCAATTTGTCGGCATCGACGCGGCAAGCGATGGGAACACCGTCGCGCTGCACACGATGCGCAAACTCCACGAGCTTGGCGCGACGTGGGATTCATTTTTCGATCCCGCCACGTGCGGCTTCATCATCGGCGGCTTCGCGCTGCTCGCCCTTCGCGCACGCCAACTCCCGCGCGGCGGACGCCTCCGGCCTTTCGCTCGCGGTGCGGCGCTCCTGCTCCTGTGCATCATCGCGTGGCTGCCGATCCGCTCCGCCATCAGCATGTCGCTGATGGTGCATCGGGCGCTGCGCGTCGAGTTTGAATCGCCGCTGATCCTGATGGATCAATTCCGCAATACCTGGGTGTTGCTGGCGATGCTGATTCCGCCGATCGTTTTGGCGGCGCGATTTGCGAGAACGGCGGTCGTCGCGATTCCCGTCATTCCGATGACCACCAAGCTGCCGGCGATCGCGCCGCTCTGGCGGCGTTTCGCGGCGGTGGGCGCGGCCCTCGCCGCCACCTTTGCCATCACCTTCGTCAGCCTGTGGGATCCTTCAGGCCCGCGCAAACCCGGCCGCATTCTCGTCGATGAATTTCATTCCAAATGGGAGCCGACCCAGCGGCCGTTTGATACCGAGTGGTATGGCCATGATTCGGGCTACAACTACGCCTCGATTTACGATTATCTGGGGAAGTTTTACGAGATCGGCCGCATCGAATCGCACATCAGCGATGTCACGCTGGCCGGCTGCGATGTTCTGATCAGCAAGGTTCCGACATCGCGGTACGATCCGGATGAGATTGACGCGATCGTGCGATTCGTCCGCCGCGGCGGCGGGATCGCGCTGGTCGGCGAGCACACCGATGTCTTCGGCACCGGCGTTTCTCTCAACGATATCGCGTCCCGCTTTGGCTTCGCGTTTCGCTACGATGTCATCCTTGATACCGACACGCGATTTGAGCAGAAGCTTGTGCCGCACTGGGCGCCCCATCCGGCGACGGAGTATGTCGGCGACTTCAACTTTGCCGTCACCTGCTCGATCGATCCTGGCGCCAGCGTTGGGCGGGCGGCGGTGCTTTCGCGCAGCTTGTGTAGTCTGGGGCCGGATTATCACGCGAGCAATTTTTATCCGCCGGTGGATGATGCCAGCGACGAGCGCTATGGCGCGTTCGTGCAGGCGTGGGCCACGCGCGCGGGTAAGGGACGTATCTTCGCCTGGGCCGATTCCACCATCTGGTCCAACTTCTGCACCTTCGAGCCGGGCAAGATCGAGATGCTGATGGGAATCGTCGAATGGCTCAATCACCGAAACGACGAGATCGATCTGCGATACCCAACCTGGTTTGCGGCAATCGCGCTGCTGCTCGCGACCCTCTGGCTTGCCCGCGGCTGGAATGAAGGGACGCTCGCGATCTTCTCCGCGGCTTTTCTCGGCTGGGCACTCGCGGGCCCGGCGCTTCACGCCGTGCACCGGCATGGGATGCCGCCGATTTCTCCCAAACCCGGCGCGGCTCTACATCGCGTCATTATCGATCGCACCGTCTGCGCAACCCTTCTCTCTAACGGCGGCTTCATCGACGGCAAGCCGGACGGCTTCGGCGTCTTCGAGCGATGGATCCTCCGCCTCGGCTACGTCATCAAGCGCACCAGCGGCGATGATGCGTTGAAGGATGATTTGATCGTCTTCACCTACCCGAGCAAGGATGTGCCAGATGATTTCCGCGATGCACTCGTGCGCTATGTGCAAAATGGCGGCAAAGTGCTGGTGATCGACGCTCCGGAAAATGCGACATCAACCGCCAACAGCCTGCTCTATCCGTTCCATCTGGAAATGAAACGCGGGCAGGCGCTGCCGGCGGGCGATCTGACGCCGCCGCCGGGATGGAGCAGCACGCACGTCGCGTCGGCGGTGGAAGTCGCCGGCGGCGAGCCGCTCATTCTCCTCGACGGCAAACCCGTCGCATCCACCGCCCGCATCGGCAAAGGCACCGTGACGGCTCTTGGCTTTGGCGCCCGCCTCACCGACCCAAGCATGGGCGTCACCGGCGACACGATCCCCGACGACGATCTGCTCAAAACATATGCCCTCGACTACGCGCTGATGCGCTGGATCGTAGAAGGCCGCCAACCGCCGGCGACTGAGCCGTCATCGCAACCGACAACCACGGCCGCGCCGACGACCGAGCAGGTGAAGGACATGATTTTGCCGTATCGATCGGGGAATCTGGAAGTGGGTCCCGGGAAGTGAAGCCGACAGTGCCCAGAAAACAGTTATATCGGTTATAATTGCGTTCTGAGGAGTCTTGCCATGAGCACCTTGGAAATCCCCGTATCGGACACTCTCAAAACCTTTCTCGAAACGCAGTCTGCGAAGGCCGGGTACTCAAACGTCAATGAGTTCGTTCGGGCGATTCTCGAAGACGAACAACTGCGCCAGTCGAATGAATACGTCGAGAAGGAGCTTTTGAAAGGTCTCGATAGTGGCACACCTGTGGAAGTTGATGCAGAGTTTTGGCAGCGATTCCGTGCGCGATATCGCGAGCGATTGGGGCGGGGGAAATCGGCTTGAGCAATCGGATCATCATAGGGCCCGAGGCGCTGCGCGATCTTGATGAACAGGTTGTGTACATCGGCGAGCGAGATTTCGATGCGGCCGAGCGATTCGAGTTGGCCGTTCAAGCTGATATCGCCAAACTCGCGCAGTGGCCTGGATTCGGCGCCAAGCGGGAGTATCCCAATCCACGTCTTGCCGGGATGCGGTCGTGGCCAATTACGGGTTTCGAAAATCACCTGATCTTTTATATTCCCATTGCAGACGGGATCGAAGTGGTGCGCGTCTTACACGGAGCCCGCGACTTGGATCGAATCTTCCGGCGATAAAGCTCTTATGACTGAGCCGTCACCAGCGCGATCACTCAACTACGCCGGCCCCCCGCCCTCCATTCCCACGAGCGGCCACTGGGCCGCCGTGCTGGCGGGGTTTCTGGGCTGGACGCTCGATGCCTTTGACTTTTTTCTGGTCAACGTTTCGCAGGTCGAGATCGCCCGCGAGTTTCATAAGTCAGACAAGGAGATCGCGCTGGCGATCACCGTCACGCTTGCCAGCCGTCCGATCGGGGCGCTGATCTTTGGACTATTGGCCGATCGCTATGGCCGGCGATTGCCGCTGATGCTCGATCTGATCTTTTATTCGATCGTCGAAGTCGCTACCGGTTTTGCTCATTCGTACACGCAGTTCATCATTCTTCGCGCGCTGTTTGGCATCGGCATGGGCGGCGAATGGGGCGTGGGAGCTTCGCTGGCGATGGAAAAAGTGCCGCCGCGCTGGCGCGGCGTCCTCTCGGGCGTATTGCAGGAAGGCTACGCTGTCGGATTCTTGCTGGCGGCCGCGGTGTCGGGGATTGTTTTGCCGCGATGGGGATGGCGGCCGCTCTTTTTCATCGGCGGGTTGCCGGCGATTCTCGCGCTGTTTATCCGCTTCGGCGTCAAGGAATCTGAAGTCTGGGAGCGCACCCGCCATCGCGATTGGGGATCGCTTTTCAGCAGCATCATTCGTCACTGGCCACTGTTTCTTTTCCTGACGGTCCTGATGGCGGGAATGAATTTCGCCTCGCATGGGACGCAGGATATGTACCCGGTTTTCCTCACCCGCGATCATGGATTTTCCCAGCAGCGAAGATCGTGGGTGATGATGGTGATGCAGGTGGGCGCGGTGTGCGGCGGGATCACATTTGGCCTGCTGTCCGATCGCATTGGCCGCCGCCGGGCGATGGTGAACGCATTCATTCTGGCGGTCGCCTGCATTCCGCTCTGGGCATTTTCGCAGAGGTTGGCGCTGCTGGTCCTCGGGGCGTTTCTGATCCAATTCATGGTGCAGGGCGCGTGGGGCGTCGTGCCGGCGCATATCACGGAACTGTCGCCCGACAATGTGCGCGGATTCCTGCCCGGCTTCGCCTATCAGTGCGGCGTGCTGATCGCTTCAGTCATCCCGTGGTTCGAAGCGCGGCTCGCCGAGCGCATGCGATATTCGCACGCCATGGCGCTGATGGCGGTGTTGATCTTTACGTACGCGGCGATCGTCGTCGCCGTCGGCCCCGAACGCCGCGGCTTTGCGTTTGGCGAAGATGCGGGTGCGTGACAATATCGGCGACAAGCCCCTGTCCCCTCCTCCGGTACTCCGGGGGTAGGGTGAGGGCCGATCGCGCGAACGACATTTGTTCTACACAACTCCCACCCCTGCCCTCCCCCGGAGTACCCAACATTTTGCATCCGCGCCCTAACCCCTTATTTTTGGGGAGACTGCGGTTGCTGGATTTTTGTCCCCTGCCTTCGCACGCCGTCATGCTGAGGTACTCCGAAGCATCTGGCCGGCTCGCGCGAATGGGCCAGATGCTTCGGAGTACCTCAGCATGACGGTTGTCTGGAATTCTGTGTTGGAATTGCAGATGGCAACGTGAGTTACACTGCTCATGCAAAATGTTGGGAGTACCGGAGGAGGGAGAAATATAGCCGCCGAAAATGTCGCGCACCCCGAAAATGCCCAGCGTGATAGAAGCTGATCATTCTCGGACGCGCCATCTGCTACCATCGCCGTCATGGAGCATCTGGAAGGCAAGCAATCCATCCTCGCGGCACTCGAAGCCCGCCAACGGCGATTCGATGTCATCCTCATCCGCCACGGCACCCACGAGGAAAAGATCCGCGATGTGCTCGATCGCGCGGCGGCGATGGGCGTTCCCATCCGCTACGTCGATTCGCGCGAGCTTGATGCCATGTCGCACGGCGCAACGCACGGCGGCGTCCTCGCCGTTGTTTCGGCCAAGCCGCGCGTGACGTTTGAAGAGCTTGCGGCGCGATTGGATTCGCTGAGCGAGCCGCCGCTCTTGCTCTTGTTGGAAGGCGTCGAAGATTCGCGCAATCTGGGCTTCACGATCCGCTCCGCCGAGGCGTTGGGCGCGCACGCCGTGCTGATCAAGAAGCATCTGTGGGATTTCGATGCCGTCGAAATCGCGCGGCCCTCATCGGGAGCATATGAGCGAATGGCGTTGGTGCAGGTGGACGACGTGAAGCCGCTGATCTCGCTCCAACAGCGCGGCGTGCGCCTGCTCGGCTGCCTCGCCGGCGTTACCCGCACGCTCTATCAGGAAAATCTCGCCGGGCCTTGCATGCTAGCGATCGGCGGCGAAAAACGCGGCCTCTCCGGCGCGACGCGATCGATCTGCGATGGGTTTCTGACGATTCCAACAGTCGCCGGCGCGGCATCCCTCTCCGTCTCCCACGCCGCGGCAATCATCCTCGGCGAAGCGCGAAGGCAGAGGATCGCTTCGTAGGGGCGAACCTCGTGTTCGCGCGTGTCCGGGCGTGACGCACAGAGGCCGAACACGAGGTTCGGCCCTACAGAATACGAGTTGTCGTGTAGGGGTGAACCTTGTGTTCACCCGGCCTATTGCGCTACCGACGGAGGGCGAACACAAGGTTCGCCCCTACGAAATGCGGCTTTCTGCGCGATCGCCGGCGGGCGAACATAAAGTTCGCCCCTACAGCACCCGTCCCCGATAGCAGACGCAGACCCCAAACGTCATCGGCCGCTGCTCGACATCGGCGAAGCCAGCGTCGCGCATCATTTGTATCATCTGTTCACGGCCGACGAATGTGTTGACCGATTCGGGGAGATATTTGTAGGCGCCGCTGGTATCTCCGCTGATGAGCGTCGCGCTGCGCGGCAGGATTTTGCGAAAGTAAAAATTGTAAAGGCCGCGCAGGAACGGATTGGAGGGGAGCGAAAACTCGAGGATGAGCAGCCGCCCGCCGGGGCGGAGGACTCGGCGGAATTCACGAATGGCCGCCGCCGGGTCGGCGACGTTGCGGATGCCGAAGGCGATCGAGATTACATCGGCGCATGCATCGGGCAGGGCCAGGGCCATCGCGTCGCCGCACATCCATTGGACGATCTGGCCAGTGTGGACTTTTCCGCCGGCCCCTTTGACTGGCCGCGCTCGGGCCTTGCTGCGCGCCAGGGGAAGCATCTCGTAAGTGAAATCGATACCAAAGAGCTGATCGCGCGGCGGCACCAGCGGATAACTGCCAGCGCCCCGATTAAGCGCCGTCACCAGCGCGCTCGCAAATTCGAGGGTGAGATCACCGGTGCCGCAGGCGACATCGACAATCACATCGCTGGCCCGCACGTCGGCCAGGCGGACCGCCTTACGCCGCCAGCGTTGGTCCATCCAAAGGCTGTGAAGGCGGTTGTTGAGATCGTAGCTGGGCGCGATGGCGGCAAACATTCGCTGCACGCGGCCGCGCTTATCGGCAACCGTATGCGGATTGCGCAGCAGCCCCTCGTCCCATGCCGCCGCCGGTTCCGTCTTGGTTTGGGTGGAAATCATTGACGATTGAGCCGATTATAGGGGGAGGAAGTTGCCGGTTACCAGTTGACAGTAGGAACTAAAATGGCACCCAACCGCAACTTTCAAAACCAATGAACGACTTGATCTGGCTCAACGGCGAAGTCATCCCGATGTCTGAGGCGCGCATCAGCGTCGAAGACCGCGGGTTTCAATTTGCCG
>DATBDZ010000326.1:0-14047 GCA_036276235.1 Humisphaera sp. | reverse complement strand
CAGGGAGATATGGCTGGGTAGGAAATAAAGTGAGCCGCGCCACTTCACCCAATCGGGCTTCGGATTGCGATAGAGGTCGGCGATGCGCGAGATCGCATCGTCCGTATTGAGAAAGGCGAACGGCGCGATCAATGCACCGGTGCTGACGCCGGTGACGGCGGCAAAATCGGGCTGAGCGAGCGCACTATCGGGCTGTAGCTTCCGCCAGCCTTTGAGAAACCCAGCGCCGAATGCACCCCAATCGCCGCCTCCGGAGATAATCAGAAAATCGACGGTCGGCGGCTGCGCGCGCCTGCCGGCGGCGTAGTCATCGTACTGAACTTTCGCCCGCGTTAAGAATCGAGCGAGCAATGCTTTGCCGCTCTCCTGGTTAGCCTGACTGGCTTTCTCGCGTGCCTCGACCAGCTGCTCGCGCGTTCGCTCGGGTCGCGGCTCAGGGGAACAGGCCCCCAGCCCAAGCAGCAGAAAAACGATTATCGGGACGTAGCGGGTGCGAACCTCGAATGGAAGTTTGTTCATCTGCATTGCTCGCGTTTGGCGGTGGATCAAGTTGTTATTGGTTCAGCGTCGTCCGCGAAAGCCGCCGCCCCCGCCGAAGAAGCCGCCACCACCGCCGCCGCCGAAAAAGCTCCCGGAGCTGCGGAATCCTTGGAATCGCTGTTCTCCCGCGCTGCGCGATGATTGCTGCGCGTCCAGGCTCTGCCGCTGCTGCGAGAAGCTGTCGTCATTATGCGACGGCGTTTGCCAGCCATTGTCTGTGTGTTGCTGCCATCCGCTGTCGGTGGTGCGGTAGACATTGCCGTCATGGCTGGCGTAAACGTTGCCGTCCTTCGTCGCGACTCCAGTATTGGTCTTGGTGTCGTAATTGAAGCTGCCATGATTCACGTCGGCGGTGCCGTCGTGGTAATTCCCGCTGGCGCTGGTGCCACTGCCTTTGATCATGCCGGTGTTTGGGTTGTATGTGGCGCCGCCTTGCTTGAGATCGAAGTTGCCGGTGGAGCGATCGACGTAGTTGGAGTAACCGCCCACCGATGCGCGGCCGGTATACGGATTGAACGATGAACCCCTGCCTTGCGAAAGAGATGTCCCGGTGTAGGCGTTGTAACTGTAGTGGCGGTTGACACTCGTCACGCCGCCGTGCCAGTTGGTGTAGACGCTGTGCGTGTTGATATTAACACTCCCATAGCCCATGCAGGGGCCCCAATAGGGGCGTGGCCAGCAATCGCCGATGATCGCTCCCGCAGCAAATCCAAAGGCAAATCCGGTGGCAGCGCCGCAGGCGAATCCCGCGCCATAGCCGTAAGTAGGGGGATAGCCCACCCACACCGTGCCCACATACGCCGGGTAGTAGTACCCCGAGCCATACACCACGACACCATCGTACGCGACGCACGTTCCCATGTAGCCGGGCGTATAGCCGACGTAGACGACCTGCGGCGTCGAGCCGTAGATCCGAACATAGGTGACATAGTGAATCGGGCTGCTGATCGGAATCGAGTAAAGGACTGTCGGCACGGTCGTCGCGACCACCCACGTCCCGCGGGGCGAGGAAGCGTGGAACCAGATTCCGTTCTGCACGCAGTAATACGTTTTTGATTCTTCCACCAAAATCACCGGGAGCGGCGAGTTGATGGCGTACTGAAGGCCGCTCGCATCGGCGACAGGTTTGAAATCGGGCGTGCCATCGTACGAAACCGTGAGCTGCGTCTGGGCGATCGTCACCGTGGCGGTTTGCGGAATTGAATTGGCGATGACCGCTTCCCTGGCCTGCGCGGTTCCCGGCACCGAGAGCAGCACGTTTGCCTTGGGGCTGCCCGGTGGAATATTCGCAAAATCGGGCGGCAGCATTTTTCCCGGCACAAACGCCCAGGGGCCGTGCAGCGCCGGCGAGCTAAACCATCGGCCGGATACCAACACGTAATAGTTCCCGGTGCCAAGCTGCATGAAGACGGCGCTTTCGCTGTTCTTCATGTACAGCAAATTGGTTCCTTCGACCGGCGCATATTCGGGTTCGCCGCGCGATTGGATCAATTCTGCCGGCGTGTCGCTGATGTAAATCTTGGGCAATCCCACGGGCGCGCCTTTGGGGTTATTCGGAATGAGCAGATCAACCGTTCCCGCCTTTGAGAGCGATTCCTTGAGCGCATCGAAGCCGGGCGGCGCGTCAGGTGCCGCCGTCCATGGGCCCAGTGCCGATGGGCCGGTCACCCAGTGGCCCATCAGCGACAGGTAATATTGGTTTTTGCTTGTATCCAGCAGAATAAGCTGCCGCGTGTTCACCACGCGCATCGCGTTTTCCTGCGTGGTGGCCCGAAGGGCCGGTTCGCCGTCGATCAAGATGAGGATGGAAGGCTTGGTATCGAAGATGATGAGCGGCACATCATTTTTCACCTCAACCGCCTCAGTCTTCCGATCTGCCGCGGCGACGGCGAGGCTTGTCTCCAGTTGATCCAGCGGCACGTCGTTGGTGATGTCGGGAACCACCTGATTGATTTGCTCCCGATAAAGCGACTCGTTCACCCGATCGCTGGGGAATGACACTTTCGTAATCGTGACATTCTCGAGCGAAACCATCCGGCTTTCTTTGTCCACCTCTGTGCGCGCTTTGATCCAGATGACGCCATATTCAGGCGCGGTTTTTCCATTTGGCGTGAGCGCCACGGCAGCCTGCGACTCAAGCTGGTTTCCCTCCCACTTCTCAACTTGCGGCTGATAGATCAATAGCGTCGTTCCGCCAATTTCATGCTTGCGCGGCCAGGTCAGGTCTGCCCAATTGTCGGGCGGCGGCGCGAGCTCTGCTTCCGCAGTAGCCTTGTCGTGCGCGCAAGCGCCGAAGCTGAGCATCAAAACCGACAGAACTAGACCTTGCGCAATAAGCCTTAACATATTGATCTCCAGTTCATCGCGCCGCCTGGGTGTTCCAGGCGTTCATGTTGGTTCTGCCCGCGAGCGAATATCGCGGAGACGAAGCGCTCGCCGCGCCTTATGGCTTGCACTGCCGACAGCAGATCGTCGCTGGCCGTCAGCTTCATCACATCAACAGGCAACCAATCCGCTACGGATCGCGTAATGAACCAGCCCTGCCACGCTTTGCACGCCCAGGTTATGCATCATTTCATATTTATGCGTTTCCACCGTCCGCGGCGACAGATCAAGCCGGGCGGCGATCTGTTTGACGTTCAGCCCACTGCTGATCAACCGCAAAACATCGCATTGCCGCGGCGTGAGCGTCCTGCCCTGACGCCTCGATTGGTCCGTCATCGACACAACAACTTCCCCGGCGATTTGCGGACTCACGTAGGCGCGTCCGAGCATGACTTCGCGGATGGCGGTAATCAGCTCCTCGCCCGCCGCGTTCTTGGCGACGTAGCCATCAGCGCCGGCTTGCAATGCCTGGCTCACCAGCGAGGGCTCGCAGTGCATCGTCAGAAAGATGACCTTGCACGGGAGCCCTTCGAGGCGCAGTTGCCGCAACGCTTCGACGCCGCTTAAGACAGGCATCGAAATGTCGGAAACGATGACGTCAGGCTGAAGCGCGCGGGCGGCGTCGAGCAGTTGCACGCCGTTTTCCACGACGCCGACCAGATTGCACTCCTCGCGCAAATAGCTGGCCAGCGCCTGCGCGACAATTTTATGATCGTCCGCCAATAAAACTCGTGGTCGCGTGATCATCGCAAACTCCGTGGAACTTGAACGCGAATCTCCGTGCCGATTCGTGGTCCGCTTTCGATGGTAAGAGTGCCGCGCGCGAGCCGCACGCGTTCGTCAATGCTGATGAGTCCCAGCCCGCTCGACGAGCGCGTCGCCTGAACGTCAAACCCGCGGCCGTCATCTCGAATGCACAGCCTCATGTATTTGCGGTCATTCCCAAGGGAGACATGAACGCGCTGCGCGCACGCATGGCGGGAGATGTTTCGCAGCGCCTCCTGGGCGACGCGATAAAGACAATGAGATGTTTCGACGGACGCCTTCGAAGAAACAGGAAACGGGCACTCCGGCAGAAACTCAACATCAAGGCCGCTATCGCGCCGCAAGTCATCACAACATTGCTTCAGCGCCGGGACCAACCCTGAGTGCCGCAGAACGGCGGGATGTAAATCGTGGGAAAGATTGCGCAAATCTTCGGCAAGCTGCATCGCGTGTTGTTGCAGGCCGCTCAAATCCTTCAGCAGCTCTGCATCCGAAGCGGAAACTTTTCGCTTCAAGTTGCTGAGGCTGATCGACAGAGCCGCCACCTGTTGGCTGACGCCATCGTGCAGCTCGCGGGCGATACGTGCGCGCTCCGCCTCCTGAGCAGCGAGCAGCTTCGCCGCCAGATCTTCAATGCGCGAATTGCTTTCCTTGGTGATTTGATTGAGTTGGATCGCCGCCGGGGAAAATCGGCACAGCAGATACGCCAAAGTAGCGCAGCACCCGATTCCGATGGCTGCCTGCGTCAACAATGTTGCAAAAGAGGATTCGCCGGCGAGGGCCAGCGTGATGCCCGCGCCTGCCGCCGCGATGTTCAGCCACCATGTGTTCCTTGGCGCATAAAGGAGCACGCCGACGAGGATTGCACTCGGCAGCCAGCCGACCGTGAATTGCAGTGCAGAAGCAGAGATTGCAATGGCGATTCTCTGCGCAACGTAGCATCCGGCCGCCACGGCCAGAACCTTGCACAAAGATTTTGCAAACGCGAGTTCCGAACGATTGGGGTCAAACGACACCAAACGCAAGGTCGCTATCGAGACGCGAGACATCTGCTGTCTCCTGTCTTCTCCCCGCGCGACACGTTGCGACTTCTCGACGCCAATGCAAACCGGACGCTGGTAACGAGGACGAACCAGCAGAAATCTATCCACGCCGAGTGGCAGCGCCCATTGGACTTTGGTCGTATAGACCTTCTGGCCGAGCGGGCAAAACCGAAATCAAGCGCGCCTTGAACATCCCTTTATCAAGGCTCTTATCTCACCTGCTCCGGAAAATCCTTCTGGTACCGATTAATCAGCGCGGCAACATCCGCCGGCAGGAAATAAATCTTCCCGCGAATCTTTTTGCTCTCGCCCGGCTGCAGTCCGCCGATGCGGAAATCTGAATGCAGGCATGCCGCCACGCCCTGAAACAATTCCTGATAAGGCTCAAACGCGATCGCCATCAGCATTTTTTCATCGGCGCTGTAGCAGCCAATCAGACCGTTGCTCGGAACCTCAGGGCTGAGCGGCCGCGGGTTGACATCATTGCGATCGACGGTCTTCGGACACCACACCTGCCCCGGCGTGTAGACGGCCGTCATCGCCCAATGCGGCGTCGGCATGCGCGTCAGTTTGCCGTCCAGAAAAATGAAAGACTTCTCGAGATACGTATTCTGATTCCGCCCCGTGAATCGATCGACCCGCACGCAAGGCTGCGCCCACTGTGCTTCGGATGCCTTGGCAGTTGGATTGCTGGCGATCAGTTGAAAATCGATCTCGTCGGCCAATGCGCGAATCTCGTGCCGCACGATGACGCCATCGTTTAGTGCTGATTCCAGAACCAGCCGCTTCCCGTCGGCGTCGGCAGAAATCAAACGCGTCTTGTGGCCGATCGTTGTCTGATCCCACTTGCGATTGGTTGATCCAGGCCGGCAATATGCCTCAATGTAATGAATGAGCATCTGCCCGCCGGGCAATTGATCGCCGGAGATGGTGAGGTACTCGTCCTTCCACGACAGCTTCAGGCCCAGATCATTGGCCGGCGCAGCCGCTGACAGAACCAGGACGGCAAATAACGCAATGAATCCGTTTCGCATGAGATGCTTCAATCTCAAAATCATTTCGCCTCCTGTGTCGCCGGGTGCGGCACATGCGCCTTGAAGATGTCAGCCAAAAGATCCGGCTTGGAATCGACACGCTCCAGATGAGGATAGCGCGCGCCGCCGTGGTAGTCGGCGCGATAGACCTTCATGAACTGCTCGTTCTCCGCGATCAACTCGATCGGCTCGTGCGATTGCAGCGACGTTTTGATGGCTTCGCGAAGCAGTCGCTCGGAATACTTGCGGCCGTTGACCGCGACGATCTTCATGCCTGGCGCAAGCCCCGCCTTGTCGGCGGCGCTGCCGGGGAGCACATCGCTGATGCGGCCATCTTCACTGGCGCCAAGGCCCAGCGAATAAGTCAGATCGAGAAATCGCCCGCGCGATTCTGCGCCCTTTTGCGAGGCGTTTGGCTCATCGCGGTACACCAGCTTCCAACCGCCGTTCTCAATGCCGCCCAGCGGCGCATGCTCCGTCGGTTTGTCAATGCGCTCCTCAAAGAATTTCCGCCAATCGTAATGACAGACCGAATCCAGCGAAGAAACCAGCTCATCAATCCCATAGGGCTTGACCTCCGGCATCCCGCTCCCGCCGCCGAAAAAACTGCGGCAGAAATCGTCGAGCGTGCGCTGGCCGCCGGTCTGTTGGCGAATGATCGTGTCGGCTTCGAGCCAGATCAGCGCGCCTTCATTGTAGAAATCGACGCCGCGCCGGATCGACGACCAGTCGCGCGAGGAGTCGTAAGTGAGCTGTGCGGCGGCCGCCGTGTCTTCCAGCGGACGCCACGCTCGGCCGGGGGTATTGTCGAGCCGCGCCGAGATCGACGCCAGCAGATCGCGTGTCTGGTCGTAATTCGACAGCCCGCTGCGCGCTGCCAGCACATTGCCGAGGTATTGCGTGAGGCCCTCGTAGACCCAAAGCATTCCCCCGCGCATCGGCGCTTGGTAATCGGGCGTCGCCAGGCCTTGCGGCCGGCGATACTTGCCGTTCCATGAATGGGTGAATTCATGTGGCAGCAGCGCCGCCGACCCCTGCCGATCAGTTTCATCGATCAGCATTCGCTCGCCCGCGCGATTATCACTGGATTCATGATGCTCCCACCCACCGGCACGGAGCGGATCGCTGAGCGTCAGGAGAAAGTGATAGTCGCGATAATGATGCGATGCGAATAACGCATGCGCCTCGAGAATGAGGCTCTTGTAAGCCGTGTACGTTTGCGGCTTCATCTCCAGGGCAGCCGCACTTTCCGCAATCGTATCAATTTCATGCGAAACCCCCTGGCTCTCGCCCAGATCGAATTTGCGGAAATATTGCCCGGCGATCAGCGGCGAATCGATCAGCGTGACCAGCGGCGCCGGCTTAAAACTGACAACGCCCTCCGATTGCTGGTCGATCGGCAGCGCAGTCCCGAATTTCCAACCCGAAGGCAGGCGAACCCGCGCCGTATAAAGCAGTTCCTCCGGCTTGGCGCCGCTGGGATAAAAGAGCATCGATTCCCAGTTAACGATCGCACAATTCGCCGTGCCGGCGGTCGTGAGCTTGCCGGTAAACCCGCCCGCCTCAATCACCGGCGAAATGAAATCCATCCGCACATCCAGCGAATCGACGCCCGGCGGCACCGCGCAGTGAAACGTAAACATTTCGACAGGATCGCGCTTCCACTCAACGGGTTGTCCGCTTGCGCTCAGATGCAGATCCACGACGCTGTTAATCGCGCCGCTGGGCGCGTGAGTGCCGGGAAGCCACTTTGGAAAGTAAAGCATCAGCGGCCCAGGTGCGACGGGGAGCACCAGATGCGAATGAAAAATCCGCCGAGGCGCTTCGCTGGCGTCAATCTCCAATACCGCCGGTCGGCTTGCTGGACCGGCAAGACAGCCGGTGCATGCCCAGGCGATTAGAGATGCGAAAATTGCAGGGACTCGATTCATATTTCTCCGATGAAAACTCTTTGAATTTCAGACACGTCCGAAAGAGCGGAGTCGCGCATTCTCCCTCTCCCCTGTACTCAGGGGAGAGGGTTGCGGTGAGGGGACGAACGTTTCGACTTGCGAAAGGCGCCATATCGCGACACGCCGTCCCCTCACCCTGCCCTCTCCCCTGAGTACAGGGGAGAGGGTTCCCAGCGCGACCCTGGAAAATCTTTCCAACACGTGGCCCGAATTTGCCGAGCCTATCCGCCCGATGCTCTCGCGCAAAGCCAATTGAAAAAACTTCCGTCGTCCCGATACTTCACAGCAGTGAACCCTGATCCACACCCCAACGCTCCTATCAAGCCGCCGCCGCCTCTGCGCAACGACATCGCCGCCGAATTCATGTTGCGGCCGGACATTACGTTTCTCAATCATGGATCATTCGGCGCGGTGCCGCGCGTGGTGTTCGACGCGCAAATGGAATGGCGTCGCCGGCTCGAAGCGGAGCCGGTCGAGCTTTTAGCGCCGGCCCGCCGCGGTACAGAATTGCTCCAGGCGACCAAAGAGCCGGTGGCTGCGTTGCTCGGGATGGCATCGAATGATTTTGGCCTCGTGACCAACGCCACGGAAGGCATCAACGCGGTGTTGCGATCGTTGCCCTTAAGCAAAGAGCCAGCCGAGCGCAATGAACTGCTGACGACGACGCACGTCTATGGTGCTGTGCGAAAAGCGATGCAGTTCGTCGCCGATCGCGATGGATGGACATATCGCGAAGTTGATGTGCCGCTGCCGGTTTCCTCGAGCGCGCAGATCGCTGAGCGCATCATCGGCGCGCTCAGCCATCACACGCGGCTGCTGGTGATCGATCACGTGACGTCGCCGACGGCGCTGATCTTCCCCGTCGAAGAAATTGCCGCCGAATGCGGGCGGCGTGGTATCGAGATTCTCGTCGATGGCGCGCACGCGCCGGGAATGCTCGAGCTTAACGTGCCCAAGATCGGCGCGACCTATTACGCCGGCAATCTGCACAAATGGTGCTGTGCGCCCAAAGGTTGCGGATTTCTATGGGTGAACCGCGCGCATCAGCAGCATGTGCATCCGCTGATCATCAGCCATCATCTTGGCGAGGGATTCACCCCCGAATTCGGCTGGCAGGGAACGCGCGATGTCAGCGCGTGGTTGACGATTCCCGCCGCCTTGCAATACATGGCGGCAATGAGGTGGGAAAGAATTCGACGGCATAATCACGAGCTGGCCGTGTGGGCGCATCGCGTGCTGCTGGATCGATTGAACGTTCGGCCGATCAGCCCGATCGACGGATCACTCCTTGGTTCGATGGCCGCCGCGCCGATGCCGGGGAGTCTGCACGAGATGGATGAGACGCGCGCCTGCGATTTTCAGAAGCGGCTCTACCACGAATTCCAGATCGAAATCCCAATCATGCGCTGGCAAGACCGCTGCTACATGCGCGTGGCGTGTCAGATTTACAACCAGGCCGCGCAATATGAAAAGGCGGCTGACATCATCGCGCGCCTGGCGGCGTCGCGCGGCACACGATGATTTTCAAGCACCGTCATGCTGAGGTACTCCGAAGCATCTGGCCGGATTGCGCGAAGACCAGATGGTTCGCTGTGACCTCCTCTGAGGATGCGGCGGGCAGTGCCCGCCCTACGCGCCGCATTTTCGTAGGGCGGGCACGGCCCGCCGGTTTGGCACTTCGCGATTGTGCCGGACGCATGGGCTTTTGAGCTTGACTTCCACAGGTGCCAACGATTCAGTCGTGATCCATCGATCTCCAGATTAAGCGCATGACGCGAATCATCCGACGCAATCTTCCGACAGGCCCCGCGATCGAAGCGCAACACTGCACCCGCTGGATTCCGCTGCTCTTAATTGCGCTCGTGCTGGCCACCTTCTGGCCGCTGCTCGGCGGCGATTTCACAAGCTGGGACGACTATCGGGCGATCGTCATCAATCCGTGGCTCAATCCGCCGGCGTTCGGCCATCTCCTGGAATTCTGGAATCCGCGGCATCCGTACATGGATATCTGGATTCCGCTGACTTACACCGTTTGGTCAGCGTTGGCCGCGGTGTCGTACGTTCCGACAGCCGATCCAGAGAGCGGCGAGAATCTGAATCCATGGATTTTCCACGGCGCGAATCTCGCCGTGCACATCGCAAGTGTTCTGCTGGTCTACGCGATCCTGCGCCGAACGGTAAAGCGCCCCTGGCCGGCGGCGGCGGGGGCGGCGCTGTTTGCCCTGCATCCGATTCAGGTGGAAGCCGTCGGCTGGGTGGCGGGAATGAAGGATCTTCTCGCCGGATGTCTGGGGCTGATCGCGATCTGGCAATATCAGCAATATGCCGCCGAAGATTCAGCTTCTTCCGACCAAAATCGACCGCATCGCCTCGCGCATTACTCGTTTGCAACAGCGGCTTTCGTCTTCGCAATGCTCGCCAAACCGAGCGGCATCGCCGTGATGTTGGTTGTCGGCGCATGTGATCTGTGGATCATCGAGCGGCCGCTTCGAAAAGTCGTCCTCGCGCTGCTCCCGTGGCTGGTGCTAAGCATTCCGATCATTCTCGAGGGCCGATTCGCCCAGCCAGCGGCGCAATTGCCGACGGTGCCGCTGGCGATGCGCCCGCTCATCGCCGCCGATGCGCTGGCGTTTTATCTCTGGAAGCTTTTTGTCCCGCTCAAGCTGGCAATCGCCTACGACCACTCGCCCACGCGGGTCATCGCAAGCCATTGGCTATATGCGACATGGCTCGTGCCGGTCGCGCTTGCGGGGATTCTCCTGCTCGCTCGTCGCCGGGCACGATGGCTGATCGGCGCGGTCGCGATCTTGTGGCTCGGGGTCTTCCCCGTACTGGGCCTGGTTGCGTTCGACTTCCAGATTTACTCGACCGTAGCAGACCACTATCTGTACCTGGCGATGCTCGGGCCGGCAGTCGCCGTCGCTTTCGCCACCCGGTCACTGAAGTCCAAAGCGGCTGTTTATACTTGCATGGCAATTCTGTTGGCGCTTTCGGCGCGGTCCTGGATACAAACCCGGACCTGGCGGGATTCGGTGTCGCTGTTTCAAAATGCGATTGCCGTCAATCCGAATTCCTGCGCTCTATACAATAACCTCGCCGAAGCTTATCGGTCGAAATACCGACCCGAAGAATCCCTGGCCGCGTTTGAAGCGGGGCTCAAGAGCGCGCCGGACTGTGCCGCGTTGCGGGCTGGCTACGCCGGCCTGCTGGCATCAATTAACCGTACGGACGAGGCCCGCCGGCAATTCCAAATTGTCCAAAAAACCGCGACCGGCGACCTTGCCATCGCAATCAATCAAAGCCTCCAGCGGCTCAACAGCCCACCTCAGCCAACGACAACAAAATCAAATCCACCCGCTAACTTGACACCCCAATCCGCGCCGATAAAGTGAGGGGCTATCGACGTATTCGGCGGTAGCTTGATTCGGCGGTAGCTCACTGGTGAGTCCCGAGTAGTTGGGATTAACCGGCTGAGTGACTGGTGAATCAGATAAATTCGGCGGTAGCTCAATGGTAGAGTCCCGACCTGTCGGGATTAACCGGCGAGAAATGATTTCGGCGGTACCTCAATGGTAGAGTCCCGACCCGTCGGGATTGACCGGCGAGTGATAATTCGGCAGTAGCTCAATGGTAGAGCAGCCGGCTGTTAACCGGCTGGTTGTAGGTTCGAGTCCTACCTGCCGAGCTTTTTGGAAACGGCCAGTAAGAGAACTTGCTCAATGGTAGAGTCCCGACGGGTCGGAATTAACCGGCAGCTTGCAAGTTCGAGTCCTGGCTACCGACCTGTGGAAACGGCCAGCGGCAATTTCTGGGTTTACATCCTGGAGAATGCGGCTGGCCGTTTCTACATTGGCTCAAGCGACGATGTGGACAGGCGTCTCGGCGAGCACAATTCCGACGAAGGGCACCGGACCTTCACCCACAAAAATGGCCCGTGGCGATTGGTGTGGCGCGAAGCGCATCCTGGTCGCTCGGATGCGATCAAACGAGAACGAAAGATCAAATCAATGAAGTCCGCGAAATGGATTCGCGAGAATCTTCTTTGCGGGTAGCTCCAGGTAGAGTCCCCGCAGCTCGGGATTAACCGGCCGCTTGCGGCTTCGCGGGTTTTGTGTGCGACTTGACTCGCGAAGCCGCAAGCGGCGTACAGGGTTGCACCACTCAGCGTCCGCTCACTTATTTCCGAAATTCTTCCCCGTCGCCGATTGCCCGCTCGCGAGCGTCAACGTGAACAGACCTCGCACGGGCGTGGTTCGCGTGAACCCGCTTTTGATCACCTCGCGCAGGTGATACGTTCCCGCGGGAACGACGAAGCTGAATTTCCCATCTGCGCCGGTGGTGAAACTCTTTTCGCCAGCGTCGAGTTTGCCGTTGTTGTTGGTGTCGAGATAGACCACCCAGCCGGCGAGCCCCAATTCTCCGGCATCCTGCTTCGCGTTTGAATTTGCGTCTTTGAAGACGATGCCGCTCACAAGGGCTGTCGTCGTGTCAGCAAAATCTTTGGCGGCGGCGCTCTGGCCGGATGTCAGTGTCAGATCGTAATAGCCGGCAGTGGGACTCGTGGAGCGAGAACCTGCCGGCAATACCTGCCGCACGCGATAGCTGCCGGCGGCCAGCGTCTTGAAGGAGTAGGAGCCGTCCGATGCCGTGACGGTCGAGGGTTCGCCGACGTCCAGTTTGCCATTCTTGTTTTTGTCGATGTAAACGGTGCGGCCGGCGATTCCCTTCTCGGTGCTGTCGCGCTTGGCGTTGCCGTTGGCGTCGTTGTAGATGGTACCGGCGATCAGCACGTTTTGCGTCTCGGCGAAATTCTTGCCCGTCACAACTTGCCCGACGGCAACTGTGACGTCGAAGTACCCGACGGTCGGCACGGTGTGCCGCCAGCCGGTTGGCAACACATCGGCGATGCGATAGCTGCCAGCCGCGAGACTCTTGAACGAGTAGCTTCCATTTGCCGCGGTGCTCTGGCTTGGCTCGCCGGTGTCGAGCTTGCCGTTCTTGTTTTTGTCGATGAAGACTATACGGCCGGCGATTCCAGCCTCGCCGGTGTCGCTCGCGCCATTGGCGTTGTGGTCGTTGAAGATTATTCCGGAAATTGCGCCAAGTGCCGGCGCATTGACTTGAACGGTGGCGGTGTAATCGGTGAAGCCGCCATCCTTGTCCTGGATACGACCATTAATAGTGTGAGCGCCGACGGTGGTCAGGAAGCCGGTGGGAACGGTTGCCGACGACAACGTTGAATCTGCGATCTCGAATGTTCCGTCGTTGTTGAAGTCGTAGCTGTACTGGAAGCCTGCTGCCGTATCTGCCGGTGATGGATCGAAAATCTTTGAGAAGCTCACGCTCCCCGCAGCGCCAAGGGTGACTGTCCCACCCTGGAAGCGGGCGACGGGTGCGGCATTCGCGATGGTGAGCGACGAATACGCCGTTTCGACGGCGCCTGTGTCGTCCTGTACCTGAAGCGCAATCGTTCGAGTCGCCGGCCCGTCGAGCCCGACCGCGGAAAACGTCGGAGACGGACTGGTCGAGTCAACTTGGAATGGCTGGCCAAACTGATAATTGAAATCCCATTGATAGCTGGTGATGTTCCCCTTCGATGCGGCGGATGACAACGCAACCGTCTGGCCTTCAAAGAGGCTGTATGATCCGCCGGCATCGGCGACTGGAGGAACCTTATCGCTACGTTCATAGGCGCCCATGTCGCTTCTCGGAATGCCGATGATGTTCCCATGGGGGGGAATCGTCACGTTGACGATTCGTGGCTGACCCAGGATGTCAGTTCCGGTATCGATGTTGAGACCGCAGTCGAGGGCGGGCGAGGTTTTCCCGAGGCGCAAATCTCCATAGTCGTCATCGGATGTTCCCCATGTGGCATCCGGGCCCGGGCTTGGCGCGCGAAGGAATTGCGGATCGGCGTTGATGTTGCCCTCGCCTAGCACGCCGCCCGCGATGTCGCTGTAGATCACGTTGTATCCGGTCGAATTCTCTGACGAATCTCCCCACAAGATGTCATTCTCAAGCTGGGGCAGGCCAGGCAATCCAACCTGATACGTTCCCGAACCGGCCGATGTGGATTGGTTGGCAGCAAACGTGCAATCCCATACACCGGTTTCATGCTGCGGCGTGCCCGTGCTGGCCGTATCATCGTAGACAGCTGCGCCATTGGGCGCAGTGTTTCCGACAAAAGCACAATTGATGAATTCCAACTGAGCGTTAGCCGGTCCATAAACGGCGCCGCCGCGATCGGTCGCGCCATTTCCGTCAAATTGGCTGTCGGTGAAATCGGCGAAGAAGGTGTTGCTCAGAATAGCAACAGCGCCGCCGCGGC
>DATBDZ010000325.1:0-12964 GCA_036276235.1 Humisphaera sp. | reverse complement strand
TCAGTGAAGTGACAATTCATCAGGCATGATCAGCATCGGTGTGTTGTCCACATAAACCAGCCCGCCGGCCTTCCCCGAGTCGGCGAGCTGCTGGAGCAATTGAGCATCATTGAGCCATTGCACGTTGGTCATCTGAGGATGAACCGCGAGCCGCGCAGAAATGCCGGCTTCGGTTTGGATGTGGATGATCGGAATGACAGAGGTCACAACTTGCGCCGGCGTCGGCGCGACGTGAGTCACATCCTTCACGATAACCGGTTTCACCTCGATGGGCCGTGGATACATTAGTAGATAGGCGGCCAAAGCCAGTAAAAGCAGAGGGCAGCCAATCACCACGCCACGAACAACATGGCGGCGAATTCGCCGCCGTTTTCCAGCCGCCTGCGCAAGTTGCAGGATTTCCCCGCGGCGTTTAAGGCCATCAGATGAGAGCATGACGTTGGACGCCTCGTCAAAATTATCTCGTAATTCACGCACGGCGCACCTGCTCAAAAGACATTAGAGATTCCACGTAGGGTGGGTGTACTCGCCCACCATTTGCCCTCGTGGTGGGCGAGTACACCCACCCCACCGAAATTTCCCCAGCGTGCGAATGCGCACTCAGAACCCTCTCCCCTGTACTCAGGGGAGAGGGCAGGGTGAGGGGATGTGGCACGGGCGTCTCGCCCGTGTTCTTCGCCCGGATCACGGGCGAGACGCCCATGCCACGAGCGATTCTGTAACTTGCGACGAGTCAACATTCCTCCTCCAACCTCTCCCGCAACCGCCCCAACGCCCGTCGCAGCCGCCCATCGATCGTCCCCACCGACAACCCAAACGCCGCCGCGATCCGCGATAACGTCCAATCCCGCTCGTACCGCAATTCAATCATCCGCGCCAGCGTTGGATCGAGCCGGCTGATTTCATCGCCAAGCCGTTCCAGTTGATCGTCATCGACCCGAGATTCGGAGACGGGTGCATCTCCGACAAACATCGCCTCATGCGTTTTTCGTCGCTGCTCTGTCTTGAGCCGATCGTACGCCGTCGTGCGAATCACCAGCTTGAGCCACCCGAGCAACTGGCCTTCCGTTTCCGTTCGGCGAATCGAGCGAATCACGCGAAGCAATCCATCCTGCACCACATCCAGACAAAAGGCTTCGTCGCGCCGGCTGGCGCGACGAGCCTGTTCATACAGAAACTGAAAGTAGCGATTGAAAAACGATTCGATCGCCCGCGCGTCCCCCGCCGCCATCCGGGCGGTGAGATCACAGATCACGTCATCCGGCGGCTCGGACACGCAATCCCTTTCCGCGAAAAGTGCCCGATCGATCGACACGCCAACTCCTTCACGCGGCTCTCATTTGCCGCGCGCCCCGGATGCATTCTGGCTCTTAAGCTGCGAGATTTCCTTCTCAAGCGCGGCCACGCGCGCTGTCAGGTCGTTGCTCCTCTGCCGCGACAGGGAACTGCCATAGCCCGGAAGAACATGCATCGCCTCTTCCACCGCCTCCAATTGCCGCGGACTACCGCGGAAGACAACACTGACGGTCGGCTCGTGCACTTGCAGCAACGGCTTGGTTGTCTCATCCGGAAGCTGCGTCAAAGTCGCCTGCAAGAGCGAAAGAATCGCGTCCATCGCCTTGCCTTTTGCGGCCGCAAAGTCCTCGTCCTTGACAGGCCCGAGGTTGTCGTTGATCCACGCATTTACAGGCCCGGCCAGGTTATACACGCGCACGATATACTGTTGCGGCGCGCCGCCTCCCCCCCCGTTGACGGGATCGGCACCGCGCCCGCCCCGCCGCCGCTGCTCTGACGGCTGCACCTGCACGTTGATGATATAGATTTCCCCGCTGGCGGCCGAAACTATCTTGATCCCAATCGCCTGATACGCCGTCGCCATGACATCCAGCACATCCACGGCCGTCACATTTCGCAGCGCCAGCGAGATATGCGGCTCATCCGTCGCCGCCCCCGTCGGCCAGACCACCATCACCCGCAAGCTCGGATCCGCCTCCTGCAGCTTGGCGATCGCGCCGTCGAGCGTGCCGTCATATTTGAATTCCGGCAGCACTTTCGTCGGCCGCGTCGTCGGGTCGCCGAACAAGCCCTGCGCCAACGCCGTCGGGCAATTGAGTAACGGCATCAGAACAGCCATCGCGATCCCGAGCCACACGACGGATCTTCCAGAGACGATTCGCATAGGTTTCCTTTCCTTTCAAATGGAATTCACCACCTATACGACGGCCAACCCCAATTTTCGCGCGAGGACGATTCGTAGGGGCGAACCTCGTGTTCGCCCGGTGCGGTTCGCATAAAACTCGCCTCCCCCGTAGGGGTGAACCTTGTGTTCACCCGGCGCTGTTCGCGCAAACGACGCCGGGCATTTCGTAGGGGGTAACCTTGTGTTCACCCACCTGCCGCGCGCAAACGACACCCACCCCGTAGGGGGGAACCTCGTGTTCGCCCGGTGCGGTTCGCGTAAACGACGCAGGGCGAACACAAGGTTCGCCCCTACGGGCGTATTGCCCCGTCCGCGCGAACGATGAATGAACGCCCCCCCTACTCCAACGGCGGAAACTTCCCCAACTTCCTCTGCAGCGATCTTCGATGCAATCCCAATTTCCGCGCCGCCAGCGAGATGTTGCCTTCGCAATCCGTCAGCACGCGCTGGATATGCTCCCACTCCACGCGCGCCAAAGACGGCGTCGTTTCCGCTGTCATCGCGTCGGCGTCCTTATCAAACGCCGCCAGGATCTGATCCGCATCCAGCGGCTTTTGCAGATAATTGATCGCGCCGCGATGGACGGCTTCCACCGCCGTCGCGATGCTGCCGTAGCCCGTGAGCACCACGATCTGCAACGCAGGATGCACGCTGATCAGCTCGCGCACCAGATCGAGCCCGGACATTCCCGGCATGCGCAAATCGACCACCGCCGCCTGCGGCTGGATCTTGCGCGCCAGGGCGATCGCATCTTCGCCGCTGCCGGCTCCCTGCGCTTCCATCCCGCGCGCGATGATCGCCTTTACCAGCCGCTCGCGGAAGATGGCATCATCATCCACCACCAGAAACTTGCGCGGCCTTCCCGGCTCCCCTTTCGCTTCCTTCTGTGCGGGTTCTTTATATGTGGTTGCCATCGCGGCTCTCCACCGGCAGATCGAATGTGCAGACCGTCCCTTCGCCAACCTTTGATTCTATTCTAAATGTCGCGCCGCAGCGCTCTGCGACAAGGCGCACCAGAAACAATCCCAAGCCCATCCCCTGCCCCGGCTCCTTGGTCGTATAGAACGGCTCGCCCGCGCGGCGGATCATCTCCTGCGACATCCCCGCTCCCCGATCGCGCACCTCAAACCGTATCTGCCCATCAACCGACTCAATCCGCAGCTCCACGATCTTGTCTGCCGGCGATGCATCAAACGCATTTCGCACCAGCACCAGCAGGCTCTGCTCCAGCGCCCGCGCCGGCCCATGAATGATTTCAATATCGCCAGCAGTCTTCACCGCCAGCCGCGATTGCTCGGACGGCTGCAAGCTCTCCCGCAGCCGCGCGATTAGATCCGCCAGCGGCACTTCATTTCCGTGAGCCGGCTCTTCGCCGATGTCCACGCGCATGCGATTGAGAATGCCGCGGCAACGATCCACCTCACGGCGAATGAGCCGCGCATCGTCGATCACCGGATCATCCGCATCCGCCGAAGCATCGCGGCTCAGCTCCAACTCCTTCGCGACCACGGCGATCGTCCCCAGCGGCGTGTTCAGTTCATGAGCCGCCCCGGCGGCGAGCGTGGTCAGTGCCGCAAGCTGCTCGCTGCGCGCCGCCCGCTCGCGCATGGAGGCCAGCTCATGCTCGCGCTGCCGCAGGTTCCAGCTCACCCGCCCGATGAACGCCGCGATCAGCGCGGAGACAAGCACGAGCGCGATCCAGCTTCCGGTGGCGAACTCCCACGCCGGCAACTGCTGGTTGCCGCGCTCCAGCGGATGATGGAATTCCAGCAGCACGCCATAACAGGCGGCAATCACCGCCACAAACATCCACGACCACCCCGCCCCCAGCACGCTGACCGCCATCGCCACATGCACCAGATAAAGCGCCGCAAACGGATTGGCCGGCCCACCCGTGAGATAGAGCAATCCCGTCAGCAAGAAAATGTCAATCAACAAAGTAACCTGCACCAGCCAAGCCGGCGTCCGCCCCAGCTTCATCCAGGATGTCAGAATCAAATTCGAAAGCGCCGTAGCCCCAATCACAAGAGCAATAGGCCCAATCGGCAACCGAAAATGCAACCCCCAGGCGGCCACCGCCACCGCCGTCACCTGCCCCACCACCGCCAACCAGCGCAGCGGCAACAAAGCCGCCAAAACAATCCGCGGCTCCCGCACGGGAGACAATAGCCCGGCCAGGGTTGGGCGGGCGGAAAGATCGATCACCGAAGGTCCTCCAACAGCCGCTTCAAGTCGCGTAAATCTATCAAATGTAGTGCAATGTTGCGCGCGGCGGTTGTTGCGCCGGTGGAAGGTGAACCGTCGCAAGAACCCGTGGCGCAGCCAGCGGGGGAGCGCGAGCCACTAAGTTGCTTTAAGTCGATTTGTGGTAGAAGTCGGCGTGAACGTATAGCTCTTCAAAGAACTCGATAAGGCTTTCACTCACAACCTTCACGCCGTCGGGCCAAAAGACTCGATTGGGCAAAGTGGTCTTGGGCTTAAGGACCAAGAATGTTGACTCACCTAAATCAAAAAACGGCATCACGCCATTGAGAAAGCCTTCGTGTGGACGATAGGGCTCGGATTTATCAAGGAGAATGTCTGCAATCGATGTCGGGTCCATCACTCTGTTGACATGGGTCCGTTTTGAATCCTTTATGCCTTCGCCATAAAAGCCGTAACCAATCTCCTGAAAGAATTTGCGAAGTTCTGAAGGGAATTCGTGACCGAGGCGAGCTTCCGCAGCGCCAATCTCATCCGCGGTGACCGGCCAAAATCGGTTCGGTGGCTTTATAGCGCCAACAAACTGCTTGTACCTTTCGAACACTCGTAGCCCTCCTATTGGGAATGGCCTTCCTGACGACGGCCTGCTACCGCAACCGCCGTCACCTGCCCCACCACCGCCAACCAGCGCAGTGGGAGTAATGCCGCCAAAACAATCCGCGGCTCCGGCACCCGCGACAAAAGCCCGGCCAAGGTCGGACGGGCGGAAAGATCGATCACGGCAACTCCTCCAGCACAATTTGAATTAACAAGTTAACGACGTTGATCACGATGCAAGTCGTGTAACTGATCTGAAGGGCCAATGTAACACCCCTGTAGCCGCGCGCTACACTTGCGGGTCAGAATCCGTAGGAATGAAGATTATATGGCCTGTCCCGGAGACGAACGTGAAGTCTTTGTGAGCGCCAAGTGCCTGTGGTTGGTCGTGGCGTGATACCCGCGGTACAATGCAGCAGGAGACTCGACCTATGCGCTACACCGTTGTGCTGGAAAGAGAATCGGACGGCGGCTACGTCGCGAGTGTGCCGGCATTGCCCGGCTGCGTGAGCCAAGGGGACGATCCGGCCCAGACCCTGTCAAACATCCGCGAAGCGATCGAGCTTTATGTTGAGGACTGCCGCGATGCCGGCGACCCGGTTCCCACCGAGGCCGGAAAGGAATTCGTCGAAGTCGAGGCAGCCTGACGTTCCGTTCCAACGTCGACGCGTAATCTAAAATGACCGTGGCTAAAGCACGCTCTCCTTGGGACGCGATTAACCGCCGCCTTGAGCTGGCGATCGCGGGTAAGCGCGGCCGCATTCGTGCGGAGCAATACAACGGCGGCAGCCCGTTGCGCCTTGATCGCGTCAGCGCGGGAAAACTCAACTTGCCTACCGGGCGCATCGTTGTAACCGATGCTTACTGCGCCACCGAATATCCTCCGCTCGGTATTCTGGTTGCACCTGGGCGATATCCCGTCGATATCGTGCTCGCGAAATTCGCCAGGCGGATTGACAGTGCGCGCGGAGCTTTTCTGGTAATGACTTTCTCATCAGACAAGGTCGTGCTATGGCTGCCCGTCACCGCAGTCGCGCCAGCCGACCCTTGCTTCACGGATGAATCTCCAAACAGCTTCGCGCAGGAAGGCGCAACCGGGCTTTTCTCCGCCGAGTCGGCGGCCATTCACTTTGCCGTGATGAAGGATCCCGTGAAACATGCCCGAAGGCTCGGCAAACACGAGCATCGCGAAGGGAACTGCGATTGGCTCAACTACCGCCTCGCCCGAGGACCAGAGAATGCCATCCTTTGCCGGGGCGGCTACGGCGACGGCACTTACCAATGCTACGCCGGCCACGGCCCAAACGCCCGCGTCGCGCGGCTTGTGATCGACTTCAATGTTGCCGAGCCAACTCCTGATCGGTAACTACCGTTAGCGTGTCTTTGCGGTCTTTGTCTCTTTGCGTCTCTGCGCGATTCGGAATGCGCAGAGACGCAAAGAGACAAAGACGCAAAGAAGAGACGGAATTGCGTTATCATTGAAATGCCATGCCCTCCACGCGTGACCTCGACAGCCTGCCAGAGATCGACAATCTCAAGCGATTGATGCAATCGCTTGCGATGCTGGATGCGATTCTCAGCCCGGACTGGGAACATCGCTACTTCTCATTCAGTGCGCGCTGGTCGGCCGGCGAGCAAATGGGCTCGATGCGAAATGGCGAAGGCGATCACTATTCCGCCCTGTTCAATTCAGCCGGCTGCTGGTTCAAAGGCTTTGATCATGAATCGCGGCTGTCGCCGTTCCAATCCAAGCCGCCGGCGATTGCACCTGGAATGTTCGCCGGCATGCCCGCCGAGTTTGCCGGTTGCCTGAAAGAGCCGGCGTTCGCGCAGGACGAAACAACCTTCTGCATCTGGCGGCGCTATCAAGACGATCAATGGCAGAGGGGCACCGTGGACCTGTCGCAAGACGACGATGATCCAGACGGCTCCGCCCATCTGCTTCACCATCTCGACGGCCGTCCGCGCACCTACCGCGACTGGGCGACGGATTACTACGAGCGAGAGATCCCGCTGCCCATGGTGACAGCGATCTATTCCCATCTGCCGCTGGATCAGCGAATCGTTTCCGGCCTGAATCCAGAGGCCACGCTCGCGCAGCTTGCCGCGGATATTGAGGAGATAGGATATCCGGTCCGAAAGTGATTCGACCGCGCACGGAGATCCGCGGCCGCGCGGCGTTGCAGCCGTTTGGCAATGGGGTGTCCACTTGCGCCGGCTCTGCCGCGGCGTGGGCAGACGGTTTGCTCGCTATGTTTCTTCTGGGTCAAAAATTTGCTTGTTTGTGCGTGGAAATGCTCTGCTATGACGCGGGGCGTTTCAGCGGCGATTCCATCTTCGTGGTCCAGGCGTCGCTTCCGCACGGGCGGCTGGATGAATGAGTTTCGGGGTCCATGAAATGAGTTTCGGGTTTCGGGTTTCGGGTGGTGGAATGGGTTTGGGTTCTGGGATCGCTTCGGACTCGAAACCAGAAACTCGAAACCTCAAACCATTCTCGAGATTATCTCTTCGGACCAGCGACGCCGATAACGAGGACTTGCCTGGGACTAAAGTCCTATGTTCGCTCGATCCGGCTCGCGGTACTTTGCAGGGTGTCCCGCAGTTCGAAAACTGAGGCACGCCACGATGATCAAATTCACATGCACGCAATGCCACGCCCACTTAAACGTTCCGGATGACAAGGCGGGTCATAGCGGACATTGTCCGAAGTGCGGGGCCACGATTCAGGTCCCAGTGATCGCGAAGGCGCCTCAGCCGCTCAAGCCAATGGCCAGGTCAATTGAACCTGTCGAAGTTGACGAGATTCCGCTGGCGGATGAACAGCCACGGGCCAGCGCATCGGTAACGTCGCGGCCCCAGCAGTCGTCCCGAATGCCAAATGGGCCGGTCGCTATGGCGCCGCCGGCAGAGAAAGGGATCGAGACCGCGGATATCCCGCTGACCGAGAGGCCCGCGGAGAGTGAAGAGAAAGCTTCACCAGAACCGGAGCCGAGGGCTACCCCCGCAGGGTTGATCGTCACGCAAGTTGGCGATGCGATCGTTGTATCGTTTGAGAAGTCCAGGATTCTGGATCCGATGGAGATCGACCCGATGGGCCAGGAGTTGTACGCGTTGGTCGATCAGCGGAAATGCCGCAACATCATCCTGGAGTTCAGCAAGGTGCAGTATCTTTCCTCTCAGATTCTGGGAGTTCTGATGATGCTGAATAAAAAATCTGCCGGCATCAAGGGGCGCCTGCTGCTGTGCGGGCTTAGCAATGATTTGCGCGGGCTTTTTAAGATCGTGAGTTTGGACAAGGTTCTACAGATTGTTCCGAACAGGCAGACGGCTTTGGCGATGGTGAATCCGCCTGCATGACGGGCTTACAGGGCGATCTTAAAAAAAAATTTCACGCGCCGGTGACGGCCGATAATCGCCTGCAACTCTTCGCCGCCACGGAATTTAACTAAATAATAACACGCTCCGATTTTCGCGCGGAAAAAATCTTGAGATTTTCTTTTTTAATGCTCATTTTCACGTATCATAATTCTTTATTTTACAGAGACTTGCGCGATAAAACGGGGTGAACATCGATAAGTCCTTGTGGTGCCGTCACTTAACCAAACAAAACGTTGACAAAGTGGGTGTACTATAGAGAAGAGGGGTTTTTTTGTGGGAGCCCAACTTCGCCACAGATGAATACGGACGGACACAGATAAAGCCAGGACAGAACCGGTCCGCAGATTGCGCTGATTTCCGCAGATCAGAAGTGGAAGCTTATCTGCGAGAATCCGCGACGATTGTTCTTGCTCATTGAATGATGACTTACGTCAAATGACTGCCGCCGCGCGACTGATCGGAAAAAGCGCCAGGTGTCGCGCCGTGTCGCGCGAAACCCTGCTGGCGGGCTGAAAAACGGGCCGAGCCGCGCGGCAGTCGCGCGGCGGAATCTGCCGCGAAATTGCCGTAAGTCATCTGAAGAACGCCGAATTTGAAACGCCCACCGTAGCCGCGCGACGAGATGCGCATCCGGGGCACACGATTGTGCGCATCAACGATGCGCCACTGATTGGGGAAGTTTTTGGTGCGCTTTGGGGCGCTGCGGTGCGTGGGCCGTTGAATGGGTCGCGTCCTGGTCTGACCGCTGACCTCTGACTTCTGACCTCTGACCTCTGGCTACTTCCTCCACCCGATGAAACATGCAACAGGAGTACATGAAACCAAATGATGCGCAAAAGGTTTCAAAATGTTTCATCGACCGGGCGAAGGGATCGCCGAGTGGCCCGCGAAGCCGGCGCGCGGCGGGATGGGAGAACTCACGATCGGGCTCGAACATGGATGGACAGGATCGACAGGATGATACGATACCGTCCTGTCCATCGATGTTCGGTGCTATGCAACGTGCAACCATTGTAGACGCAACCGATTGGTGCAAAATCCGGTGCGATACGTTGCAGCATCGCGGGATTACCTGGCCAACTGCCAATTCTCATCAAACAGGCCACCGGTCACCAGTTCCGGCATTGCCGCGCCGGGCCTTACTTTTACGATGGCGTAGTCGCCCCAGAGGGGCGTGCCGTAGTCGCCGTTGTAGCCTCGGTCTTCTATGGTGAGGCCGGTGTTCAGGACGACATACTTCGCGGGGTTCAGGGGGTTGGGATAGATCATCGCGGGGTAGTTTTCCTGCGATGGGTAGGTTTTGCCGGCGAATGTGACGCTCTGCTGAGTCCAGGTGAAGGGGAGCTTGCCATTCAGGGCGGCTATCCATTTGTTGCTGCCGGGGTCGCCGAATAGGACGACGTGGTACTTGGCGAAGTCGGCTTCGGTCACGTCCTTGTCATCCTTCACAAACGGATGGCCGCGGAAAAATCTGCCCCACATGAGATCGAAATGTGCCATCGTGCGCAGTGCCTGCTGATTCACTTCATCGTTCCACGGCTTGCCGGTCGGGCGGACCATCAGGAACGGATCGAGAAAGGCATCGTCGATCGGGCCTTGCAGCGCGTGCGTCTTGTGCAGGCCGGGCTGATGTCCGTTGGCGACGGCACTCCACATGCCCGCGTTCTTGTTGAGCGTGATCTCGAGCCCGCCGTTGACCGATATCTTTTGCCCGTCGATGTTGATCTCGCGGGCGTTGGTGGTTTCGCGAAGGACAAGCCGCGTGAGGTTTTTTGTTTTGACGTCGTAGGAAGCGCCTTCGCTCGCTCGCTGGGCATCGACTTCAGCGCGCTCGTAATGTTTTTCCAGGCCGTCGATAGAGACCCAATAGTCACGGTTGTAGCGCGTGGTGTAGGTGAGGAAGCGGATGTGATCGGGGGAAGTCTGGCCCTTGTCGCCCCACTCTTTGAGGAAGGCGTCGAGGCGCTGGCGGACCAGCGGGCTGGTGCCGTGGCCTGTCGCTTTGGATTGCAGCCACAATCCGGGCGCGCCCTGCGAGCGGAGATAATCGGGATCGCCGGTTGAGGGGAAGCCTTCCTTCTCAAGCTGCGCGCGGGCGCGCAGCGATGATTCCAGTTGCCCCGGATCGTTCTCCCCATCATGCCCCGCGAGCGGCAGATTGTAGATGTTCAGCGCCCACTCGGAGATGTTCTCCCAGATTCGCAACGTCGCACGCTGATACGTCGTCAGATCCGTCCGCTGCCCGGTGCGCGAGACGGTGCCCGCGCCGATCTCGGCGGCGGCGAAGCGGTCGGGATAATGCAGCGAGATGTGCCATGCGCCTTCGCCGCCTTGCGAGAAGCCGCGCAGGATGATTCGCTTGTCGTCGATGTTGAACCGCTTCTTCACCGCGGCAATCGACTCAAACACATCCATCTCCCCGGCCCAATGCCAACCCGCCCCATTGATGCGGCCAAAGCAATTGAGCTGAATCTGCCCCTGATCCGCCACCGGCGGATTGCCGGCGCCGCGGCTATTGAGAAAGCCGTAAATGAATTCGGCTTCGGTCGTGGTGTTCTGGCGGCCATGCAGCCAGACATAGAGCCGCGCCGGCTTGCTCGGATCGTAATTCGGCGGCAGCGCCACGCCGTACGGCAGCACCGCGCCGTCGATCTCCGATGTATAAGCAAGAATCTGCCGCCGCCCCTCGTTCCACTTGGGCTGTTTCGCCTGAAGCTGTTTGCCGCGCTCGATGCCTTGATCGAGGGTTGTCATGGCATGATCGATCGCCGCCGGGTTGGTAAACATATTCGGATACTCGATGAGCATCTGTCCGGCATGCGCGTAGACCGCGACATCATCCACCAGCTCCGGCTTGGCGCCGTTGGCTGTCAGATCTTTCACGAGCGATCGAATCTGTTCGGTCTTCTCCTTGATCGTCGCAAGCTGCTGAGCATTAGCCTCCACAGGTGGCGGCGTAGCGCCGCCGCGCCCGCGAGCGGCCCCGCCGCGCTGCGTGGCGGGCGGCGCGGGTTGCTGTGCCATCGTGAATTGGATGCACAGCGAGAAGACAAGAAGTGCCGGGAGGAAAATTCGTTTCATGAAGTGCTCGTTTCGTGAGAATTGCAGCCCGATCCGAGGCCGCCGCCAATCGCCTCAACGTTTCTACACTGATGGCGAGCTGCCGTTTGGATGTTCGCGCTGCCACGAGGAATCAAAGCGGCGCCGGAGTCGCAACTCTGGGCCAGTACGCGAAATGCTCCCGTAGGGTCCGCCTTGGCGGACGTGGAGCGGCAATTGGCGCCGTTCGCAAATCACGTCCGCCAAGGCGGACCCTACGACAACTGGCGTTTTGGTCGCGCCATGCGAGCGAGCTGGATTTGGGCGGTTCGACCCAAGGAATTGGACCCGACCGCGAACGGATAATTCCTTCGCCGAAAATCGTTGAAAGTGTTAAAATCGGCTCCGTCATCCTGATGGCGAGAGTCCTCGCCACCGACTTATGGCTTACGTTGAAAGCGATCTCAATCTGCTGCGGCGATACACCGAAGAGGGTGATCAGCAGGCGTTTTCGGAAATTGTCCAGCGATACGCGGGAATGGTCTTTTCAGTTTGTCGGCGGATTCTCAATGACCGGGCGCGGGCGGAAGAGGTGTCCCAGGAGACATTTTTCCGCCTGATGACCCGGCCGCAATCGGTTTCGCAGTCGCTGGGCGGATGGCTGCATCGGGCGGCGACGCGGCTGGCGGTGGACGAGCGGCGCAGCGAGATGGCCCGCCGACGCCGCGAGGCGCACGTGGCCGCTGAGGCGCGGGAGGCGGCGGAGGAGCCGCCCGCCGTGCGCTGGGCGGATATCTCGCCGCATATCGATGAAGCGCTGGCGCGTCTGCCGGACGCATCGCGGCTGTTGCTCATCCGCCATTTCCTGCAGGGCCAGCAGCAGCAGGAATTGGCGAAGCAGGAGCATGTTTCCGCCGCCACCATCTCGCGACGGCTGAAGCTCGCCGCCGATGAGCTGCGCCGCGAGCTTCGCCGCGGCGGGGTTGATGTGATGCCGGCGATCCTGATGGCGCTTTGGCCGCAACATGCGGCAGAAGCGATTCCCGCGACGCTGCAATGGGAACTGGGAAAGATGGCAATGTTCGGCGGCGCCCGCGCGGCCGTCAGCAAATCAATTTACGCGGTCGCGCGACAGATCTTCAGGGCACTGCAAGCCTCCGCCCAGGCCCGCTGGGCCGCGGCGGCGCTGGTGCTGTCTGGCGTGATCGTCACGGTGATTTTGTATGAGATGAATCTGGGGGCGATGCATGGGAAGCTTCTGCCGGCGCGGGGGGCGGGAAATAGTGCGACTTCTGCTACAGCCGTTAGTCATGAGGGTGGGGAAAACCACATCAAATGAGCTGCCAAGTGACGGTTGTCGAACACGGTGCGAAAATGCGCGATGCTGAAGGGCCGTGCGGCCCAACCCTTCCTGCGCGAGATGAGACGTGAGTCAGGGCGGGGAAATGCGGCGCGAGGAGGATCCGTGCCCTCGCCTTAGGCTCGTACACGGCGTGGTGACAGTTTTCGTACTTCGAGATCGTCGGTGTTGCGAGAACCGTTCACCAC
>DATBDZ010000324.1:0-22070 GCA_036276235.1 Humisphaera sp. | reverse complement strand
CTGATGATGCTCCTGATAGGTGCGGGCGCGGCCGGCCTGGATCTTCACGCTGCGCAGGCGTTTTTCGACCTCGTCGACGATGTCCGTCACGCGCAGGAGGTTCTGATCCACTTTCTCCAGCTTGCGCTGCGACTCTTTCTTGCGCGCCTTGAACTTGGAGATGCCGGCGGCTTCTTCAAAGATGATGCGGCGTTCTTCGGGGTTGGCCTCCAAGAGAGCCGCGACGCGCCCCTGCTCGATCACGCTGTAGGCATCGACGCCTACACCCGTATCGAGAAACAGCTCGCGAATATCCTTGAGGCGCGAGCTTGTGTTGTTGATTTGATATTCGCTGGTGCCGTCGCGGAAAAGTCGGCGGCCGACGGCCACTTCATCCACATCCAGATTCAGGATGCGGGTGCCATCGTCGCGACGGGGGTTATCGAAGACGAGCGTGACTTCCGACATGCCGGCGGGCTTGCGGCTGCCGGAGCCGTTGAAGATCACGTCCATCATGGCGTCGCCGCGCAGGCTCTTGGCGGATTGCTCGCCGAGCACCCACTTGAACCCGTCAACGACGTTGCTCTTTCCGCAACCGTTGGGGCCGACGATGCCAGTAATCGGGGAATCGAAGACGAATTCCGTACGATCGGCGAAGCTCTTGAACCCGTGCAGGATCAGCTTTTTCAAACGCATGGGCTTACGGTCCTCCATGACCGGTATTGACTAAAGGCGGCAGCCCGGCATCCAGGGGCACACAGCCGCGCTGTGCGGCCATTCTGACATCTTTGCCCGCCGTTGCAATATCTGGCGGACCAGATCATCCCGAGCACCCTGCGGAACCGGGTGCCACAGGTCGCGGTACTCCGAGACCTGTGCTTGTCCCGTTATACCAGGCACAGGTCTGCGAGTACGCCGACCTGTGGCACCCGAATTGCGCCACCGTCGCGGCGGGCCTGATTATCCCGGGCGTCCCGTGGAGGCTTGCGCCTTGGCTTCGCCTTGCGGGCGGCTGTTGTCGGGCGACGGCCCGTTCAGATCCTGCGGAACCAGTTGCGGCGGTGCCTGCAAAATAAAATCGGCTGCCGTCGATTGCCCTTGGCGCCATGAAACCAGCCGCCGCTCGTCGCTGAGTCGCAGGAGAATCGCCAGCACCTCGCTGTAGGTGAAATCGAGCGGGCGATCGTCTTCTTCGGTGAGCCACCCGCCTAGGCGCCGCACGATTTGCGCGATGTCGGTGGATGAAGCCATCTTCACCGGCTTGGGGGCATTTGCATCGTCGACCTGACTGTCACTCTGAGGCGTCGGCGGGCGATAGTAGATCGTGATGTTGTCGCCAAAACTCGCCGAGCTGATGGTCAGGCGGTTATCCATCGCTGAGAACATCACCGGCGTAACGATCTCCGGCATCGTGCCGATGATCGCCAGCCGCGGGATTCCGGTTCGCGTGGCGAAGATGAGCGGCGGCCCGCCGCAAGGCACGACGTCGAGCACAAATTTCTGGTGATCCTCGCGCGGCGTCACCACTTCCGATTGCACGATCGACGTGTCGTGATTGCGCGCAAGGATCTGATACGCCTGGATGCGGACGGTTGGCTTGTCCGAATCGAGCAGCGTGCGGAGCATGTGATTGACAGTGCTCGAAGGCGGCAGCGCCCCCAGAGTTTCGACGGCGTTGAGCTGAAACGGGCTGCTTGAATCGCGCGCCATCTGCACGAGAGTGGCAAGCGCCACGCCCGTGGGATCGCCGATATAGGCCGCCGCCCGCGCTGCGGCGAAGGTGACGTCCGGCGGGGTATTTTTATCCGCCAGCAGCGGCGCGATGGAGTTCAGCGCCCTGGGCCCGATGGCTTCCCAGCAATAGGAAATATCTTCCAGCGGCGCACCGGGCCTGCGCGCCTCCATCAGCAGTTGCTGCGAGCGAATGGTTTCGAACTCCGGCGAGCTGTCGAGAAATACATGCATCGCCAGCTTGGCAAAGTGCTCCCAATCGGTGCCATAGCGCGGCGGGACGTAGATCTGGACGAGCGCTTCGTCCTGGGCCTGGGCGATGTGGGTATCCTGAAAACGTTCGGTGAGCCGCAGCTCGATGGCGCGCGAGACACTGCTTTGCGGCTGACGCAATTGCAGGAAGAGCGGGCGATCCTTGACCGCCAAACCGCCGTCGAGAATCACGCCCATGCGCAGGCTCGATGCCGCCGGCCCGCGCGGCACCGGCTCGTGATTCATCGCATACACCGGATTGACGAAGACAAAGCCCTTGGCATTACCGAAGACATTGACGGCGCCAAACGGATTGCGCGGGTTGGCGCCATCCTTCTTGAGCTCAGTCAGATAGAGCTTTCCGCCCGCGAGGCTGGTTGTCCGGTTGCCTTGCAGGCAGGTGACATAGACATCAAAGCTCTGGCCCGCCCGCACGCCCGGCGGCAGCAGGCCGACCACCTGCACGATCGACACGCTCTTATCGCGCAGCACTCGCTCCGGCGGGATCTGCTGATATCCCATCGTGGTCTGGCCGAAGCCGTGCTTGTACATCTCCTTCGTGATGTATTCGCGCACCGCCTGCGGGGCAGTGGTGTCGCCGGTGTTGGCCAGGTTTACTACGAGACCATAGCTGGAAACCGGATAAGGCTCGGTGTTTCCCAGCTCGACGCGCTCCCAGACGCTGCCACGCAGAAACGCCGGAACATTGGCCTTGGGGCCCAGGTTGGGATGAGGCGGAATAAATGGCGGCGGTTTGGAAGCAGTTGTGTTGCATCCCGCCAGGAACATGGCAGCGCAGCACCCCGCCGCCAAGGCGCGACGGAGAAAGAATCGTCGGGGTCGGTCCATAGGTGTGCCTCACGGTGTTATCGGACGAGTCGGGGGAAAGTCAGGAGAAAAATTACCAGTTGCCAGTTACCAGTTGCCAGCAAATGCCGAAATGCAGGTGCATTCGTATTCACTGGCAACTGGCAACTGACAACTGGTAACTCTTCCCCATCATTCAACAACAGGCTCCGCCTTTGATTTACGGCCGCGACCGCCTTGGGGTTTTGGCGCTTCGGGATTGCTTGGCGGCTCGGCCGGTTCGTGGCCATTGCCGGCCGCGCGCGTGTCCTCCACAAACAGGCGGCCCTGGCCGGGGACTTCATATCGCCGCGCATCCAGCACCGCGCGGGCTTCATCGACCAGCTCTTCAAGCGTGCGAAACTGCCGATAGACGCTGGCGAATCGGACGTACGCCACCTGATCGACCCGCCGCAGGCGATCGCTCACCATCTGCCCGACGGCCGAGGCTTGCACTTCGCGGTCATAGGTGGAGAAAACCTCTTCCTCGACATCATCAGTAATCCGCAGCAATTCGCTCTCGGGCACCGGCCGCTTAAAGCAGGCCCGCTCCAGGCCGGTAAGAATCTTGGCCCGTTCCCAGGGCACCCGCCGGCCGTCCTTTTTCACGACGATCAGCCGATGCGGCTGCTCCACGCGTTCGTAGGTGGTAAACCGCTTATTGCATCCCTTGCAAACCCGCCGACGCCGCACCGCGCGATCCCCTTCGCAGGTCCGCGAATCCACCACGTGCAACAAGTCTTTGTCGGCGTTGCAAAAGGGGCAGCGCATTTCGAGGAAAGTAACGGTTTTGTGGGGGAAAGGCAAAGAGTTGAATGAGTTGTCAGTTGTCAGTTGCCAGTTGTCAGTGAATACAAGGCGAATTGCGTTGGCATTTCCTGGCAACTGGCAACAGGCAACTGACAACTCATTTCCTGCTCCAGATGACAAATGCCTTCACTGGCGACTACACTCCTGCCCCGAATGTCACCGAACCAGAAATCTTTTCTTGTCCAGAAGTTCGCCAAGCTTTCCCTGGGCGCGCATACCGTCATTGGGTACAGCGTGGCTGGGGAGGAAACTGTCGCACAGATTCCGGAGCTGAATGTCTGCTTTGACATTGGCCGCGCGCCGTATTTTGCGCTGACCAGCGATATCGTCTGCATCAGCCATGGGCACATGGACCATATCGCGGGGCTGCCGTATTACCTTTCGCAGCGGTATTTCCAGGGGATGAAGCCGGGCACGGTGCTGCTGCCGGCGGAGCTGGTGGGGCCGGTCGATACGATGCTCAAATGCTGGCGGCAAGTCGAGCGGCAGGGAACGCCTTACACGCTGATCCCGATGAAGGCCGGCGACTTGCACGAAGTGCGCAAAGATTTTGCCATCCGCGCCTTCGCTACGCATCACGGCGGCGTAAGCCTCGGCTATTCGCTGATCAACGTTCGCGAGAAGCTCAAGCAGGAATTTTTCGGCCGCCCCGGCCCGGAGCTGGCCAAGCTCCGCAAGGAAGGCGTCGAAATTCAGTATCGCCTCGAAGTGCCCCTGGCGGCGTTCCTGGGCGACACCACCGCCGGCGCGGTCTTCGATCATCCCGATGTGCAGAACGCCGAAATCCTGATCACCGAGATCACCTTCTTCGACCCCGATCACAAAGCCAAAGCTAAAGCGGGAAAGCATCTGCACGTGGACGCGTTCGTAGAGTTGCTGCCGAAGCTAAAGAACAAGTGGATCATCGTAGGCCACGTCACCCGCCGCAGCGGCGTCCGAAGAGCGCGCAAACAACTTGCCAAACGCGTTGGCGAAGAGCAGATGAAGCGCATCCTCTTCCTGATGGATTTCGAAGGCGCCACCGAAGGCGGCGATGTGGACGAAGCAGGCCCGCCGCCGAGCGATACGGCGGAGTAGGCGAATGAAAAATGAAAAATGAAAAATGGAATACAGGCCGGACTTGGCCCTCTGCCCATTTTTCATTTTTCATTTTCAATTTTTCATTCTTTAGAACATTCCCAACTGAAGCATCGCCGCTTCCGACATCAGCTCGCGACTCCACGGCGGTTCCCAGACCAGCTCGACATCCGCATTCTTTACTTCTGGAATGGCCTCGACGCGGCGTTCGACGTCGCCGGGTAATGAGCCGGCGACCGGGCAGGCCGGCGCCGTCAGGGTCATCTTGATGTGGACGTTGTTTTCCGGGTCCACCTTGATGTCATAGATGAGGCCAAGCTCGTAGATATTGACCGGGATTTCCGGATCGAAAATCTCGCGCAATGCTTCGATTACTTTTCCTTCGAGAAGCTTCTGCTCGATGAAATTGTTGGGAGCGGATTGCGAAGCCGTCGCCGCGTCTCCCGTAGGGTCCGCCGTGGCGGACGCGGGTTCCGCGGACAGGCCGACCGCGTCCGCCAGGGCGGATCCTACGATTTGCGAATCGCCCAAATCCTGCAACGCCGGCGGAGTGAACGCGGAATTCGGGAGCACGGGCAGGCTCACGCGCGAGTGCGGGTAGCGATATTCTTCGACGTTCTGTGATGACATGGAATCTTTACGGATTGCCGTTGGCGACGGCCGCCGCGCCGGTGTGAATGCGCTGGATCATTCCCGCCAGGCCGTTGCGGCGTTGGGTTGTGATGAACTGATCGAGGCCAATGCGCCGGAAAAATGCCTCGATATCAAACTGCAGCACATCCTTGGCGCGCTGGCCGCTGTAGACGCGCTCCAGCAGCGCGATGAGACCGCGCACGATCTCAGCATTGGCATCGGCGACAAACTCGAACACATCCGTTGACCCCGGCTTGCGGCGGGCCAGCAAATAAACCTCACTCATGCACCCCGGCACGCGCGGCAAGATCGGCTTGAGCTGATCAAACATGTGCGGCAACTGCTGACCCAGATCCATCACATATTCATTGCGAGCATCGCGCTCGCCCAGCATGTCAAAAGTTTCGGCCAGCTCATCGGCCGCTGCTTGTGGACTCAATGCGGAAGCTTCCGCGAAGGCCAAGGCGGGTTCGGGCCTGGCTTTGCCCTTCGGGGACGATTTACTTCTCTTTCGCTCATCATCAATGACCTGCGCCAACGCGCCCGCTAACGCATCGACATCCTCGCGCGTGTTGTACATCGCCAGCGAGGCGCGCGACGTGGCGGTGATTCCCATCCGCTCCATCACCGGCTGGCAGCAATGATGCCCCGTGCGGACGGCAATCCCCTGCGCGTCGAGCTTCGTCCCGATATCCAGCGACGAGATCGGCGGATCATCGACGACAAACGACAGCACGCCGCCTTTGTGTTTTGCGGTGCCGACGAGTCGCACGCCTTGTATTTCCGTCAGTTTCTCGGTTGCGTAAGTCAGCAGCGCTTCTTCATAGGGTGCAAGCTGCGCAAATCCGATCGACTGCACATAATCGATCGCTGCCGCCAGACCGACCGCGCCGGCGATGTTTGGCGTGCCCGCCTCGAATTTGTTCGGAAGCTGCGCGTAAATCGTTTTCTCAAACGAGACCGATTCGATCATGTCGCCGCCGCCCTGATACGGCGGCATCTTTTCCAGAAGCGCGCGCTTGCCGTACAGCACGCCGATGCCCGTCGGGCCGTAAAGCTTGTGCCCGGAAAAGGCGTAGAAATCGCAGTCGATCTCGCGAACGTCGGTCGGGTGATGGGCAACCCATTGCGCGCCGTCGATGAGCGCCACGGCCCCCGCCGCATGACCCATCTCGGTGATTCGCTTCACATCGTTGATCGTTCCCAACGAATTGGAAACGTGAACGATCGCCACGATCCGCGTCGGCTGCTTGAGCAGCTTCGCGTATTCGTCCATCAGCAATTCGCCGGCATCGTTGATCGGAATAACGGCGATCTTCGCGCCGGTCTGCTGCGCGATCATCTGCCACGGAACGATATTGGAGTGATGCTCCATCGCCGAGAGGATGATCTGATCGCCCGGCTGCAAAACCGAGCGGCCATAAGTCGCCGCGACAAGATTGATCGCCTCGGTAGTGCCGCGTGTGAAGAGCACTTCGCGCTCGTCGGCGGCATTAATAAATCGCGCGACCGTTCGCCGCGCCTCTTCGTAAGCGGCGGTTGCGGTTTGGCTGAGCTGATAAACGCCGCGATGAATGTTGGCGTTTTCGGTTTCGTAATACTTTTGCAGCCGCTCGATCACCGCGCGCGGCTTTTGCGTTGTCGCGCCGTTATCGAGGTAAACGAGCGGCTTACCGTTGGCGGATGTAGCGAGGATCGGAAAATCCTGGCGGATCAATAGAGGATCCCAAGCCGCATTGAGAAGTTGGCCGCTTTGGGCGTGCATGTTCTGTGAAATGATAGTGACGACGGCGGGATAAATCCCGCTCGACGGATCGACTCCGACACCACGGGCATGCTATCGCAAGCCCATGCCACCCAATTCTTATGCCACCATAAGCCCGGGTGGCATGGGCTCGCGACAGCGTGCCCGTGGTTTGTCAGCCCGGGCCACGCGTCTAAATCTGCTGCACCGCTTCATCATGCGCAGCGAGATCGTTGATGCGCAGATCGAGCGGAAGACCGTGCTGGGCCGCCATGTATTCTTCGAGGCGTCGCCGCACCGGCTCGACTTTGATTCGACGGGTAATGTCGGCGGCGAAGGCATACGTCATCAGATGCCGCGCCGCTTCCGCGCCGACGCCGCGCTGGCGTAAGTAGAACACCTGCTCTTCGTCCACCGGGCCGGTGGTGGAGCCGTGCGTGCATTTCACGTCGTCGGCGTAAATCTCCAGCGCCGGCATGGCGTTCATCGTCGCATCATCGGTCAGCAGAAGCGATTTGCTGGTCTGCTTGGAGTCGGTCTTCTGCGCGTTGGGACGGACGAGGATCTTTCCTTTGAAGACGCCGCTCGATTTGCCGCCGAGCACGTGCTTGTACAGCTCGTGGCTGGGGCAGTTCGCCCGGGCATGATCAAGCACCGTGTGATTGTCGCAGTGCTGCTCGCCGCTGATGAGCACGAGGCCATTGAGCGTGGCGTCGGCGAATTCGCCGCCCATGACGGCGGTGAGATCATTGCGCGTCAGGCGTGCGCCCAGCGTCGCCGAGTGCGAGACGAATTGGGTCCTGGCGGCAAGTTGCACTTGCATCGTGGCGACGTGATATGCATCCAGGTTTTCCTGCTGCAGCTTGCAATGATCGACCCGCGCGCCAGCGCCGGCGACAATCTCGGTAACGGCATTGGTGAAATAAACGCCACGACCAGAGCCGACATAGCTTTCGACGAGCGTCGCGGATGCGCCTTCTTCGGCCACGACCAGCACGCGTGGATGCGTCACCGCCGGCTCGCGCGCGGGTGTCGAGATAAACAATAGATGGATCGGCTGTTCGAGTGCAACGTCGCGCGAGAAGTGAATCAGCGCGCCTTCCTGAATGAATCCGCTGTTGAGCGCGACAAACGGATTGCCGCGGATGTCGGCGTATTTGCCCAGATGCTGCTCGACGACCTGTGAATCGGTTTCGAGCGCATCGGAAAGATTCGTCACCCGCACGCCGCGCGGCAGCTTGCCGAGCTTCGATAGCTGCGGCTCAAATCGCCCGTTGATGAAAACCAGCTCGCTGGCTGCGTCATGCCCAAACGTAAATCGGCTCGCGGTCAGCGCGGCTTCCTGCGCATCGTGATGATGAGCCAGCCGAAACTCGGTTTTGGCGATCGGAGCGACATTGGTAAATCGCCACTCTTCCTGTTTGGTCGAAGGGAAGCCGACGGCATCAAAGCGATCGATCGCGGCGCGGCGAAGCGCCTCCAGCCAGGCCGGTGCGACTGAGGAGTTCTCGAGCCGGCTGAAGTTCGACATATGAGCGTGTTTTTCCGTGGCGAGCTGGGTCATCGGTTTACAATTCCACTTGAGCAAAACCTGTTTCACGCCGACAGCTTCGTTTCCCGTTCGACCCAATCGTAACCCTGCGTGTCCACCTTCTTCGCCAGGTCGCGGCCGCCGGTCATCACAATGCGGCCATCGAGCATCACGTGGACAATGTCAGGCACAATATATTCCAGCAATCGCTCGTAATGGGTAACCACCAAAATCGCGTTGTCCTTCCGCCGCAGCGATACCGCACCTTCGGCGACCGTTTTAAGAGCATCAACATCCAGCCCCGAATCGGTCTCGTCCATCAGCGCCAGCGTCGGGTTCATCACCGCCATCTGGAAAATCTCATTGCGCTTCTTTTCGCCGCCGGAAAATCCTTCATTGATCGCGCGATTCATGAAGCTCGGATCCATCTTCAGCAGCTTCATCTTTTCCTTGACCAGCGTAAGAAACGCGGCGGCATCAAGCTCTTTTTCGCCGTGATGCTTGCGGACGGCATTCACCGCCGCCTTAAGGAAGTAACTTGTACTGACGCCGGGAATCTCAACCGGATATTGGAACGCCAGAAACACGCCCTCGCGCGCCCGCTCTTCCGCCGAAAGCTCCAGCAGATCCTTCCCCTTATAGTGCACGCTGCCCTGCGTAACCTGATACGCCTCGCGGCCGGCAAGCACCTGCGCAAGCGTGCTCTTGCCGGAGCCGTTCTTCCCCATGATCGCGTGCACCTCGCCGGAATTGATCGTGAGATTCACGCCTTTGAGAATGTCCCGCCCACCAGGGGCGGCAACGCGGGCGTGGAGGTTTTTGATTTCAAGTAAACTCATCTCTGCTCTAGCTTCCCTTTAAATCACTTCATGCGACTGCCGACCTACTTCGGTTTGCCGGATGGCCGGGCAATCCAACAACATCACTGCCGGGATAATTAAAGAGCTTGGGATCGGGTAGCGGTCCCGACTTCCTTGGATCGTGCGTCTTGATCAGCAGCTCGAGAACTTCCTGTGCTTTGCGAGCAGCTTCTTCGTAGGTTGACCCGTGCGTCTTGCACGACTCTCCCCATTCCGGAAGAGAGACGACGTATGCATCATCCTCTGGCGACCATTGAATAATAACCGTGTATTGTGGTTTGGACATTTACGACGTCCCTTCGCGAACCGCGTTCTCAACATCTCGCGCCTGATAACGCTTGGCGTCGTCGCCATCGCGGCCCGACAGCATCAGTGTACGCGCGACACGCGAATGCTGCCATTTCGTGTGGCTTCCCTTGCCGCCGGCCACTTCCAACCAGCCAGCCTTCCGCAGGGCGGCTTTCAATTGTCGAATCTTCTTCGGCATCGGCGGCTATCCCACCGAGCCTTCCAAACTCACCCCCAGCAGCTTCCGCGCTTCCACGGCAAATTCCATCGGAAGCTCGTTGAATACTTCCTTGCAGAAACCATTGACGATCATGCTGACCGAATCTTCCAGGGAGATGCCGCGGGTTTTGCAGTAGAAGAGCTGATCTTCGCCGATCTTGCTCGTCGAGGCCTCGTGCTCGGCGCGGCTGCTGGTGTTCCGCACCTCAATGTACGGCACCGTGTGCGCGCCGCATTTATCGCCTAAAAGCAGCGAATCGCATTGCGTATAATTGCGGCTGCTCGTCGCGCCTTTCAAAATCTTCACCAGGCCGCGATAGGTGTTCTGCCCGAAGCCCGCGGAGATTCCCTTGGAGACGATCGTGCTTCGGGTGTTCTTCCCGATGTGGATCATCTTCGTGCCGGTGTCCGCCTGCTGATGATTGTTGGTCAGCGCGACGGAATAAAATTCGCCGACGGAATTGTCGCCCTGCAGGATGCAGCTCGGATATTTCCAGGTGATGGCCGACCCGGTTTCCACCTGCGTCCAGGAGATTTTCGATCCCACGCCGCGGCAAGCGCCGCGCTTGGTGACGAAATTATAAATCCCGCCTTTGCCTTCCTTGTCGCCGGGATACCAGTTCTGCACGGTCGAATACTTGATCGTTGCGTTATCCATCGCCACGAGTTCAACCACCGCCGCGTGAAGCTGATTCTCATCGCGCTGCGGCGCGGTGCAGCCTTCCAGATAACTCACATGCGCGCCTTCGTCGGCGATGATCAGCGTCCGCTCAAACTGGCCCGTATTTTTCGCGTTGATGCGGAAATATGTGCTCAATTCCATCGGGCAGCGCACGCCCTTGGGGATGTAGACGAAGGAGCCGTCGGTGAAGACCGCCGAGTTGAGCGTGGCGAAGTAATTATCGCTATACGGCACGACTGAGCCGACGTACTTGCGGACCAGCTCCGGATGCTCTCGGACGGCTTCGCCGAACGAGCAGAAGATGATCCCCATCGACGCGAGCTTTGCTTTGAACGTCGTCGTGACCGAAACGCTGTCAAAGACCGCATCAACCGCCACGCCCGCCAGAGCCGCCCGCTCGTGGAGCGGAATGCCGAGCTTCTCATAAGTCTTCAGCAATTCCGGATCGACTTCATCAAGGCTCTTCTTCGGCGCCTTGGGCGCCGAATAGTAAACCGTGCTCTGGTAGTCGATCTTGGGATAGCGCACCGACGCCCAATCGGGCTCGGTCATCGTCAGCCAATGGCGAAACGCCTTCAGCCGCCAGTCGAGCATCCACTGCGGTTCGCCCTTCTTGTGGGAGATGAACCGAATGATCTCCTCATTCAACCCCGGCGGCGCGGCGTCAGCCTCAATGTCCGTAACAAACCCCCACCGGTATTCCCGGTTGGCAAGGGTTTGGATTTCACTGGTTTCGGTAGGCATGGGGATTGGAAAAGTTGCCGGTTGCCGGTTGCCAGTTGTCAGTTGTCAGTTGCCAGTGGAGAAGGAGCCAGCGAATGAGCATTCACTGGCAACTGGTAACTGGCAACCGGCAACTACCCTAGGCCGAAAAGCTGCTGCCGCATCCGCAGGAGCTGGTGGCGTTGGGATTCTTGAAGACAAATCCGCGGCCCATGACTTCATCTTTGAAGTCGATTTCGGTGCCGTCGAGATAGAGCAGGCTCTTGCTGTCGATGAGGATCTTGACGCCGTTGCTTTCGAGTTCCTCGTCGGCTTCGGTGACCGCCTCTTCGGTGAGGTCGAGCATGTAGCTAAACCCGCTGCACCCGCCGCCCTTAACGCCCACGCGCAGCCGCGTCACGGCCTCGGGGAGCTTCTGGTCGGTGATGATCTTCCTGATCTCCTTGGCGGCAGTCTCGGTAAGTGTAATGGCCATAAGCAATTGCTCCTGTGGATGAGTTTCGGGTTTCGGGTTTCAGGTTTCGGGTTAGGACCCCGAAACGCGAAACCGCACTTCCATCCGAATATAGGACCGGACGGGTACTATATCAATATCGGCAGGGCGAAAACCACAGGCCACCCCCGTAGCACGGCTTTATAAGCCGTGTGTCCCGGTACTCCGGGACGTTGGTCGGTACTCCGACCAAATAAGCACGGAGCGAAGCGATCAGCCCTGGCGATTACCGCGGCGTCGCGCGAGTACGGTTGCAAACCCGTGCCACAAAAAATCACCGTCTGATCGGCCAAACCTCCACGCCACAGCGGCTGGCCCACCCATTATATAAGTCCGTCAGCTCCGCGACCTTTTCCGCATGCGTGGCCGCCACATCGTGCATCTCGGCTCGATCGGTGGCGATATCATAAAGCTGCCACTTCGCGCCCGCGCCGGCGACCATCTTCCAATTCCCCAGCCGCATCGCTCGATTCCCTTCATGCTCCCAAAACAGCGCGCCGCGCTCGACGGGCTTTCCGCCCAGCGCCGACACGAGGCTCTTCCCCTCCGCCGGCAGGATCGCATGCCCGCCCCGCTCAGCGGGATACTTCGCGCCGGCAACCTCCAGAACAGTCGGCATCAGATCGATCACATCGCCAACCTGCTCCCGCTCAATCCTTCCGCTCGCTTTCACCCGCTCCGGCCACCGCACGATGAATGGCGTTGAGATGCCGCCCTCTTCCGTCCAATGCTTGAACCTTCGGAACGGCGTATTCGACGCGTTCGCCCACGCCGGCCCGTAGCTTTGATAAACCTCCTGCGGCCCCGGCATAAACTTCGGATCATTGCCGACGTGAACGGCTTGGCCCTCGCGCGTTTTGCTGGGGACATCGTACCAATCCGGCCGCACGTTCTCGGCACAGCCGCCGTTGTCGGAGAGGAAGATCACCAGCGTATTGCGGTCGATATTGCGCTCGCGCAGCTTGTCGAGGATGCGGCCGACGCCGCGATCCAGCGTCTCGATCATCGCCGCGTAGACGGCCATCCGCCGCGCCTGCCAGGGTTTGTCGGGGGCATCATCCCACGCTCCAAGCACGCTCGCCCCTTCGCTCAGCCGCGGATAATTCGCGCGCGGCGACAGCCCCTGATCCTTGTTCACCACGCCCAGCTCAAGCTGCCGCGCGAAGCGCTGCTCGCGAATCTTGTCCCAGCCCACGTTGTACGTCTGCGCGTAATGCGCGATATCCGCCTCGCGCGCCTGCATCGGCCAATGCGGCGCGGTATACGCCACATAAAGAAAGAACGGCTTCCGATCCGCCGCGAATTGATCGATCAGCCCCACCGAATGTTCCGTGATGAAATCCGTGTAGTAAAAATCCTTCCCCGTCGGCGTAATCGTCTGCTCGTTATGCACCAGCCCATACGGATCGTAGTAATTCTCGACGCCGGGAATCGTCCCCCAATGCTCCTCAAACCCGCGATTGCAGGGCCAGTTGGCTTTCGATGGAGAGATCTCACCCTGGTCTTCAAAATTCACCAGCCGCCTGGCGCGCGGCCCCCCCGCTGAAATCGCCAGATGACACAGATGCCACTTCCCCGCCATCCCCGTGTGATACCCCGAATCCGCCAACACCTCGGCGATCGTCACGCACCGATCATTCAGCTCCCCCTGATACGCCGGCTTCCCCAGATCCTGATTCATCGTGCCAACGCCGGCCTGATGCGGATACAGCCCGGTCATCAGAGCCGCCCGAGTCGGACAGCACCGCGCCATATTATAAAATTGCGTAAACCGCACCCCCTCGCTGGCCAGCCGATCAATGTTCGGCGTACGAATCTCGCCGCCATAACACCCCAAATCAGAAAACCCCATGTCATCAGCGAGGATGATGATGATGTTAGGCCGCGCGGCGGCGCTCGTCGGCTGCGCGTGAACCGGCACTGCAAGGACCATCCCGAGCATCCAAACAACCAGCAACGCAAGGGGCAATTTCATGTGCGCGATCATGGCGAGTCATTCTCCAAAAATCCTCCGAAATCGCGAGAGGAGCTTGCTGCGCGGGGGCAGGTCCTAGACGCGCCGTGCAAGCACGACGGCTAACCGGTAGTGGCGCTGCGCGGCGGTTGGGTTGTAAGGGTGGTGCGCGAAAGAGATGCGCCGCTTGGGTAACCGACGCTTTCACCTACCTGTCGCGCAGCGTCATTAACGATTAGCCGTCGTGCTTGCACGGCGCGTCCAAGAACCTCTCTGACGCGAAGTCGCTCCCCTCTACCGAACCACCACTTCCCAAGATAAACTCCCCCCATGATCCTCGGCGCTCACGTCATCATCAGCGCTTACGGATTTTGGTTGCCCAATGATCCGCGAGGCTCGTGGTCTGACTTTGTCGCCGCGTGGGAACTCTTGAAGTTTGGGAGGGCCTCGAAGGTGACGACGCGCGAATCGGTCGCGCGCGTTTCGCACGATCGGGAGCGCCGCCGCGCCGCGAAGAGCGCGCTCAAATACAAACCCGTTCTCTTCAGCGGACCGCAAGCCCGCGCCATCGCGTCCGGTTTCGCGCAGGCGGCCGACGAAGGCGCATACCGCATTCGCGCCTGCTCGATCCTCCCCGACCATGTGCATTTTGTCATCGCCGCTCACGACCGCACCTACGAGCAAATCACCCAGCACCTAAAGAGCCACGCCACGCGATGGCTGCTTGCTGAGAACCGCCACCCCTTCGGCGCTGAACCCAAGACAAGGGGAACAACCCCGACCTGCTGGTCGGCCGGGCTGTGGAAAGTCTACATCCACGACGAATCCCACCTCCGCGCGGCCATCCGATACGTCGAACAAAATCCCGCGAAAGAAGGGAAAAAGCAGCAATCGTGGCGCTTCGTAGTACCGTGGGCTGAGTAGTGCTCAAAGACGCGCCGCGCGACTCGACTAATCTTGTCGAAGTCAAGCCCGACTGCTACGCGAGAATGACGCTCCGCAGCACACAGGTAAAAAATAATCCGCGCCATCAAAGAAACCCACCGTCCGCGCCCCCGGCCCTACATCCCACCCGCCGCGCAGCGCCGCTACCGATTACTGAGCGATGGGTTAACTAAGCGCGCCATCGCGGTAAATCCGCAGAATGCGGGATCTTCGACGAAGCACAACGCGCTATCTTTACCGCGCGCTCAGTAGCCGTCGTGCTTGCACGGCGCGTCCAGCGACGCAGAAACCCAACACGCGCGCGAACGTAAAACGCCCCACCCGGCTTCTCCAAGCGCGGTCTTCGTTAAACGTGCGCCCTTTCGGTTAACGACGGTCCCGGACGCGCCGTGCAAGCACGACGGCTAATCGCTAATGGCGCTGCGCGACAAGCAGATGAAATAATCGGGCATCCCCAACCGGCGCATCTTTCGCGCACCACCCTTATCGGCTCGGCAACCGCTCGGCACTGGATTGGGTGATCGACCAGTACCAGGTCTGCGAGGACAAGCGATCGGGCATCAAGAGCGATCCGAATCGCGAGGAGGACGAGGAATATATTGTCCGCCTCGTCGGGCAGGTCGTGAAGGTGAGCGTTGAGACGGTGAGGATCGTGAAGGGATTGCCGGAGGCGTTTGCAGTGCCAGTGACGTTGCGACAGCCCTCGCGACAGGCGCGTTAGTGTAGGAAGAGTGTCGCATGATCGGAACCGATGTTTTAATTCTTAAGATGTTTAACGCCAGTATCTTATGATCATCGCATCGAGCACGTGCACGCGACAAATGCGACACTTTCGAGTTTTAAGGGATGGAAGCACCGGGGCACGAAGGGACGAAGGCACGGAGGCACGAAGGGGAAAGCCGGAAGCGCATTCCAGCCTACTGCTACTCACTCAACAAGGCACGGAGGCTGTTACACCCTTCGGTGGTGTAACACGGGCGTTGAGGACGTAAGTTTACGCATCACCATCGGTTGCGCGATGAGCATCACCGCTGTGACACAGGCGCAGCTGTAACATTTGTATCATTCACGGAAGGGTTTCAGGTTTGGGCTTCTCTGATCCTGAAACCTGAAACTCGAAACCTGAAACTATCCCGATTTGGCCCTATCTGATCCTGAAACCCGAAACCGGAAACCGGAAACTACTCCCACTGCCCTCTTTAGGGTTCTTACGGCCATTGCCTGCCGTTGCTATTGTCGTCGCCTGTTCGTGGTACGTGTCTTTTGGAGACTTCACATGCCCCGCAAAATGATGACAAAGCGTTTGGTTGGCAATCGGGTTGAGCTGCTGGAAGACCGTCGGCTGCTTAGTGCCGGCACACTGGATACTTCCTTCGGGTCTACCGGTTTGGTCAAAGTGGGCGGCATGGTCTCCGAAGCCGTGGCGGTTTATGGGAATCAGACCATCGTCGTCGGATTCAAGATCAACGGGTCGGGCGGCACCGACGCGGCGGTGGCTCGGCTTAACTTTGACGGCTCCCCCGATACGACCTTTGGCCCCAATCACAATGGTATCGTCACCTTCCACGACGGCGACGCCGACCACAATACTGATCTGAATGCCGTCGTGATTGGTCCGAATGGAACGATCATCGCCGGCGGGTCGGACAATGACGGGAGCAGCGGCGTGGGCGCCGGGAACTTCATGGTGGCCTGCCTGCGGGCGGATGGAACATTCAATTCCAGCTTCGCCGGCGGCGGCCTTCGCACGCTCGACTTTGGCCTGGGCTCTGATGACAGTGCCATCCGCGCGATGACGATGCAGAGCGACGGGAAGATCATTCTGGTTGGCAGCGAAATGACCGACTTCGGCACGAGAGAGATGGCGATGATGCGCCTCAACGCCAACGGCACACGTGACAATTCCTTCAACGGAGATGGGACCAAGACGATTGATTTTGACCAGGATGCCTTCGGGACAGCCGTGGCGATCGACTACAGCGGCACCGCCAAAACCAACAAGCATTTTGGCGCCATCACGGTGGTCGGCATCGAGCAGGATTTTGATGACAGCTTCGAGGACTTCGCCGTCTTACGCGTCACGCCCGGCGGCACGCTCGACAGCTCGTTTCACGCGCAGGGGCAGTTTGTCTTTCGCCCGGCCCACATCAACGGCGCGGAGGCGACCGGCGTCGTCATTCAATCAAACGGCGAAGCCGTCATTTCAGGAACCATCGGGAGTTTTAGCGACAACGGACTTGCTTCAAACAGCATCTTCGGCGTGGTGCGCTTGACGTCCGGCGGGTTGATCGACACCCACTTCGGCGACGCGGGGAACGGATGGGAAGAGTTCTCCTTCGGCGGGAAAGACGTTGCCGCAAGTCTGCTTCGCGGTCCCAACGATCGGCTGATCGTCGGAGGAAGCGCCGGCAACAAGATGGCAATCGCAAGCCTGACGAGCAACGGCCTGCTCGACAACGCTTTCGGCACCGGCGGGCGCATCACCGCCTCCTTCAGCGGCGCGGCGGCCAGCGCCAATGGCCTGGCGTACATGGGTGATCGCATCGTCGCCTCGGGCGGCGGATCGTTCTGCACCGCGCGCATTCTCGATAGCGAGCCGGATGTCACTGTCGCCGCCTTCATCACCAACGCCAGCGAGCAGGGCCAGACGCCGGTCACGTTCATCGTGACGCGCAGCGAGATTCTGCCTTATGACACGCAGGTTTCCTTCACGATCGGCGGAACAGCGACGCCGCCCACCCTTGCCGCGCTGCGGCTTCATACCGCGGATTACACGCTCAGCGGAATGACCATTCCATTCATCGCTCAGCTCGGGCATCCGCTTGCGCCGCCTTCGGTTGACATTCCAGCGGGGCAGAGCTTTGCGCTGGTGACGCTCACGCCCATCGATGATGCGATCGCCGAGGGAACGGAGACGGCCAAGTTTACGATCAATTCAAACTTGCTTTACAACGTCGTTCCGCCGATCAACACGACGATCAACATCCTCGATAACGACAGCAAGACCTTCGTGCCAACCGCCGATGCGTTCGTGCAGGATGGATCCAACGCCAACAAAAACTTTGGCAGCGCCAACCAGTTGCAGGTTCGCCGAAGCACGACGACCGGCGATCGCCATCAGGCGTTCCTCAAGTTCGATCTTTCCACGCTCAGCAATGTCAATTCCGTTAAGCTCGAGCTGTACGGGAATCTCAGTGACAGCTCGCAGTCGAACATTGGAATGTCGGTTTTCTCCTCCGACACATCCTGGTCGGAGAGCACGATCGATTTCAACAAGATGCCCAACACCGGCGGTGCTGTGCTGGCCACGCAAACGATCACAGACACCACGCCGCGGCTATACGTCTTCGATGTGACGGCATACGTGAAATCACAGCTCGCGCAAGGGCACAAGGTGGTAGCCTTCAACGTGCGCGGGGCGGTCGGGTCAAACGTGTCGTTCAATTTCAACTCGCGCGAATCCGCGTTCAATCAGCCGCAATTGGTGGTGACTTGATTTCGACCTACCAATTCTCCGTGGCCGGCCCATTGCGAATTCTCAAGTTCACGAAGTTGTGGGAAACAAGCCATCCGTCGATGACGCCTTCGCCGGCCGGCGTTGAATAATCAATTGTGAAATGTGATTCGTCAGAGGGGTCCGCCTGGCCGGCGTAGAGCTTCAGAGGTTGTGTCGGCGGACAATTGAAAAGCAAGTTCAATTCCCACTGACCGGAATACTCCAGACTTTGAAATTGGCCATGCATCGTTACGACCTGCGAGCGGAATGGCAGAATGCTGCCAGCCATGAATGCTGGAGGATCAAAGCCGATCAACACCAGTTGAACGTTCCCATCGCGGGAGCGCCTGCTATGGCGAAACAGCTCGTCAGAGCCTCCGTAGTACGCATCATTCTGAGTGTACGACTTGGTCGGTCGGCAGTTGTGCGCACATTTGACGGATCCCCAAGGGCTGTAGTACCTGAAATTGAGGTCCGCGAGGTCAAGCCAGTCCGCCGTTTGGGAGGCGTTCGGCGGAGCTGGCCAAAACAATTGATAGCCGATGAACGTGCGTTGCTCCGGAACCGAATGTGCCCCTGGTCTTGGCGGGCTTGGAAGGTACGGATCGCTGTACATGGGAATGTTAAGCGTGTCCATCGCCTCGTCAAACACGAGTGTGCGCGGGGGATACGTGTGATTCATGCAGCGCTCGTAGAGCGCCTTTCGCCTGGGCTGCACGGCGAGCTGATCGCGAATTCGCAGCACACTCGGCGTTGCAACGCGAAGCGCGCCGCCAAGAAGCAGCAGCACCGCAATGACCACGCAAAGCCGTCGCACCACTCGCCGCAGTCTCAGGTCCTGACGGCCATAATCGAGAAGCGTTCGCCCGGCATGATACCTCTGTTCATTCATGGCTTAGCTTCCACTCAACTGCTCTGAAAACGCGGCGGGCAGTGCCCGCCCTACGCGCCGCGTCATCGTAGGGTGGGCACTGCCCGCCGTTTTCGCGCTTCGCGGGTGTGCCGAAGGCACGTGGCTAGTCAGCATGACAGTGCCCGAGCTTCGCGGTCTTCTGCCTGCAATCTTGGCGCGCTCCCAAACCGGTGACGGAAATCTCGCCTCAATCAATTCTTCACACATCCCGACTACTTCATCCAACCGCCCGGAGCTACAATATGTTCCATGCGCGCAATGGTTACCGGACAAGTCGGCGTCGATAAAGGGCCTTATCTGGAGGCGCTGAAGGCTTATGCCGTTGAGCGGGGGATTGATTTGGAGATTTGTCATGTGGGGCGAATGATGTACGCCGAGGCGCCGGATGTGCCGGCGGGGCGGATTTTGAATCTGCCGATCGGGCGGCTGAACACACTCCGTCGCGCGGTTTTTAAGGAGATTTTGAGCGTGGCCGCGCGGCATGAGCATGTGCTGGTAAACACGCATGCGACGTTTCGCTGGAAGCATGGATTGTTTGCCGCTTTTGATTTTGATCAGACCAAGGCGTTTAACGCCGACACGTATGTGACGCTGCTGGATAATGTCGAGAGCGTGCATCAGCGGCTGCTTCGCGAGCATGACATCGATCATAGCCTCAAGGACATCATGGTCTGGCGCGAGGAGGAGCTGCTGGCGACGGAGATTCTGGCCAACATTCTCGCGGGGCACGGGCACTTCTTCATGCTGTCGCGCGGGCGTGGGGCGCCGGCGATACAGACGTTGTTTCGGCTGATGTTTGAGCCACACCGGCGCAAGGCCTATCTCTCGTTTCCGATCACGCATGTAATGGATCTCCCCGATACGCTGGCGGAGATCGATGCTTTCAAGCGGACGATGAACGAGCATCTGATCTGCTTCGACCCGGCGGATGTCGATGAATTCTCGCTGCATACGCTGGCGATCGCCGCGCTGCGCGAAGGGCAGACGACGATCGAAGTGCCGGCGGCGGATGGGCCGATCACGCTCAAGACCGCCGACGTGGCGCAGATCAGCGGCGACATCATGGGTCAGATTTACGCGCGCGATTTCAAGATGATCGATCAATCAGACATGATCATCAGCCTGATCCCCCAACTCCCCGGCGGCCGCCCCGCGCTTTCGAGCGGCGTAGAGCGCGAGCTGCATCATGCCTTCGAAGGCGGCAAGGAAGTATATGTGATCTGGCGAGGCAAGAATCCGCCATCACCGTTTGTAACGGAAACGGCGACGCGGGTGTTTAGTGGTGTTGAAGAGGCGTTGGAATGGTTTGAGAAGAAGGGGTACGTTGGTAACGGTGCCCGGACGACGATGCCGGCGAAGGCTTCTTGAGTAAAGCGAGCGGACGAAGCATGGAAGGGTGGAGTATTATCTCCCTCTCCCTTGTACTCAGGGGAGAGGGTTGGGGTGAGGGGACGAACGCGTCAACTTGCGAACCGCGCGATATCGCGACACGCTGTCCCCTCACCCTGCCCTCTCCCCTGAGTACAGGGGAGAGGGTTCTTAGCCAATGAAGCAACCGGATCAACCTCAACCTTCACGGCCCGTCCTGGATTATTCACCGCCGGTGCGCGGCGAGCTTCCGACGCCGGTGCTGGCGTCCAACACTCACACTTGCAAGATCTGCGGCGCGACGATCGGGCATCTTGAAGAGCCATATCTCTGGAATCGCAATATCGTCTGCATGCAATGCTTCTCGCGGCTCCGCCCGCCTAGGGGACGGCTGCGCTGGAATTGCCAGATGTTTTTCGGCGCGATGTTGCTGCTGATCGGTTTGATCGGCATTGCGTTTGGCTCGATCTACGTGTTGCTGCCGATATGGCTGACATGTGCCGGCGCGCTGATTGTCGGCGCGATCCTGCATCTGCGTGGCCGCGGCCAGGCGATCGATGCGCTCAATTCCCGGCCGGCTGCGTGAAGTTTCGCAGGGTGCGGTTCAGCCCACGCGGTTCGAGCATCGAGCGGTTTCCGCGTGTGCTGAAGCACACCCTACGGCAGCCGCGGGCGGTTTTTTGGTTTTGTCTTATCTGTGTTCATCTGTGTCCATCTGTGGCGATCATTGTCCCGCCGGCTGCGTGAAGGGGATTGGCCGTGTTGTGGGGTCGCCGGCTTTGATGCTCATGTCCCAGCCGACGCGCCATTCGATGCTGGTTTGTTTGAAGCCCATTGCCATCAGGCGGGATTCCATCTCGCGCATGTGGCCGGCGCCGTAGAAGATACCGATGTTTTTCTTGCCGTCGGCGATCGCTTTCTTGAGGCCATCGAGAGCCGCCTTGTTTCGCTCGGTGATGATGACCGAGCCATTGGGCCCGGTGAGGCCGGCCATCTGGTCTTCGATGTCATCGAATTGGCGGCCCAGCAGCAGCTTGAGCTGCCGCGCGCGATCGGGAGCGCGCAGCGCTACGAGCAGCTCGAACATGCCGAAGTTGCTGGCCTTGCCATTCCCCGCCGCCTCGCGGCTCATCTCGCGCAGCATCGATTGGAGCATGATTCCCAGGATCGATTCGCCGCGCTCGGTCTGCATGCGGGAAAAAGTTTCGTAATCCAGATCGGCATTCACAAAGTTGGGCTTCGTGTAGTCGATATCATCAAGCTGAAAATCGAGTGCCAGCACATCCTTGAGAAATCGTTGGAAGGAGCTGATCGTGCTGCCGGATTTAAACCCCGGCTCCGGCGGCGGCATGTCCTTGGGCTTCACCATCTCATACAGCAGGACATCGTACCCCTCGAAGGTCTTGTTCATCCCGTCGTAGTACGCCTTCTCCGCAACGTGCAAAGCGGCATCAAGATGGACAGTAACGCCGTCGCGATTTTTGTAGGTGACGATTGCCGCCTCGAGCTTGCCGCCGCCGTTTTCC
>DATBDZ010000323.1:0-10778 GCA_036276235.1 Humisphaera sp. | reverse complement strand
GAGTACCGGGCCGTTCGGCGAGCATGATGCGATCTGGTACGGTGTCACCCACGAGCCATCGAACCCAACGCTCTCGAGAGTGCTATAGCCCGGTAGACTGAGCGTGCGCCGCCTTTGGATGATTTCGTCACGGGTCATAAGACTCACATTTCCGGGCCATTCGTCTTGGAATTATCGGCACACGTACCCAATTCACCAAAGTATTGGACGCCTCGAACCGAACAGCGCCGTTGGGTGCGCTTCAGCGCACGCGGAAACCACACGGCGCTCGAACCGCGTGCGCTGTAGCGCACCTGTAGCGCACCCTACGAAAGCTTCCGAGCGGCTTGCACTTGAGCAACGAAATCAGGGAAAGTTGGATCGTTCTTGAACCGACCCGGCTTGGAGTCGCCACCAGTTGCGGGGCGTGATCTTCTGCGCAGCCCGTTTTTGCGCGGTGGCGCGCTTTAACCTTGGTTTTTGCTTTGAGGTGGCCATTGCTAGTGGAATTGTCCACCCCGTTATCCAAGAGTCAAAGTTAGGAAACAATCGAACGGTGTGGCATATTCATGAGTATCAAAGTAACAAGTAAGTCAGTTGCCAAGGGCATCACCACATGCACGCATTCCGCTGGATATTCGCACTTCTGCTGTCGCTCTGTGGTGTCGCATTAGCCGACACCGCGCCTTTGCTCCCCGCGCCCTCCCCGCGGGCCGTCAGCTTCGCCACCGATATCAAGCCGCTCTTCGAGGCAAGCTGCGTTCAATGTCACGCCAAAGGAAAGGACAAGGGCGGCCTTAGTCTCGAAACCAAGCAAGCCCTGCTCAAAGGCGGCGATACCGGCCCTGCCGCCGTGGTTGGGAAGAGTGAGGCGAGTCTGATCGTGAAAATGGTGGCGGGGGTTGATCCGGACAGCGTAATGCCCAAGAAGGGGACGAAGTGGACGGCCGAGCAGGTGGGGCTGCTGCGGGCGTGGATCGATCAGGGGATGGCGTGGGACGCGAGCATCAGCTTCGCGCGGCCAGAGCCTTTGAATCTGAAGCCGACCGAAGTTCGGCTGCCGCGTTCTTCGGCGGCGCATTCTCTCGATGGTTTGCTGTCAAGCTATTTTCAGGAACGTTCGATCACGGCTCCGGCGATTGTCGATGATCGCGCTTTCGCGCGACGGGCATATCTGGACGCGATTGGTTTGCTGCCGACGCCTAAGCAGCTTGATGAATTCCTGTCCGATTCATCCGCTGACAAGCGGGAGCGCCTCGTCGAGAAGCTTCTGGCCGATCGGCGCGGCTACGCCGATCATTGGCTGACGTTCTGGAACGATCTGCTGCGCAATGATTATCGCGGCACCGGCTTTATCGATGGCGGCCGCCGGCAGATTTCTGGGTGGCTTTACGAAGCGCTCGTTACCAACAAGCCTTATGACAAATTCGTCCGCGAGCTGGTGAATCCGAGCAAGGCCAGCGAGGGTTTTAGCCGCGGGATCATTTGGCGCGGGAGTGTGAACGCCAGCATGTTGCCGCCGATGCAGGCGTCACAGAATATCTCGCAGGTTTTCATGGGCGTGAATCTCAAGTGCGCCTCCTGCCACGACAGCTTCATCAATGACTGGACGCTTTCCGACGCCTACGGTCTGGCGGCGATTTACAGCGATGTGCCGCTGGAATTGGTCCATTGCGATAAGCCGACCGGAAAGCTCGCCGAGGCGAAGTTTCTCTATTCGCAGATCGGCGCAATCGATCCGAAAGCCGACCCGGCGTCGCGTCAGCAGCGGTTTGCGGAATTGCTGACCGACCGCAGCAATGGCCGCCTTTCGCGGACGGTCGTCAATCGCCTGTGGGAGCGGCTTCTGGGCCGCGGGCTGGTGCCGACCGTTGATGACATGGAAAAGCCGGCGTGGTGCGCGCCGCTTCTTGATTGGCTCGCCGATGATCTGGTGGCGCATCATTTTGACTTGAAGCGGACGATTGGGCTGATTCTCACATCGCGCGCTTATCAATTGCCGGCAGTTGAGCTTGTGCCGGATGAAAAGCAATTTGTCTTTCGCGGGCCGCTCGTGCGTCGGCTCACCGCCGAGCAATTCTGCGATGCGATCACGAGCCTCTCTGATGATTGGGCGCGGATGCCCGCTTCGATGGAGGTAGATTTCACCGCCGGCGGATTGATCGAGGCGCCGCAGCCGCCCAAGTGGATCTGGACGGATGAGCCTATCGAAGAAGCGCAAGCCCGCGCCGACGAGCAGACGAAGAAAGACGAAGAGGCCAAGCGCATCGAAGCCGAGAAGAAGAAAGCCGCGGCGGAGAAAGCTGCCGTCGAGAAGAAAGCGGCGGCCGACAAGCAGGGCGGTTCGCAGAAGAAAGACGATCCCCCCAAGGGCGAGGCACCCGACGATGCCGCGGCAAAGCCGCCGGAGCCGATCAAGCCTGAGGATCGTCTCTCGCGGCACAAAGTGATCTTCCGCAAGACGTTCGTGCTCGGGCACGTCCCCAGCGAAGCTTACGCGGCCCTCGCGGCAAGCCAGGGATTTTCGCTCGTTGTCAACGGCAAAGACGCGCGGCCAATCATGTCGGACGGCCAACGCTCCGGCCGCATCGCGATCTACGATTTGCGCGCTGATCTGGTCGCCGGCCAAAACACAATCGCGATCGATGTCACCAGCCACACCGAGAAAAAGCTCAACGACGTCGAACGCCTGCAATTCCCCAAGTCGCGAAATCATCTGAATACCGTGAGCGGCGTCGGGCTTTATCTGCACGCCGACCTGGGCGACAACGGCGTCGTCGAGCTCACCACCGACTCAAGCTGGCTCGTTCGTCGCGCGCCCGAGGGCAAATGGAAGGAACCTAAACACGATGACGAATCGTGGCCATTGGCCGTCGAGCTGCCCGCAGGAATCGCGCCGGTGGATGAAGGCCCGGCGCTTCCGCCGATCGCGCGAAAGGATTTCGCCAATGAAGCGATCGAGTTGGCGCCCACGATGAGCAGCGCCTGCGCAACAGCGGCACAGCCGGGCGGAATTCGCGCATCGCTATTGGGTTCGGACGCGCTAATGGCCGCGCTGGATCGACCCAATCGCGAGCAGGTGATGACCACGCGATTGTCGGCATCCACCACATTGCAGGCGCTGGAGTTGACCAACGGAATTGCATTGGATCAGCGCCTAAAACGGGCGGTGCAGCGATTGTCGCCGCATGCGGCGAAAACGCCGCGGCTTTGGGTGAATGAGATTTGGATTCGCACGCTGGGACGCAAGCCGACGGATGCGGAGATGCGGATAGCGCTGGAGATGCTTGGTGAGGAACCCAAGGCGCAGAATGTCGCGGATGTGCTTTGGGCGATTGTTTTGTTGCCGGAGTTTCAGTTGATTCGGTGATGCAAATGTGCACCGAGAGTGAAGCGGTAGATCGAGAACCCTCTCCCCTGTACTCAGGGGAGAGGGCAGGGTGAGGGGACAGCGATTCGCGATACGGCGCAGTTTCGCAAATCCGCGTCCGTCCCCTCACCCCAACCCTCTCCCCCGAGTACAGGGGAGAGGGAGAATGCGACGACAGAAATAAGGAATCAGGACCAACAATGTCGAGAACGTTGCACACGCGCCGAGATTTTCTGAAAACCGCTTCCGCAGCGACCCTCGCTGCATTAGCGTCTGGCGCTCCGCGCCTCTACGGCGCCGAACCGATCGAGAAAATCACACCGACCGCTGACACCATCATCGTACTTTGGATGGCCGGCGGCATGGCGCACACCGAGACGTTCGATCCAAAGCGATTCACCGAGTACTCAAAGGGTATGCAGCCCAAGGGCGTGCTCAGCACGTTCCCGGCGATCGATACCGCCGTCGATCAGATCAAGTTTTCCAAGGGCCTGGAAAAGATGGCGGCGATCATGGATCGCGGCACGCTCATTCGCTCCTACACCGCCGCCGATTTGGGGTTCATTCTCCACTCGCGTCATCAGTATCACTGGCACACGGGGTACATTCCGCCGCAGAGCGTCGCCGCGCCGCATATTGGCGCGGTGATCGCGCGCACGCTCGGGCCGCTGAATCCGGCGGTTCCCGCGTTCATCAACATCGGGCAACGTTTTGATATCGGCGAGGGCGAGGAAGTGAAGGCGTTCACCACCGCCGGCTTCCTGGGCAGCGAGTACGGCCCGTTTAACATTCCGTTTCCCAATGATGCGATCAACACGGTGCGCCCGCCGGCCGGCATGACGCCGGGCCGGTTTGAGGATCGCAGCAAGTTTTACAATCGCCTCGTCGAAGCCAGCCCGATCAGCGAGCATGGCAGCGCCTATCAGCGCGAGTCGCTTTTGCGATCGATGGATAATGCGCATCGCCTGCTCAGCTCTCCGGCGGCCAAGGCATTTGATCTTTCGTTGGAGCCGGCAGAATCGCTCGCCAAATATGTGCCGGCGGATTTTGACATCAAAAAGCTCAACGCCGCGCAGGGGCGCGACGGGTCTTACGAGAAGCAAACCGTCGGCCGGTTCGGCCTGGGATGTTTGCTCGCACGCCGCTTGGCGGAAGTGGGCGCGCGGTATATCGAAGTGACGACCGAATACATTCCCTTCCTCAACTGGGACACGCACGAAAATGGCCACGCCCGCGCCACCACGATGAAGGCGATGATCGACGCCCCAATCGCGCAGCTCGTGCTCGATCTTGAAGAGCGGGGCTTGCTCAATCGCACGCTGATCGTCCTAGCCAGTGAGTTCAGCCGCGACATGCTGATCGAGGGGAAGGAAGATCGCCGCGTGAAGGACCAGGTGAAGGTGCCGGACACGATCGAGGACCAGAAGTATTACGGCATGCACCGCCACTTCACCGACGCCGGCTGCGTCCTGCTCTTCGGCGGCGGCATCAAGCGCGGCTATCTGCACGGCCTCACCGCCGACGAACGTCCCTGCAAAACAATTAAGGATCGCGTGATCATTGAAGACCTTCACGCGAGCATTTATCGGGCGATGGGCATCTCGCCGCGCCTCGCGTATGACATCGAACAGCGCCCGTTCTACGTCACCCGCGACGGCAAAGGGCAGGCGATCATGCCGCTGTTTGCATGAGGTGAAATCTTCCGCGACGCTATTGATGAACCCCTTGTCCCGCGCTCGGGTCGCCCGCCTCCATTGACTTCGTCGTTCTGTGATGGGTGCTGATGTCGGGCATCACGTCGTTGGGAAGCGCGCCCGGCCTTCGCTCATACAGGAACGCGGCTCCGCCACTGTCGATGGTCTTCTTATCGCGCTGATCCGCGAATTCATCGAGCCAGTGCAGTAGGTTGTCCGCCCGATGGCGGCCCGTTTGATTGGCGAAGGGCCAGATCACCCAAAATCGCTGGAAGGGAATTTGATCCGCCGCATCCATTTCAGGCCGCACGCGCGGATCGTTCGTGGGCCAGTAGCAGGCCCATTCGTTCTCGACCAGGGCGTAGATCCCATCATCGGGCCGCGCGTGCCCACGAACATACGCCGCGATCGGCCGCAAATGCCCGCGCGAGGGAGGCCAGATCAAATGATCGACCGCCCAGGACAGCGCGAGGATCGCGACGAAGCCAGGCGGCACGAGAGCCGCCCACGGAATTCGCGGAACGAGATTGCCCGCGATCCATTGAAAACCGATTACCGCGAGCAGCAAGATGCCCGGCATCAAAAACGCCGTCAGCCTGGCGCCGTCAAATGGATACCGCTGGGCGGCAGCAGCAAGAAGCGTCAATAAGATCGGCCCTGCGAGTATGCCGAGTATCGCCCATCGTCGCGATCCAATGAGCGCCGCGATTCCGACGATCATGCCCGCCAGCGTAACCGGGCCCGCGCTGCGCAGCGGATAGTCGCAGAGCGACAGCAGTTGTTTGAGCAACCAATGCGGCCAGCCGAGCGGATGCCGCAGATCCAAAAAATCTTCGCTCCAGTAAACGATGAGCGACGAGCTTTGCTGCCGGCGAACGCAGACGAGCAGGACGATCAAAAACGAGATCCCCACCACAGCGTTGCCGCCGACGAACGCAATCCAGCCCCGCGCGCCGCGCCGCGTCAGTCGCGGCAAAAGCGCGAAGCTTGCCGCGCCAAAGATGAAGATGGAAGGATAAGAGAGCCACGCCAGCGCAGCCGCCAGACCGCAGAGCATGAAAAAGCCGGCGAGGCTTGATCGTTCGGATGAAGCGGCATCATCCGGCGCAGCGCATTTCACCGCAAGCCAAATCAGCAACAGGGCGGCAAATACATCCGTCCCATAGGGCTTCACCTCCGTCGCATGCCAGATGAGCGTCTCCGAAGCGCCGAACAATAGAATCGCCAGCAAATTCCACGGCCGGCCAATCACCTGCCGCGCGACCGCTGCCATCAGCAGCACCGACAGAAGCCCGCCAACCACCGACAGCAATCGAAGTGAAAGCTCCGATCCGCCCAGCGTGCGATACAACCCGCGCTCGGCCAGCAGAAAGAGCGGAGGTGCCGCCTGGTTGTTATCAAGCTTTCCCAAAAGCTCGATTGCCGTCTTCGAGCGTATGTTTAAAACGAGCAGCGCCTCATCCTGCCAGAAGGACCGATCGGCGGCGTACTGCCAGACGCGGCAAAGCCCCGCCAGCCCCAATACCGCCAGGAATAGAAAACGATAATGCCGCTGAATCGGCGAGGCGTTGAACGCAGGCGACCATGGCATCTCGGCGGTCCGTTGCATCGACCGGCAAACTCTACTACCTTCTGTCTCGATGCGGAACCAATACGACCAGGCCGATGTCGCGCGGATGGTCGAGCATCTTGCGGCGCAGATCGCCGGCGAATTCGCTGCCGACGCGCCGCTGAACATCATCGGCGTGCGAACCCGAGGCGAAGTGCTGGCCGCGCGACTGACTGAGCTTCTGCAAAGCCGGCATTTTTCCAAAATCGACCGCGGCGTTTTGGATATCACCCTCTATCGCGACGACCTCTCCGAAATTGGACCTCGCCCGCTGGTTAAACCAACCAAGCTTGAAATCGCGCTCGATGCGACGCCCGCCGTGTTGGTCGATGATGTCGTCTTCACCGGCCGATCGGTCCGCGCCGCGCTCAACCTGCTCAATGATTTTGGCCGGCCCAGTTTTATTCGGCTGGCGGTGCTGGTCGATCGAAATGGCCGCGAGCTTCCGATTCAGCCGGATTATGTCGGATTGAAGCTCAGCGATGTGCCGCGCACGCATCGGGTGAACGTGCGATTCAGCGAAACCGACGGCGGCGATGAAGTCGTGGTGGAACCGGGGAAGTAGCAACGATTTGCGAGGATGCGGGAATGGAAGACGCCGGATCGCGATGGACGCGCAAGCACCTGCTCACGCTGGAAGAACTTTCGGCGGAAGAAATCAATTTCATTCTGGACACGGCAGTCGGCCTCAAGGAAGTCTCCACCCGCAGCGTAAAAAAGACGCCCGCCCTGCGCGGCCGCGTCATGGTCAACGCATTTTTTGAGGACAGCACGCGCACGCGAACCAGCTTCACGCTCGCCGCCTCGCGATTGTCTGCCGACGTGCTCGATTTTTCCGAGAAGGGGAGCAGCGTCAGCAAAGGGGAAACGCTCATCGACACCGCCCGCAACATCGAGGCGATGGGCGTCGATATCATCGTCATCCGCCATCCGGCAGCCGGGGCGGCAACCCTCCTCTCCCGCACCGTTCAATGCAGCATCGTCAACGCCGGCGACGGCGCGCACGAGCATCCAACCCAGGGCCTGCTCGATCTGTACACGATTCGCGAGCGCTTCGGGAAGATCGAAGGCCTGCGCGTGGCGATCGTCGGCGACATCGCCAACAGCCGCGTCGCGCGATCCAATCTCTGGGGGCTGACCAAGCTGGGCGCGCAAGTGATCCTCGTCGGCCCGCCGACGCTGGTGCCGCGCGCGTTCGAGAAGCTCGGCGCCAAGGTCGTGCATGATTTTGACTCGATCATCGGCGAAGTCGATGTGGTCAACATGCTGCGCGTCCAATTCGAGCGCATCAAAAGCAGCCAATTCCCCAGCGTCCGCGAGTTCACCCGCTTCTTTGGCCTCACGCTGGAGCGATTCCACCGCTGCAAGCCGAACACGTTCGTGATGCACCCCGGCCCGATGAACCGAGGCATAGAAATCAGCAGCGGCATCGCCGACGGCCCCCAAAGCGGAATCCTCACCCAAGTCACCAACGGCCTGGCGGTGAGGATGGCCGTGCTCTACCTCGTAACCCAAGCTGGCTGATGGTTTGACAATCGGCGCACTTCGACGCTCGAATTTGCGCCAAGGTGCCAAGACGCCAAGACGCCAAGAAAACAAGGAGCAAGATTATGTCCAACGCGGAGATTCCGGCCGAACTCGAGTTGACCGAGCCGACGCCAGAGATGGACGCGTTGGCTCGTCTCGTTATTGGGGCGGCGATAGAAGTGCATCGGATATTGGGCCCTGGGTTTTCGGAAGACGTTTACCAACGTGCGCTGGAAGTAGAGTTGAAACTCCGCGCGATCCCGTTCGAGGCCCAGAAGCCGGTGACGGTCATGTATAAGGGAGTTGTTGTCGGGACAGGAAAGGTCGACCTGCTCGTCGGCGGCAAGCTCGTCGTCGAGCTGAAGGTAGTATCATCAATCCTTCCGCTTCACCGGCTTCAAACTCGCTCATATCTGCGAACGATTCATCAACCACTCGGACTTCTCGTCAATTTCGATGTGCCGGTGCTTAAAGATGGGATCAGGCGAATCGTCGATTCCTTTTCTCCGTCTTGAATTCTTGGCGTCTTGGCGTCTTGGCCCCTTGGCGCAATTTCGAGCGTCGAACAGCGCCATCCGCAACCAGCGGAGTAGTTTTGCGAATCTCGCCCCTTGCGATACCATTCCGCCGCCCGGCGCTTGGCGCGGGGGCGTAATGATTGAGTACCGACTGCTCCGGCGCGGAGGCGCGTGATGTCTGATGAGCCGGTCGGCGGGTCTGCTGCCGCGGCCGCGCCGATCAAACTGTCTATCGTCATTCCCGTTTACAACGAGGAAGCGACTTTCCAGGAGCTGGTTCGCCGCGTCGTTCATGCGGCTCTGCTCCCGGGAATCACGCGCCAGATCATCTGCGTCAACGATTGCTCGACCGATGGCACCACCGCCAAGATCGATGAGCTTCCGGCAATTTTTCCCGCCGAAGAATTCAAAATCCTTCACAAGAAAGTGAACGAGGGAAAAGGGGCGGCTCTGCGCGACGGCTTTAAACTCGCTACCGGCGATATCGTTCTCGTGCAGGATGCCGATCTGGAATATGACCCCGACGACTACATCAAGCTCATCCTGCCGATCGTGGAGAATCGCGCGGATGTGGTCTTCGGCAGCCGCTTCATGAGCGGCGAGCCGCACCGCGTGCTCTACTTCTGGCACACGCTGGGCAATCGGTTCCTCACGGGCCTCAGCAACATGTTCACGAACCTCAACCTCACCGACATGGAAGTCTGCTACAAGGTCTTCCGCAAATCGGTGCTGGATCAGATCACCCTCAAATGCGATCGCTTCGGCTTCGAGCCCGAGATCACCGCCAAAGTCGCCAAAATCCGCCCGCGCCTGCGGATCTTCGAGGTCGGCGTCGCCTACTACGGCCGCAGCTACGAAGAAGGGAAGAAAATCACCTGGAAGGACGGGGTAAAGGCGATTCTTGCCATTATTCGATTTGCGTTCTCGGATTGAAGAAGTTGCCAGTTGCCAGTGGGAAATAAGTTGCCAGTTGCCAGTTATCAGTTGCCAGTGTAGGACCGAGAACGTGGCGACGTTGCTCTGATGGGACCTTGGTCATTCGATAAGCCTTATAAGCCGATGTCTTCACTGGCAACTGGCAACTGATAACTGGCAACTTATTCCTTTACTGACAACTGGCAACTGACAACTATTCCCATGCGTATTCTGATTTCCGGCGCCGCGGGGTTCCTCGGCTCTCATCTGACTGATCTGCTTCTGGGCCAGGGCCACGAGGTCGTCGGGGTCGATAACTTCATCACCGGCAAGCCCGATAACATCGCCCACCTCAAGGACCACCCGAAGTACAGCTTCGTGCGGCACGATGTGATCGAGCCGCTGCAAATCGCCGGCGCGATCGATCGCATCTATCACATGGCGTCACCCGCGTCGCCGATCGGCTATGTGAAGCACCAGGTGGCGACGCTCAAGGTGAACAGCCAGGGAACGTGGAATCTGCTGGAGCTGTCGATCGCGAAAAATTCGCGCTTCCTGATGGCTTCCACGAGCGAATGCTACGGCGATCCGACCATCAATCCGCAACGCGAAGATTACTGGGGCAACGTCAACCCGATCGGCCTGCGCAGCATGTACGATGAAGCCAAGCGCTTCAGCGAGGCGTGCACGATGGCCTACCATCGCGAGCGTCACGCCGACACGCGCATCATCCGGATCTTCAATACCTATGGCCCGCGAATGGATCCGCACGATGGCCGCGTCGTCATCAGCTTCATCCGCCAGGCGCTGAGCAACGAGCCGCTCACCGTCTTCGGCGAAGGAAAGCAGACCCGCAGCCTCTGCTACGTCTCCGACCTCGTGCGCGGCATCAATCTCACGATGGAAAGCGATTTCCACGAGCCGATCAACCTCGGCAACCCCCAGGAACTGACGATCCTGGACATCGCAAAGGAAGTGCTGGCCCTGATCCCCCAAAGCAAGAGCCAGATCAAGTATCTCCCAATGCCCCCCGACGACCCGCGCGTCCGCTGCCCGGACATCAGCCGCGCGAAGCAGATCCTCGGCTGGCAGCCGACGGTGCATCGCAAAGAGGGGCTGAAGATGATGATCGAGGCCTATCGCCAGAGCCAAGGGGATAAGTGAGC
>DATBDZ010000322.1:0-32036 GCA_036276235.1 Humisphaera sp. | reverse complement strand
ATCTGGCCCATGCGCCCAATCCAGCCAGATGCTTCGGAGTACCTCAGCATGACGGTGTGTGCGGGGCAAAAAACCAAACCCATCCCGGTCTTGCTCCACCGAAGTCGTTTGCGACATTCAGGTGATCAACCGTCAGACACGGCGGCCCCGTTTGACCCTCCCTTCCCGCAGCGATACAAACAGCATCATGTCTGCTTCTCCTAATTCCGATTCGGGCGACGCGCTGGAGGCGTTCCGCCGCCAGATTGATGAGCTGGATCATCGGATCGTCGAGATTCTCAACGATCGCGCCAAGGTTGTCGTCGAGATCGGGAAGCTCAAGCAGCAGAACAACACGCCGATCTATTCGCCCGATCGCGAGAAGATGGTGCTGGAGAAGGTGCGGAAAATTAATCCGGGGCCGCTGCCGGATCGATGCCTGGAAGCGGTGTATCGCGAGTTGATGAGCGGATCATTTGCGCTGGAGAAGCCGCTGCGCATTGGGTTCCTCGGGCCGACGGGGACGTTTTCGCATTGGGCCTCGGTGCAGAAGTTTGGCAGCAGCGTGACGCATGTGCCGCTGGCGGATATCCCCGGCGTTTTTGATGAGGTGATCCGCGGGCATATTGATTATGGCATGGTGCCGGTGGAAAACAGCCTGGGCGGCGGCGTGGTCGATACGCTCGACGCGTTTTTGCAAACCTCCGCGAAGATCTGCGCCGAGGTGAAGGTGACGATTCACCATAATCTGTTGGCGCGCGATCCGTGGGATCAGATCGAATCGATCCATTCCAAGCCGGAGGTTTTCAGCCAGTGCCGCAAATGGCTGTCGGCGATGGCCAAGGACAAGGACGTGCAGCCCGCCGCCAGCACCAGCAAGGCGGCGGAGCTTGCGTCGCAGCAGCCGGGCGTCGCCGCCATCGGCAGCAAGCTCGCCGGCCAGTTTCACGGGCTGCGCGTGCTGTTTGAGAATATCGAGGATGATCCGGATAACGAGACACGATTTTTCGTGATCGGCCGCGAGCCGGCGCGTCGGACGGGCGATGACAAGACCGCCATCATGTTCACCACCGCCCACAAACCCGGCGCGCTGGCGGAAGTGCTTGATGTCTTCAAGGAAAACGGGATCAATCTCACCGACATCGAAAAACGCCCCAGCAAGAAGGTGAACTGGGAATACTACTTCTTCATTGATGCGCAGGGGCATCAGGATGATCCTGGCATGCGCCACGCGATCGAGCAGGCCCGCCAGCATTGCTTGCAATTGACGGTGCTCGGGAGCTATCCGCGCGCGACGGAAATTTTGTAGCGGATGTTTTGTCGCGCCGAAAATTGAGTTGACATGGTATCCTGTGGGGGCGGCGGATCATCTAACATCCTCCCCTGGCGGAATGCATCGCCCCGTACGGACCACCTGTGAAGCCATCCGATCATGAGTTTGAAAAGCTCGCGCTGGAGCAGATGGATCTGCTGTATCGCGTCGCCTGTCGGCTGACGCGCAACGCGGAGCGCGCTTCCGATCTGGTTCAGGAAACGTACCTGCGGGCGTTTCGATCTCGGGCGAAATTCGATCTGCGCGACCTGGGAATCCGCCCGTGGCTGATTCGAATTCTGCACAATCTCCATGTGACGCGGGCCGACCGCGACCGCCGGCAGCCGGTGGCGATGGAAGCCGAGGCGCTCGATGCCGCTCCCGCGCCGGCAATTGCTTCGGCCGGTTTTACGGCGGCGGATTTTGAGCACATGGACGAGCGCGTAGTGAAGGCCCTCAACGAACTGCCGCAAGATTATCAAGTTGTGCTGCTACTTTGGGCCGTCGAGGACATGTCCTATAAAGAAATCTCACAGGCGGTAGAGATCCCCATCGGCACGGTCATGAGCCGACTGCACCGGGCCCGGCAGCGCCTAAGCGAGTTGTTGAGGCAGTTTGCGACCGAAGAAGGCGTGATTCGGGAATAGATGCTGGGAATAGATTGCAAAAGATGCAGGTTAAGATAAACGAATCCCTTTTAGCGGCCGGGCCAAAGGCCCGCGCAAAACGGATTCAGGAGCGGGCAAAAGCCCATCTGTATGAGTGACAACGGCCTAGGCCATTTTGACGATCCAGCGCTAAAAGCTGCACTTGAGCAGACTTGGGGCGGAGAACGTGCACCGGTGTCGTTGCGCCAGGCGATCGGGGAGATCGCATTTGACGCCCGCCCGGTGCCCATCCGTCTCCCCCGCTTCCTTCGTCCACTGGCTGCGGCGGCTGTCCTCGCAGTCGGCGTAAGTTGCCTAGGTTTCCAAGCGGCTAAAATGCGGCCGAGCATCTCGATGCCGCGGCCATGGATCGCACTTCATGCCCCGCTCGAGCAGCAATTGGCGGTTCGGCACGATACCTGCGCCGCCGCCAGCGGGCATCGGCTGGCCGGACTGATTCAGACTGATTTTGTGCAGTTCCAATCGCGGGTGAATGATGCCCTGCGTGTCTCCGCCGTGACTGAAGCTTTGGGCGCGGGATACAAGTTTCAAGGCGCTTCGGTTTGCCAGTTGAACGATCACTTGCAGGCCGCGCATCTGCTCTTCAAACGCGACAACGAATGGTTTTCGATCTTCTCGATGCCGGCGAATGCAATGGCCGACCTCAAACCCGGCACCCGCTATCAGGGGATGGACGGCAAACACAAGATGCTGGGATTTGTCGAGGACGGCAATTTCTATTGCGTCATCGGCTCCGACGCCCCCGACACCGATTGCCGTGATGATGTGCGCTCCGCCTACCAGGAAATTCGCGCAACGTTTCCTTCCGCCCTCGCCTCGGCAGTTCAGTAAGCGCCACCGGCTGTTACTATTCCCGCAGCCAGTCACAAGAAAATGTCATGCTGAGGTACTCCGAAGCATCTGGCTGATTCGCGCGCATGGCGAGTATTCGGTGTTGGGGGCGCTTCGCGACGATCGTGCGTTCAGTTCCAGAGCGGAACGCTATCTTGCCAGTTCAATCGGCACTCGAATTGGCCGCGAGATGTACTGGCTTGCCGCAGGGTCGTAGAGGGCAACTTCGGCTTTCAATGTCCTCATGCCATTCAGCAGAACCAGCGGGATCTTTTGCGTTGCCGCCGTCGCTCCGATTGTTGTGGCGGGGGCAAAAAAGTTCGAAGAGATGCAGAGGTTGCCGCTGACATCAACAAAGGGTGCGCGGCCGTGCAGCGGCACATCTCCCTTGGCGGGGAAAAAGTGGGTCACCAACTGAATGCTGTTGCCGCGCACCGAGCCCTGGACATATGCGATATCTGCTTCCAGGGCCGGCTGCGATGAGCCGTTGTCCAGCGTGCTTGGTTTGAACCGCACGCTGGTGATGTAACTGGTTTCTTTGCGGAAAGTTTTTTGGATCGGCGCCGCTGCCGCAACCTGATGCCACTCGTTGTCAAATGCAACCGCCTGCATCGTAATTGGCTCATCACCGATGACGGGATTCAGTTCCGAGTATGGCATGAGCGCCGATCCGGTGCCGACAATGCCGTTCATCTCGGCCGTCGCCCGCGAGGTAAAGAGCGAATGCTGCGATCGATTGTCAAATGTAATTGCCCCCTTGGCCGCGAGCTGTCCATCGGCCGTGCGGTTGCGTGAGATCAGCATGGATTGCGGCTGTTGCGTTCCCAAAAAGTAAACGACCAGATGTGCGGCGGTTTTGCCTGGATCGGAAAGCCGCGCGATGACGCGCAGCCCCAGCTCACCATTTTCGTCGGCCGCGTCCTCTTCGACTGTCACATCATCGATCATCGCGCCGACTGGCGATGGCGCGGCATTGGGCGTGTAGGCCGGAACGTTCTGCCACGCCGGATCGGTCGATGATATCGGCGACATGGTTGCGGCCGACTCCATCCGCGCGCTTCGGGCGCTAAAGAGTAAAACCAGTGCGCCAAAACCGATGGCAAAGAGCGCGAGCACAACCCAAACGCCGCTGCGTCGCGGGCCGCGCGCGACATTGACCGGGGTTGCCCTGACCGGCACCGCGACCGCCTGCGGATGCACCGGTATTGCCGGCGGCACGCGGACCTGCCGCCCGCCCACCGACGCGCCGCAGGTGGCGCAAAAGGCGGCATGAGGACGGAGCGGCCGCCCGCAATTGGGGCAACCGATTGAGTTTGTCGGAAATTGTGCCATGACTTCCTCGGCTTGCATCGGACGCCGCCAGCCAAAGATAGAGATTCTCGCTTCGGTTGGGCAACGACCGGAATGATAAAATCCAGCTTACATTATCCTTGTCAAACGCCCGAGGCAAAAGGGAAATTCGCTGGGGAGTTCGATCCGCGTTGCAATGCTTCAACGCCGGGCATCATAGAGTTCTCCGAAGAACTGGAAGCTGACCTTCTCGACCAAAAAGCAAAGCGGCTGAGCATCACCGGCAATCGCACGCGCCGACGACGATTCCACCTCCGCCGCCAGCGGTTGGCACGCTTCCAGCGGAATCCCAAGCTCGATCTCCTGTCGAACCACACGGCGATGCCAAGGCTGCGCGCACAACGCGCGATCCTGCGGCACGCAATACGCGAGCATCTGCCGCCAATTCTCGAAGCAGAGATTCCATGGGTGCACGAGCGCCGGCTCTTCGCAAAAACGACAAACCGCTTTCACATCCGGCGCGCTTCCGTTGCCGGGATCAATCATCACTTCGATGTTCCCATCAAGATCACGTCGTACATGCGCGGCTGCCGGCACGTGCATCGGCACGCCCTCGCTGAGCAGCCGCGTGGCCAGTGCGTGGGGCATGCTGGTGATGGCGGTGGTTAGGAATTGAATGCCGCGCTTGCTGGTTTGCGGATCGAAGACGTGAATCCGCCAGTTGGACTGCACCGGCGACGGCCACATCCGGCGCAGCGGACCGAAGAGAAGCGGGCCAAATGAGCCGTGTCGGTAGGTCAGAAGAGTGAACATCGCATAGCGGCCATCCGGGCCGAGCCGCTGAAGCTCGAGCGGCTTCTGCACCAGTGGCGCAAGCCGCTCGGCTTCGACAAGGTAATTGATGTAGACGACATCGTGAATATCGCTGGCCATCGCCAAGATTGGCAAACGCTCGCCGATCGCGCGGGCCAGCCGGCTGTTCGCGAGCATCGCGCAACCGCGCGCGATGAGGCCGCGCGAGGAAGGCCGCCAAGTCGCCAGGCATCCATGCTCGCATGTTGGCCGGCTGCGCCGCATGGCCAGTTCCGTCACCCACGTCAGCCAGATCATCAGCAGCACGAATGCGATCGCATTTCCCGCCGAGACCAGCGTGGCGACTGTCGCCCGCTCGCGAACGTTGGCGGGAAGAAACATGAACGCCGTCGCGACGCCAAAGATTATCCACGTGGCTATCGAGAGCCACGTCAGTCCGCGTGACCAGATGCGCGCGGTCGCGAAACACCAGGTCCACCCCAGCGCGCCGGCGAGATAGCCGGCCGGGGCCCAGCCGGCGACGTATTGGAAAATGTGCGATTCGAATTGGAGATAATCACCGAACTGCCCGCTCTCAATTGCACGGCGAGCCAGCGTCGTCCCATGCCACGTCCATAGGAGCTGCCCGCCCTGATCCGGCACGATCGCGGCGATCGTCAGCAAGGTCGTGACAACCGCGGGAGTCCTCGGAATCCAAGGCGTGCGGATCAGCGCGATCCCAACCAGCAAATCCGAAAGTGCCGTCACCTGCCACGGAAACCATCCGAACCGCCAAAGCCACGGATGATTGGCGATGTAAGCGATGCGCTGCGCGGTATCGGCGGTGGTGCCGCCGGGCATGGCCCGCAGGAGCAACGCCGCCATAGAGACCATCCCGGCGGCATGGGCGATGAGCGTAAAAAGAAGCGCCCCCTCGAGGAATCGTGCGGCTTTGGGCCAGGTGTCTGATGAGTCGGACGAAGGCAGCATCCGAGGCATGATACCGGGCGGTGGCGGCCTAACTCCCTCTCCCTGACTTCGACGAGCTCAGTCGAGTCGTACTCAGGGGAGAGGGCTGGGGTGAGGGGACGAACGCATCGACTTGCGAACCGCGCCATATCGCAGCTCGTCGTCCCCTCACCCTGCCCTCTCCCCTGAGTACAGGGGAGAGGGTTCTGAGCCCGTGCGTCGAGTTCAAACTAGCGCCGGCTGAAACGCCTCCGCCGGCTCGAAGATTTCGCGGCCGTCGACGGCCGGCGGCACGAGCGCCGCGCCGCAATTCGGGCACAAGGGATGTCCCGCCAATCGGTTTCGCTTGCACGCCTCGCAAATCTCGCGCGCGGGCATCGGGTTCAATCCCATCAGGACGACAATTCCCGATGGCCCGATCAGCAGATTCGTGATCGTCCAGCCCACAGCTTTGGTCGATGCAAATCCAAATCGGCGACCAATTACAAGAGTTGCGCCTGCCGAAAGCATGCTCGCAATCAGCATGCAACCGAGGAATAACCATCCATGGTGCTGCGTATCCAGCTCGAAGACCGCATCCGCCAGCCAGGCGCGATGGAGCGGCAATCCCGCGATCGGATGTATCAAACCGAAGCTCGCCGTGCGCGCGATCTTCACTCCCGTCTCTTCATCGTGCTCCACGACACTCGTATCGTGCAGAAGGGTTCCATCGTCGGAATACTCCAGAAACCGCGTCGGCATCTGAAACTGCGACGAAAGCGCCTCCGCGCGAAGCATCAGGTGATGATTGGGAAGAATCGCCGCCTCGATTTCGTTGCGTTCCGGGTCCAGGTCATAGGAAATGGAGGCGAGTTTTTCGCCCGTGGATTTCAGCAGAAACATGTGCCGCTTTGTCGCGACAAGAATCACCGGATCAGTCGCCGGCGGAAGCTCGTGTGCGCCAATGATCGACTCGCCGATCGGCGCGGCAAAGACCTTACGCACCTGCCGATTGTCCAGCTCCATCCAATAGATGACGGATGGAAATGCGATTGTCCGCGTTGATGCCTGATAGGCCGGTCCCAGCGGGTCAGCGTCGAATCGATCAGCCGGCCTGGATTGACCAGCGGCAAAGCCGTTCGGGCCAATGCTGCCGACCAGCAGGCTTGTGTTGGGATCATACAGCTTGATGAAGCGATCCTGGCGATCAAACAGCGGCAGCGCGCTGACGGCGGCACCGGGCCGCGCGACGGTTCGCAAGGAAAGCAGTCCCGGCCGCGCGCTACGAAACCCGTTGCCGGTCATCGTCGAGAAGGGCCAGGCAAGATGCCGCTCGTCGGACAGCACGACGCTGAATCGGACGAAGAGGTCGGCATTGGCCGGATCGTCCATCTCAATCCCGTCATACTCGGGCACCGCCTTGCCGGCGGCATCCGTGACGAGATAGGTCAGGTCTCCGTCGGCTCTGATTTTGGTGACTTGCAGAACGTTGCCATGCTGATCAACCCGCAATTCCTGCCATCGGGTGTCCGATTCGAATATGCCAAGGAAGGAAACCAGCGCACAGCCGACGACCCATGCGCCGGCATACAACATGACTCCAAGACCGATTGCTGGCGCACCCCGTCGATCGGCGGCGCCCGCGGTGTCGAAGCAGCTCCAGGCCGCCAGCGCGCCGACCATCTGCCCGGCCGCGATGATTATTACAGCCTGCCAGAAATGGGTCGCCAGATACACGAACACGCTGCAAAGAAATGGTGCTCCCAGCGGCAGGATTCGCGTCCCCATCCAGCGCGCGCGGCGGAGCGTCAGCACCATTCCGGCGAAGTAGTAGCAACCGCCGATCAGCACATCGGCCGTCATCGGCAAAACCATCCGCGCCTGAAATGGTACCGGCAGATTACCGGGGCGGGTTGCCCAGATCACCGCGATCGCGCAAGCCGCCGCTAGAGAGACATACAGCAGTAGCAAGCCCGCCACGCATTTAGCGGCAAAGATCGCCGCCCGATGTACCGGGCGATGCACGACGAATCCCCAGTTGTCGGCGCGAATCTCAAACCAGCTCTGCGCAAACCCCATCGCCAAGCCGGCGAGCGGCGCATAAATGAGCGTCAACTCCTGTGACAACACGAAGAGGTAAAACGGCCCGGTTCGCCAGGCTCGGAAGAGGACGATCACCAGCAGCACGCTGAAGATAATGCCTGCCCAACGGAGGCACTCGCGAAGTTCTTTGATGAAGATTGCTTTCATGGTTCACCGAAAAGGGCAAGCAGCGGGCGGCGCGTGCTCTCCCTCTCCCCTGTACTCAGGGGAGAGGGTTGGGGTGAGGGGACGAACGCCTCGATCTTCAAGTGCCGCGCAAGTTAGCGGCCCGTCCCCTCACCCTGCCCTCTCCCCTGAGTACAGGGGAGAGGGTTCTGAGCTCACGCCAGCGCCAAATCCTCCGGCTCGAATATCTCCGAACCGTCCATCGCCGGCGGCGGCAACGGTTTATCGCAGTGCCGGCAATACTGCTGCCCTGCGAAGCGCCATCGTCCACACGCCGCACACCGCTCGCGCGCCGGCAATTCATGCAGAGCGATCATCGCCACGATCCCGCCGGGGCCGCTCAGGAGATTGATGGCCGACCAGATCGCCGTTTTTCCCGTTCGCATTCCATAGCGACGTCCCAACAGAATCGTCACCGCGACGCAGAGGATGCTCGAAGCAAATAACCATCCGTGAAACATCCACCAGGTCTGATCGCCGATCTGAAACAGCCACGAGATCATCCACTCGCGATAGAGCGGCAATGCCGCCAGCGGATAGATCACGCCCAAGGCTCCCGCGCGCTGTGGCGTCATTGAAACTGTGGCCCGATATGGAGGTGGTTCAAGCCGGCGAATCAGCTTTCCATCCGCGGCATATTCCACGACCAGCGGCTTAGGCGGCCCCTCTGGCGCCATCTTCCCGCTCCAGAGCAGCACGTGATGATTGGCACTCATCACGGTCGGCATGTACCAATTGTGCGCCAGGTCCGGATCGAGCGGCACTGTGAATAGAACTTCGCTACCCGGCCGAAGTACGTGCAACCTAGTCCGCGTGGCAACGAAAACCGTCGGATCCTTTTCGGGCACGGATTCCATCGCGCTGATCACCGGATCGTCACTGGTGGCGGCAAAGATTTGCCGCACGCGCCGATGGTCCAGCTCCAACCAATAAACCGCCGACGCAAACGCAAGCGTGTGATTGAGATGCTGCTCGGGAAGATTCAAAAGCTCGCTGGCGAATCGGTCCGTGGGCGTCGCACGAGCCGGCGTGAAGCCGGAGGGGCCGACCGTCCCGCTCAGCAGGCGCGTCGTCGGGTCGTACATTTCGATCAGCCCACGTTGAGCGTTGAACATGCATGCCGCCCGAACGCGCACGCCCGGCGGTGCGATGGCGCGCAGGGGGATCGTCGCGGGCATATCGGTGCGATAGCTGCCGCGATAGTAGAGGACCGACGCCGGCCAATCGATCAGGCGATTGTCGATCAACCCGCCTCGAAATTTCACGAACAGTCCGGCATGCGCCGGATCATCCAGATCGACGCCATCAAACTGAGGCAAACGATTTCCCGCCAGATCGGTCACTGAAAAGGTGCGTTGGTTGTCGCGCAGATGGGTTGTCACGAGCACGGCGTTGCCATCATTTTGCATCCGCCATTGCGTCCAGCTTGTGGTGGTTTGGAAGATGCCCATGAATCCGACGATGCCGGCGCCAATTCCGATGACGCCGGCCCAGACCATCGTGCCCAGGGCAAATCTTGAGAATGGGCCGGCGCCGGATTCGCCTGAGGTTGAGTAAACGCCCCATGCCGCCAGTGCGCTGATGGTCTGGGCCACTGTGATAAGTAACAGGGTCTGCCAGAATTCTGCGGTTAGCAGGATCGCGAAGCCGCAAGCGATTGCCAGGCCGATCGGGAGCAATCTCGTTCCGAGCCAGCGGGCCCGGCGAAGTGTGAGCACCATTCCGGCGAAATAAAAGTTGCCCGCGTTGAGTGCGACTGCCAGCGAGGGCAGAATCATCCTCGCCGAAAATGGCTCTCGTAGATTCCCCGGCTTGGCTGCCCACGCGGCCGCCAGAAGACAGGGCAACTCGAGCGACACAAAGAGCAACAGCAATCCCGCGGCACATTTTGCGATGAAGATCTGTCGCCGCGATACCGGCCGATGCACGACGAATGCCCAATTGTCGGCGCGCACTTCGAGACAGGTCTGCGCCAATCCCAGCAGCAATCCGGCGATCGGCATGAAGTACGCGAACGGAGCGTCGGCCAACTCGAACATGAGCAGCGGATCATGCCGGCGCATGAGCGGGTAGATCGACAGCAGGATGATGCCGAAGATCAGCATCGCCCACTTGGCATTTTCTCGCAGCTCTTTGCGGAACATCCCGATCATGCCACACCCCCCGCTACTGGCTCGGGCGGCATCGCAGCGGGAAGCTGGCCGGTTTCGAAGCTGCCGCCCAGATAGCTCACGAATGCATCCTCGAGACTGATGGGAACTTCATCGATGCGGCTCGCGCCCAGCGATTGCATCAGCGCGCGCGTTTCCTGGGTGACGTTCGCAATCGTCAGCCGCAATGAATTGGCGCGCGGGATGCATTGGATCATCCCACGGATCGCCGGCAACTCCGGCGGCTTGCCATCAAACGTCAACACAAATTGCTGCACGCAGCTTCGGAACGTATCCAGCGAGCACTGCGCCCGCAGGATGCTGTAATCGAGGACGGCGATGTGATCCGCCATCCGCTCGATGTCGGCCAGCAGGTGGGACGAAAAGATAATTGTACGATCGGTCTTGCGCGTGGCGTAGACCATCGATTCCAGCAGCGATCGCCGGGCCACCGGATCGAGGCCGATCGCCGGATCATCAAGGATGAGCAGGTCAGGCTCCGGGGCGAGCGCCAACGCGAGGCAAAGCCCCGCGCGCTCGCCGCGCGAAAGATTGCGGGCGCGGGTATTGGGATCGACGCGGAAGAATTCCAGCACGGCGTTGAACAGATTCCGATTCCACTTCGGATAAAACTGCGATTGAAACGAATGTGCATCGCGCACGCGCATCCAGCCGAAAACCGGATGCCCCTCCGCGAGATATCCCACGCGCGCCCGAACTTCCGGCGGCAGATTCTGGCTGTCATGCCCAAGCAGCGTGCTGCTTCCCCACGTCGGCGCGAGTAAGCCGAGAATCATGCGCAGTGACGTCGTCTTTCCCGATCCGTTGCGCCCCAGAAACCCGAAGATCGACCCGCGCGGCACGGCCAGATTCAGGTCATACACAACCCGCTTCGCGCCAAAATACCGCGTGAGATGATGCGTCTGAATGGCGTAATCGCTGGTCATCGAAAATTCCTCTGTTGCTCCCGTGGTAGGACGATGCGGGAGGGTCCGCCTTGCATGTCCCCACAGGAAAATCATTCCACCAGCGTCGGAAACTCGCGCAGCTTTTTCTCCAATGCCGCGCGCAATTCTTCCGGCGTAAATCCGAGGAGGATGGCATCGTTAACAAGCGCTTCGAGGCTGGCTTCGAGCCGGCGTAATCGCTCGGTTTTGGTGAAGACCGCTCGCCGTCGCGCAACGAAAACGCCTTTGCCCTTCTGCGCTTCCAAAACCCCTTCGCGAATGAGGTCGGCGTACGTGCGGGCGACAGTGTTGGGATTAATCACCAGCTCTTCGGCCAGTGCGCGAACGCTGGGCACCTGCTCGCCGGCGACGAGCTGCCCCCCCGCCACCGCGCGGCATATCTGGTCGGCGATCTGCCGGTAAATCGGAGCCGCGCTCCCGGTCGCTATGGAAATTTCCAGCGGCATGCGAGTTAACTGTACTAATGATGATAGTACAGTATTCTGCTTGCCTGTCAAGCGGAATCTGTTTCAAAGCTTCCATTTGCTCTTGCGCCTGCGTACGCTCTGGACACTATGAGTCACGGGGATGAATCGATCGCGGCGTTGCGCGAGGCCGTCAAGGTTTCGCCGGATAATCTTCCATTGCGGCTGCACCTGGCCGACACCCTCATCGGCCTCGCTCGCTACGAGGAGGCGGAGCGCGAATATCGCGCCGGCTTGAGCGCATCCGGCGGCGATGCGCGCTTCAAGCTTGGGCTGGCCAATGCCTTTGACAAGCAAGGCAAGAGCTCCGAGGCGCTGGTCGTCGTCGAGGAACTGATCAAGTCCCCCGAAGCGACGGGAAAGGTCCATCTGCTGTATAGCCGCCTGCTGTTGCGGGCCGGAGACGTGGAGCGCGCGGTGCGGCAATACAAGCGCGCGGTGGATCGCGATCCGTCGGTGGCGGATCTGGAACTGGCCCATCAGCTTGGAATCCGGGCGGATTCGGAAGATCGCGATCGGGATGATGTCGTCGATGGCCGACAACGCGCCGCCTGGCAGGAGCCGGAACCTAACGCAGCGGTCGAGCTCGAGCGGCCGCGCATCACTTTCGCCGACGTCGGCGGCATGGAGCAGCTCAAGGACGAAATCCGGATGAAGATCATTCATCCGCTCAATCACCCCGAGCTATACAAAGCGTACGGCAAGGCGATCGGCGGCGGCATACTCATGTACGGCCCGCCCGGCTGCGGAAAGACGCATCTCGCCCGCGCCACCGCCGGCGAAATCAAAGCCACCTTCATGTCCGTCGGAATCAGCGATGTGCTGGACATGTGGATCGGCCGCAGCGAACGCAACCTACACGAGCTGTTCGAGCAGGCGCGGCGAAATCGGCCCTGTGTGCTGTTCTTCGACGAGGTCGATGCGCTCGCTGCCAGCCGCGCCGATATGCGCACGAGCGGCGGACGACATCTGATCAACCAGTTTCTAGCCGAGACCGACGGCGTCAACGCCAACAACGACGGCGTGCTGGTTCTTGCAGCGACCAACGCGCCCTGGCATGTCGATCCGGCTTTTCGCCGGCCGGGACGCTTCGACCGTATTCTGTTTGTCCCGCCGCCGGATTCAGCGGCGCGGGCCGCCATCCTGCGGCTGCTGACCAAGGGCAAGCCGGTGGACAACATCGATTACGATCAAGTCGCCAAAAAATCCGACGGCTTCAGCGGCGCCGATTTGAAAGCCGTGCTCGATCAGGCGGTCGAAGCAAAGCTCAAGGAAGCGATGAAAGCGGGTGTTCCCAAGCCGCTGACAACGCGCGATCTGGTCTCGGCGGCCAGCGGCATCAAACCATCAACGCGCGAATGGTTTGGCACCGCGCGCAACTATGCGCTCTATTCAAATCAGGGTGGAACGTACGACGAAGTCTTGAAATATCTGAAGATGTAAAAATGAACCAAACGCAAACCGAAGCCGCCGTGCGACGCGCGATGATTCTGCACGAGCATCGGCGTTACGCCGACGCCGAGCGCGAGCTGCGCCAGGGTCTGGCGATGGAGCCCTCGCACAGCGGTGCGCATGCGATGCTCGCGCTTTGCCTTGCCGAGCAGGACCGGCTCGCCGAGGCGACTGAAGAAGCCGCGGCGGCGATCCATAGCGCGCCGGATGATCCATTCACGCACTACGCGATGGCGCATGTGCTCTTCAAGCGCAATCACGTGGAGGAAGCGATTGCCGCCATCAGTCAGGCGATCGCGCTTAATCCCTATAACCCGGCCTATTTTGCGTTGCTGTCGGCGTTGCAGTTTGAAAAGCGGCAGTGGCCGGCCGCGCTGGCGGCGGCGAAAAAGGGGTTGGAGGTCGATCCGGAGCACGACCGTTGCGTAAACTTGCGGGCAATGGCGCTGGTGAAGCTTGGGCGCCGCGACGAGGCGGGAGCCACCATCAACTCGGCGTTGCAACGCGACCCGGAAAACGCCACGACGCATGCGAATCAAGGATGGACCCTGCTGCACGCCGGCAAGCCCAAGGAGGCGATGCTTCATTTCCGCGAGGCGCTGCGTCTGGAGCCGGATCTGGACTGGGCCCGGGCCGGAATTGTCGAAGCGCTCAAGGCGCACAACATCATCTACCGTGTGATGCTGGCTTATTTCCTATGGATGGCGCGGCTGGGTCAGCGGGCGCAGTGGGGAATTATCGTCGGCGGATATGTTGGCTACCGGCTTCTGCAAAACCTCGTCGCGAATCAGCCGTCGCTGGGGCCGCTGCTTTGGCCGCTCATCATCGCGTACATGGTCTTCGCGGTGATGACGTGGCTGGCCGACCCGCTGTTCAATCTTCTCTTGCGCCTGCATCCGCTGGGCCGTCATGCACTTTCGCGCGTGCAGACGATGGCTGCCAATTGCATCGGGCTGCTGCTCGCCGCATCACTTGTGTGCATCTGCCTGGGGCTGAGCACCGCCAACGCCACCTTCCTGGCGCTGGGCATCGGGCTGGCCGTGATGTTGATTCCGGTTTCCGGCACTTTCAAAGTGCCCGCGGGATGGCCGCGCGTGGTATTGACGCTTTACACCTGCGCTCTGGCGGCGGTGCTCGCCGCTCAAACCACAATCTTCTGGAGCTTGGAACATTCCAATCGTGGCCCGACCCAGATGCTGGATAATCTCCAAAACCTCTTCGTGTTCGGCATCCTGGCCTACGGTTTTCTGGCCAACGCGCTAATCAGCGCCCGGGTCAGGCGATAATGCTTAGATCAACGAGATAATCTTCGCCAGCAAACTGTTATCCATCGGCGTTTTTACGTTTGCGACATTCGAGTAGCCGGAGTTGCCGAGCTTATTGATCGCGACGATCTTGTACGCGTAGGTCTGGCCGGGCTTGGCTATTCCCTTATGTAGAACCGACCCCCGGATTGGCGGTGGGCAACTCGTATCCAGCCGACCATGTGGTCCAGTCAGCCTGTAAATGGCAAAACAGGGAAGATATCGCGCCTGCAAGCGCCTCGCTGGCCACGGAATGGAGCGGCGACGAAATAACCTTGTCCTATAGGCGTTTACAATAGCGGTAAGGCTGATGGCGAGGTAAACTTGGCTGCTGTAAGAGTAGGCGGCAGCCTAGCATGGGTCCGGCGAAGCCCATTCCCATCTGACCACTGCCTTGTGACTCGGTGCCTACTTCTCTTTCGAAGGAAAACCCGCCCATGCAACGGCTTCCCAACTACAACCCCGCCGAGCACATGCCCCGGTTAAATGATCTGACCGCAACCCGGCGCGAATGGCTCCAGAAAACTGGAATGGGGATGGGCGCGCTCACGCTGGCCATGATGCTCGAAAGCCTGGGCGCTCCACAGGCTCAGGGTGCGGTGAGCTATTCGCCGCTGGCACCCAAGAAAGCACCGCTGCCGGCCAAGGCCAAGCATGTGATCCACATCTTCGCCGAGGGCGGCCCTTCGCATGTCGATACGTGGGACCCCAAGCCCGCGCTGGCCAAGTATGCCGACCAATCTCTGCCGGGCCTGAATGGCGTCGCCTACGCTTCTCCCTTCAAGTTTGAAAAGAAGGGCAAGTCCGGCATCGAAGTCAGCGAACTTTTCCCGATGCTCGGACAGGTGATCGATCAGTTGTGCGTCATCCGATCAATGTACACCGACATCCCCGCGCACGAAGTCGCCTCGCGATTCATGCACACCGGTTCGCTGCAGATTCCCAAGCCGAGCGTCGGGTCATGGGTGCTCTATGGCCTGGGCACCGACAATCAAAACATGCCCGGCTTCATCTCGCTGGGCGGCCGCACGGAGTTTCGCCAAGCTTCGTTTTTGCCGAGCTTGTATCAAGGCGTCGGCGTCAATTACTCGCGCGGGATGTCGCCCAGCCAGGTATTGCTGAACATCCGCAATCCCTTCGGCACCACGCCGATGGAGCAGCGCGATCAGCTCGATCTTGCCCGCAAGCTCGATCAGCTTCATGCCGAGAAAGTCCACAAAGACGAGCAGCTTGAAGCCCGCATTGAATCATTCGAGATGGCGTTCAGGATGCAGGCCGAGGCGACCGAGGCCTTCGACATCAGCAAGGAACCCAAGGAAATCCGCGACGATTACGGCAACAGCGATACCGGCGCTAAGCTGCTGGTGGCCCGCCGACTCGTCGAGCGCGGCGTGCGTTTTGTGCAAGTCGTCACCGGCGGATGGGATCATCACGCCAACCTCGAGCAAAGCCTCAAGGCCCGCGCCACTGATATGGATCGCCCCGCGGCAGCGCTGATACTTGATTTGAAGAAGCGCGGATTGCTTGATCAAACATTGATCATCTGGGGCGGCGAATTTGGCCGCACGGTGACGCGCGACAACGGCGGCAACGCCAACCCCGGCCGCGATCACAATGGCCGCGGATTCTGCACGTGGATGGCCGGCGGCGGAGTAAAGGGCGGCACCGTCTACGGCGCCACCGACGAATTCGGCGCGCGTGCCGCCGAGAATCGCGTCCACATCCACGATCTGCACGCCACCATTCTGGCCCTGCTCGGCTTTGATCACAAGAAGCTGACCTATCGCTACAACGGCCGCGATTTTCGCCTGACCGACAATTACGGAAATGTAGTGAAAGAGATTATTGCTTGATTGAAAAGTTGCCGGTTGCCAGTTGTCAGTTGCCAGTAAGGAAGAGCTGAGTTGCCGGTTGCCAGTTACCAGTTGCCAGTAAAGAAATGCATTTCCTCTTCTTCACTGACAACTGGCAACTTCGCCCGAAGAGGAACCACCGATGCTGAATCGACGCATGCTTGTTGGCGGGGGGATGCTTGCCGGGGCGATTGGGATCGCGCTGGCGGCTCCGGTTGCGCCGCCGACCACGCAGCCTAATTCCGGCGCTGCGCTGATGACCTCCAAATCGCCCGACCTCACGCCGGAGCAGGCGCAGTTCTTTGAAACCAAAATCCGTCCAATCCTGACCGACCGTTGCTACAAGTGCCACAGCGTCGAACAGGCCAAAGCGCGCGGCGGACTCACGCTCGATACTCGCGACGGCTGGCAAAAAGGCGGCGAAAATGGTCCCGCCATCGTCCCCGGCGATCCGGAGAATAGCCGACTCATTAAAGCGATCAGCTACAAAGACCCCGATTTGCAGATGCCTCCCAAGGGCGAGAAGCTTGAAGACAAGCAGATCGCGGATCTCACTGAGTGGATCAAGATGGGCGCGCCTGACACGCGCTCCGGCGCTCCGGGCGCCGGCAAGCTCACGGGCCTCAATGACAAAGCCCGCGCTCACTGGGCTTATCAGCCGGTGAAAGATCCGCAAGTTCCGGAAGTTAAAGAAGTCGCCTGGGTTCACAACCCAGTTGATAATTTCATTCTCGCCAAGCTCGAAACAAATTCGATCAAGCCCAGCAAGCCCGCGCTGCGGCCGGCGCTGATCCGCCGGGCGTATTACGACTTGATCGGCCTGCCGCCGACGCCCAAGGAAGTCGAAACATTCGTCAACGATCGTTCGCCAAATGCCTTTGAAAAAGTGGTCGATCATCTGCTCGCCTCGCCGCGTTATGGCGAACGGTGGGCGCGCTACTGGCTCGACTCGGCCCGTTATAGCGACACGACCGGATCCGATCAGGTTCGGCGAGATGATTATCGCTATGCGTTCGCCTGGACCTATCGCGATTACGTCATCAATTCATTCAACGACGACAAGCCTTACGATGAGTTCCTCAAGGAGCAGTTGGCGGCGGATCTGCTGCCGACCGCGACGGAACACCCTGAAACTTTGGCAGCGCTCGGCTTCATCACCGTCGGCAAGCGCTTCGCAAATGTAAACGATACGATTGATGAGCGCATCGATACCGTCAGCAAATCGATGCTCGGGATGACCGTCTCCTGCGCTCGCTGCCACGATCACAAATTCGATCCGATTCCACAGGCGGATTATTACTCGCTGCACGGCGTCTTCTCGAGCATCGTCGAGCCGGAAGACAAGCCGCTCATTGGCCGCCAGCCTAATGGCACGGCCCTGGCCGATTTCAAGCATCGCCTCGCCGAGCTTGAACAGAAAAATCGCACGCTCTATTACGATTTGATCGAAGCCAAAGGCGTTGAGTTCCGTCAGAAGGCGGGGCTGTATGTGCTGGCTCAACTCTACAACCGCGGTGGGCGCGGCGGGCCAATGTTCCAGGACCGCATCAAGATCATTGCCGACAACAAACTCGATCGCGATATCTTCGGCGCGCTTCGCCTGAATCAGGAAGACCAGGCGGTTTTCGCGCCGTTGCTCTGGTTCTATCAGACACCGACCGAATCCTTCGATCAGGATGTCCCCAGGGTCCTGGCGCGAATTGCCGCCGGCGCCAACGCGCGGATCGGCTTGAACAAGCTCGTCGTCGATGCTTTCAAAGATGTTTCCCCATCGTCGATTCACAATGTGACCGACGTGGCGAAGATTTATACGAAGCTCTTCAGCAGCATCAACGATAAGTGCCTGGCCTACATCAAGGCCAACCGCCAGGCGACCAGCGATCAGGTGGGCGGATTCGATCCGGCTCTCATGCAACTGGCGAACATCCCCGCGCCGGTTGAGCCGGCCCCGCGCATCACCACCGAGCATCTGCGCGAGATGATTCCGCGGCTGCCCGCCGTCAACAATGCGTACAACCGGTTTCTTTTCTCCGCCATCAACGAGCTTGAACTGACGCACCCCGGTGCGCCGGCGCGGGCGATGGTGGTTCAGGATTCGCCCAATCCGCATAACTCGCCGATCTTCATTCGCGGCGAGGCGGGAAATAAGGGCAACCTTGTGCCGCGCGAGTTTTTGGAAATTCTGTCGCCCAAGGATCGCCAGCCGTTCAAGATCGGCAGTGGGCGCCTCGAGCTGGCTCAGGATATCGCAAACAAGAACAACCCGCTCACCGCGCGGGTAATGATCAATCGCATTTGGATGCATCATTTCGGCGATGGGTTTGTGCGCACGCCGGATGATCTTGGCGTGCAATCAGAGCCGCCGAGCCACCCGGAGTTAATTGATTATCTTGCCACCCGCTTCATGGAGAGCGGCTGGAGTATCAAGCAGATGCACAAGATGATCATGCTCTCCAACACCTATCAGCAGAGCAGCGACACCAACGTCGAATACACGAAGAAGGATCCTGAAAACCGCCTGCTCTGGCGGGCCAATCTTCGCCGGCTCGACTTCGAGGCGATTCGCGACACGCTGCTGATGTTCACCGGGCACCTCGATCCGACCGTTGGCGGAAAGCCGGTGAACCTGACCGAAGAGCCGTACAGTTTCCGCCGATCAATCTACGGCTACATCGACCGCGGCGCGCTGCCGGAGTTGATGGGGCAGTTTGATTTCAGTGATCCGGATCGGCCCAATAGCCATCGCACTTCCACGATCGTTCCGCAGCAGGCGCTGTTCTTCATGAACAGCCCGATGGCGGCGGATGTCGCGCGCAAAGTGACCACACGGCCGGAATTTCTCGCCGCCCGGGATGACAATGCGCGCGTGAAGGCGATTTACGAAGTCATCTTCCAGCGCGAGCCCAAAGGCGTCGAAGTGCGCTATGCGGCCGAGTTTTACAATGCCCATGCCGGCATGCGCATGCCGACTAATAACGCCGCCGCCCAAAAGCGCCCCGATCGCGTCTATCAGAAACCCAAAAATGAGGCCAAGAAAGCAATCGAAAATGAAGGCGAAATGGTCGATCGCCATGCCCTGAACATCTGGGAGCAATACGCGCAGGCGCTGCTGTTCACGAACGAGATCGCGTACGTGAACTGATGCCGATGATTGCCGCCGCCGCGATGATCAGCGCCGGGAGGAACAGCGACATTCGCAGGTGAGGATAAAACAGCGCCGAGCAGATCAGCGGCCCCACAATCCAAGCAACGTTATTGATGCGCGCGGATTGATTCGTCGAGCGGTTGGCCTGAAAAATCCCCCATCCGATGGCCATGATTGTCGCGGCGGCGACGCAGAGCAGGCGCGATGACGTGTAGTAGACACTCAACGATCCAATGAGGCCGACCAGCGCGAGGCCCAGGCCGACGATGCTCCGAAGCCGGCTACTTCGCCCGCTGGCCAATCTCATGACGAAGACGACTATCACGGCCAGGCTGCCAATCAGAGCGCTCATCATCGCTGGCGTCATGTAAGCACATTCCCCCGCCAGAAGTGCAACGCTCGTGGACGCCATCGCGCACCCCAGCACGGCGGCATGCGATGAGAAGTCTCGATGGTTCCAGGGAAACCCACCTGGAGTTAGATCACCGCCAACGCGCGTCAGACGTAACTCCTGTTCCCTCCTCCGGTACTCGGGCGGAGGGTTAGGGCTCGCTGCAAACGGCGCTCGTTCGACACAGCCCACACTCCAGCCCTCGCCGGGAGTGCCAGAGGAGAGAGAAGAAAAGCCAGCTAATGCGTCAGATACCGTTGTGGATCGGGCAACGGAGCGTTGGCTTGCTGCTCCGGTCAAAACCAGAAAGACGCCGCTCACCTCAAGTCCGCCTGCGATCGGCGCGAGCCAATGCAGGGCAGACACAGGCGCCGGCCGGCGTGGACCTGAGTGCAACGCAAAGACGGCCGCCGCCAGCAGCCAGCCGACACCGAATCCCATGCCGGTTATCGTGCGAACTGATTGCTTGTCTGAAACCAGCGTTTCATGGCTCGCATAGGGAGCGATCGTCATCGTGCTGCACATGCCGATGACAAATGCGAAAATCAGAAACTCTATCCACCGCGAACTCCCGCTCAGGTTCGCCGCCGCCAGAAACACGTAAGTGCCGCCGGCAATCAGATGGGCGGCAATTGCCCATCTCCCCGATCCCATCCACCTGATCAGTTGCCTCGCGCCCGCCTGCCCCACCAGCCGTCCCGCGAAGAAGCCGGCGATCAATCTGCCGGCCCAGACGGGATCGCTCAGATCATTCGAGAAGAGCAAAATCGGCGCGATCAGCCCCAAGGCGCACGCGCTAAAAAAGGGCGCGCCGCCTTTAGCCGGACGCCAAACGTCCGGGGCGAGACCCTCGATTGGCCTATGAGCTACCGGTAACGTCATAACAAATCCGGTTCGCCCTGCGGTCTGGCGGGCGGAGCACAAGATCTTGTCAATGGGTCTTGAGCGTCAGACTGGAGTTCGCATCTCCCCTGCGGCGGATTATCGTATGAAGAAAAGCAGAATTCTCAAGCAGGATCAGGGTTAAGATTACGATCGGGAATGATGAAGATGGTTAAGAGCAAGATTTAGATGAGTCCGGGAGCGTGGCCAGCGGAGCCCCTTCCTGCCCATTTGGAGCAACGTCGATGAGCGACCCGTTTCAGATCCGGCCATTTCGATCCGAAGACTTGGCGCGGCTCCAGGAAATCACCGCGCAGACCTTCGGCCCCGTCTCCATTGACTGCAACATGGAAAAGCTGTTTGGCCCCTTCGGCGAGGGAGGCTGGCGCGGTCGCAAACTGACTGCGATTGCCGATGACTGCCGGATTCAACCCGACGGCGTTTTCGTCGCGGAAGACCCGGCCGGCAAAATCGTCGGCTACGTCACAACGCGCCTCAACGCTGTCAGCAAAGTCGGCTGGATTCCCAACCTGGCGGTCGATCCCACCTGCCAGGGGCGTGGGCTCGGGCGGGCGCTTTTGAGCCATGCCATCGACTTCTTCCGTCGCAGCGGCATGGAGGTGGCAAAAATCGAAACGCTGGAGCAAAACCCAATCGGCCAATCCCTCTATCCGTCACTCGGATTCAAGGAAGTCGCCAGGCAGATTCACTTCGCCATGCGGCTGGATTAACCGCGCGTTAACACCATCGGCCGCCCGTTTGCGACATCCGCGCCATTGACCCGGACCGGCGTGAGAGTCAACGTGTTTCCATCAACGCTAACGCGGTAGGCGTTGTGTTCGCCGCCCTCGGCGGACGAGTCGGCCTGCAGCTCCACGATATTGCTTGCCGTGAAATGATATTGACCGGTTTCGCGCTTGTTATAGGACAGAAACGTGCGGCGATAGGTCCCTTCGGGAGCGAACTCCAGGACATAACCCGACCCGCGATTGATATCTCCGCCGCGCCATCCGCCAGCGATGGAGACATGTTCCGTCGCATCCGCGGCCGGCTGGGTCATGGCGGTCCGCTGGGCAGCCAGGGCCGTTCGCAGCGTCTGGACCTCCGATTCGAGCTGCTCTACGCGGACGCGCAGCTTTCGGTTTTCCTCGGTCACCCGCGCCAATTCGCCCACCGGCTGCGTTGCCGCCGCCGGCGCGGTCGCGGTTCGTTCTTTCAAGCGTCTTTGGGCTTCCTCGACCGACACCTGCGCCGACGCAAATCGTGCCGCCAGCAACACCACCACCAAACACGCGGCCCGGGAGTAATTCATGGTGCGAGCTCCTTAATGTCAAAACTCCGCCGACACTTTCCGCCTTGAAGCGAACGCCAGTATAACCGGCATTGCTTTCCCAGTCTCGTTTTAGCGATTGTCGCGTCGGGGTGGGGGCTTCGCCCAAATTTGCAGGCCGAGCGTCGCGCCCCTCTTCAGACTGTCATGGTGAGTGGGTCAGATGGCTTTGGCACACTCGCGCGGAGCATGAACGCCAACATTTCAGAGCAGCCACCGGATCGATGCCAAAGCATTTGACGACGATACCCCAACGGGATGTTTCCAAACGTGATGAAGCGCGTCAGCGCCAGTCCGCCCCAATATCCGTATCTCGACGAAGACGAATAGCTCACGCCGTCACGGTGATTGCTTCGCGCAATTGTGCGATCACTTTCGTCACCTCGGCAAATGAATCGTACCCCTGCCGATGCATCGACAGCGTTTCGATCGGTAGATAGCCGCGATAACCCCCCTGCCGAATGAGGCCCACGAGCTTGCGGAAATCCGTCGGCGGCGAGGTCGTTTCGCTCCGCAATGTCTCCTTGATCTGCCAATTCACCGCGTGCGGCACCATCATCGCCATGTCGGCGTACGGGTCTTCGCTCATGTACTTGCCGGTATCCACCAACGCCCCGCACCACTCGTGATCGACCCGCGACAGCAGGCTCAAATGCTCGGCGCCGCTGGCAATGAAATCGCCATGATTCTGAACGGCGACGATCACGCCAAACTTCTGCGCGTGCTCGGCACACTCGCGCAGCGCATCGGCCATCCACGCTTCCACCACCTCACGGCTGGCATTCCCCGAGGCTTCCTTCCAACTCTTAAAAGGCGGCTGCGAATCGGCGAAGACACGAAGCACCGGCGCGCCCAGCTTGGCTGCCACTTCGATCCAATCCTTGATGATCTGAATCCCCGCGGCGCGGATGGATTTGTCAGCGGCGGTGAAATCATTCCGCACGCCGGTGCCGCTGATCGCCAGGCCAAGATCATGCGTATGCCGCTTGAGCCGCGCAATATAGCCATCCGTCGGCGGCTTCGGATATGCCGGGAAAAAATACCCGGTCAAATCCACAGCAAACAGATTCTGCTTCGCCGCGAAATCGCAAACGCCAAAGAGATCGATGCCCTTGGTCGAATCCTTCAAGTTGGCGTTGAGCAGCTCAAGAAAAGAATAAGTATTCACCGCCGGCAAAAGATGCGGCCCGCCGACCCGCGCGATCGGCGCGAGCGCGGCGGGTGTGCTTGATGCGGGAATTCCAATAGCGGATGCGATCGATGCAAGCGCTGCACCTTTCACAAATCGCCGGCGGGTGGGGTTGGTGGGCATGGATTTGTTTTAACGGGAGCTTGCGGCGGAGTCGAGATGAAAAGTCACGCCAGATGAGAGTCACGCCTTCTTTCCTTCAATCCTAGTCATCATCAGCTCCATCACGATCCGCTCCGCGCCGTCGGTACCTGCCGTGAATTGGCGGTGAACCAACCGCCGGCCTTGGTCTTCGAGAACCGTCAGCGTTCGCGATTTGCGGGCGTTGGGGTCGTCCAGCGACTTGCTGTGCAGGACGATCTGCTTGCCGTCGAACGGCTCTTCGCTTTCGCGGATCGACATGCGCGTCGCGCGGGAATCGGTCCAGAAGCTGGTGAACTTGCCGGCGTCGAAGCCGATAATCCCCAGCCCCGTTGTCTGGCCGGCGGCATCTGCAAATGTGAAATCGGATTGCAGAAACCGCCCGTCATGAATCATCGCCTGGCGGCAATGTCCCTTGGAGATGGACGGCTCGCCGCTGCGCGGATGAAACGTTTTGACGACATCCCATTCGCCGGCGAGTTTGGCGAGGAACTTCTGCCCTTCCCCCGGCCCAGAGCGCGGCTCGTACGCCGCCTGCGGATCGCGCTGCGTCGTCGGCGGATCGGCCGCCGTCACCGTCGAGCTGATTGAATAGCTGATTGCCACCGTCAGAAGTTCTCGCCGTGTCATTGTGCTGACTCCGTAGGGGCAAACCTTGTGTTTGCCCTGCACCCGCTGAGCGACCAAAAAGGGTGAACACAAGGTTCACCCCTACGGGCTGAGGGCACCTTGGTAGGGCCGAACCTTGGGTTCGCCCGGGGTCCGCTGCGCGGCCGAAAAGAGGGAACACAAGGTTCATCCTTGCGAGGCATCGATTCTTCCGACCGCGGCCAGCAGATTGATCTGCGCCTGGTTATACCGCGCGACGGCGCTGGCGTAACGAAGCCGCGCTTCGTTGACGGCATCCTCGGCCTGCAGCACATCGAGCGTGAGCATCGTGCCGGCGGCAAGATTCGCCTGAGCCAGACGCAGAGCCTCACTGGCCGCATCGAGTTGCTGCCGCGCGATCGGAACGATCTGCGATGAAGTCTTGCTGTCCTGCGACGAGCGAACGACCTGCGCGCGGACTTCATCCATCCGCCGCTGAACATCCAGCAACGATTGCTGCTCAACCGCGCCGGCGGTCTTCATCTGGCCGAACGTGGAAAGAGCAAGATTCCAGCCGACACTGGCTGTGGCGTGCTGTTGCTCGTGCAGGCTGGAGTTCTGCCCGGAAACGTGCGTCGCGAGACCGCCGTATTGGTAACCGGCCTGGAGTTGTGGGCCGATGCCGCCCCACAAGGTCGCGCTCCGATCAGCCCCCGCCGCCTCGGCGAAGCTGCGCGCCGCCGCGAGATCGGGTCGCGTCTGCATCGCAAGATCAAGCAACTGCTCGATCGTCAGATCCTCGCGCACCAGCGTCGTCTGCGGAATCTCCCGCGGGCTGGGAACCAGCGTCACCGACGCATCCAGATGCAGGATGAGCGAAAGATTGATTGACGCCTGATAGAACGCATTCAACGCCAGCGCCAGATCCTGCTGCCGCGCCGACAGCGCGGCTTGCGCCCGCAACTGATCGGCGGGTAAACCCGTGCCGGCGGTCAGACGAAGGGTCTCGATGCGGATGAGTTCTTCCGCTTCCAGTTCCGCCTGCCGCGCCACCTGAACCTTCGTCTGCGCGAGCACAAGCTCGTAATATTGCACGCCGGCCGCCCGCGTCGTTTCCAGAACGATCGACTTTTCATCCTGCTGAGATGCCTGCAAACGCTTTTTGGAGGCGATGATGTCGTAAATCACCTTTCCCGGATTCAAAACCCATTGCGCTGCGATCGCCGGCAAATACGAGTTGAAATTCGCCGCGACGGCCTGCCCGGTGACCGCACGATTGACGCCTTCCAGGTGCTCGAAGGCAAATGACGGCGCGATAACCGGCGCGATGTTTTCGACGCTGGCCTCGTAGCGGCCGCGATTCGCCACCACATTCTGCTTCGCCCGCTCGATGTCGATGTTCTGAGCCGCGGCCACCTTCATCACCGCCGGCAGATCGATCGCAAGAAGGGTCGTGTACATCGGCTGAACGCTGGACGAATCGAGGCGAAGCGGATCGGAAGCCGGCTGCGTCGCCGGCGCGAGCGATGGACGAGAGGCCTCGTGCGCGGGTTCGCTTTCGGAGCAGGCCGTCAGACACAAAGCAGCAATGCATCCGGTTGTGATCAGACGTGTGTTCAAAATGCGCATGGATCTGTCCCGGCTGATTTTAAGAATTTAAGAGAACCGTGATACGTCATCGCTAAGGCTTAGGCCCGCTGCATTGCAGCGTGATCTGGGCATACGTCCCCGGCAACAGCTTTTCGCCGGGATTGGGAATATCGATTTCCGTTCGCATCGTGCGGGATTGTGGGTTCAATGCCCGGGCGAAACGCGTGACCTTTGCTTCGATTGGTTTGACGGCTGATCCGTAGATTTTGATGGTTGCCGCGTCGTTGATTTGCACCAGGGCCGCATCGGCTTCGGGGACATCGAAGAAAACGCGGATGATATCCAGCCGTTGAACCGTGAAGAGCGGCGCGGCACGATTGGCCATCGAAGCTTGTACAAGATCGCCACGATTGACGAGTCGGCGCGTGACGGTGCCATCAAAGGGGGCGACGATTTTTGTGTAGCCGACGAACGTCCTGGCTTTCTCGATCGCGGCCGCCGCCACATCGACCTGCGCCGCCGCGACGGCGCGGCTGGCCTGCGCGCCTTTCAGATCCGCCGACGCCCCTGCGATCTTTGCCTGCGCGACCGCCGCCTCCGCTCGCGCGACCTCCGTCTTGCTGCGCACCTCGTCAAGCTGCTGATCGGTAGCGGCTTTGTTGGCGTACAATTGCTCCTGGCGTTTGAGCGTGGCTTCCTGCAATGCCAGATCAGCCTTGTAGCGGTCGAGCTGCTTTTCCGCTGTTTCGAGCGCCGATTTGGCCTGCTCGATCGCCGCATCGGCGGCTTCCAGCGATTTCTGCCGTGCCGCGTGAAGCGAGATCGCCTCCGTTAGATCATTCTGCAATTCAGGAACATCGATGTTAGCCAGCAGATCGCCAGCCTTTACGTGATCGCCGATATCCACGCGAACTTCGGAGAGATAGCCGGCGACTTTGGCACAGAGGTCGGTCTGCTCGAAGGCCTCGAGCGTACCGGGGAGGTCAACTTTATGGGGTTGGGTTGTGGGAATTTGGGCATTACTGGTGCGAAGCGGCGCGAAGCAGAACAGCAAAATTCCTGTCACCAATATTGAGCGACCGACGCGGCGGGCAGTGCCCGCCCTACGCGCTATGTCCTGCTCGTAGGGCGGGCACTGCCCGCCGAATTTCCGCGAATCCACCGCGCAATTCCACCTGGTTCTTGGAAACTTCATCGACTCATTCCCTTCAATTAAGCTGCAACGCGTTCTCCTGCCCCGCAAAATGGCGGCTCTGTTCATCGGTCGGATCGAGCGACGAAGATTTGCGCGCGCCGCTTGGCTGAAGGATCGCGAAGATCGCAGGGAGAATCAGCAGCGTGGCGCAGGTCGCGCCGATCAATCCGCCGATCACGGCGCGACCGAGTGGCGCGGTTTGTGCACCGCCTTCGCCGAGGCCACTGGCCATTGGCGCCATACCGGCGAGCATTGCGAAGCTGGTCATGAGGATCGGCCGCAGGCGGCCGCTCGCGCCGCTGACGGCTGCTTGAATCGAGTTTTGTCCATCGATCCGATTTCGCTCGGCGAATGTCACCAGCAGGATCGAGTTGGCGACCGCAACGCCGATCGCCATGATCGCGCCCATGAACGATTGGATGTTGAGCGTCGTGTGGGTCAAATGTAGCGCGAGCACGACACCTGCAACGACCGCCGGTATCGTCAGCACGATTGCCAGCGACAGACGAAATGATTCAAAGTAGGCCGCCAGCAGCAGGAAAATCACGACGATTGCGGCAAGCAGCCCAAGCTGCAAGCCGCCAAACAGCTCACGCATCGGCGCAACCTGCCCGCGCAGCGTGACATTCACATCCTTGGGAAGCGTTCCCATTTGCGTGAGGACCGAGTTCACGCGATCGGCGGCCCGGCCCAGGTCTTCGCCGCTTATGTTGGCACCGAGCGTAAACATCCGCTGCATGTTGTAGCGGTCATATTCTCCCAGCACCGTACCGGTGCCGACGTCGGCGACGTTTCGCAAATCGAGTTGACTATCAGTTCCATTGAGGATCGGAATGTTTTTAACGTCTTCGATGGAGTTCATCCGCTGGATCGGCACCTGCACCTGCACCTGATATCCTACGCCTGTAGCGGGATCAGCCCAGAAATTGGCGGCGGTGAAGCGGCTGGAGGAGGTGGCGACCACGAGCGATTGTGTAACATCCGCCGCCGTCACGCCCAGCACGCCGGCGCGGGTGCGATCCACATCGACCTTGATCGCCGGGTAATCCAATTCCTGCTGAATCTGCACATCGCGCAGTGTCGGCGTTTGCGCGAGCCGCTCGCCGAAGGCTTGCGCGAATTGCCGCGCGCCGGCGAAGTTTTTCCCGCCAACGGCGATCTCGATCGGTGTTAGCGCGCCAAAGCTCATGACGCGGCTGACGATATCGCTTGGCTCGAAGCTCAGTCGCACGCCGGGAAGCTCTCTGGGCAAATCTTTGCGAAGCTGTTCCTGCAAATCCGCGACACGGATTCCGCTCTTGGATTTGAGCTGAACCTGCAGAACTGCCTCTTCAGAGCCGCTGGTCCAGAGATGAATCGTGTTCACGGGATAGGCGGGATTTTGCACGCCGACGTAGCCCATCGAAAGCACAACGTTTTGCTTGCCGACGTCGCGCGCGATGATGTCCAGCGCCTGCTGGGCGAGAGCTTCGGTATGCTCGATGCGCGATCCCGCCGGCGCTCGCAGGCGAAGCTCAAACTGTCCGGCATCAACGATCGGAAATATCTCGCGACCAAGCGCGCGGCCCAGGAAGAAGATGACTGCGACAGCCGCCGCGAGGTAGATCGGAATCAGAACCCAGCGCATCGCCACCAAACCTGCGGCGAGTTTCCCATAAGCATTTTGCGCGCGGTGAAAGATTCCGCCTTCGCGCAATCGCTCGCCATGCCGCGCGCTGAGCACCCAGATTGACAGCACGGGCACGAGCGTGCTGGAGAGCAGGTACGATCCCACCATCGAAAACGCCACGGCCAATGAAAGCGGCACAAACAAGCTCCGGGCGGCTCCCTGCATGAAGAGTGCGGGAATGAACACCGCCAATACTGACAGCATCGCCAACAATCGCGGCACGGCGGTTTCCAAGGTCGCGTTGCGCGCCGCAAGCGCAAGGTTCCCGTCGCGCGCCAGATGGGAGTGAATGTTTTCGATCGTGACGGTGGCCTCGTCTACAAGAATACCGATCGCCAGCGCGAGACCGCCGAGCGTCATCAGGTTGATCGTCTGCCCGCAGACCCACAGCGCGACGACGGCTGCCATCAGGGAGAGTGGAATGTTCAAGACCACGACCAGCGCGCTGCGCCAGTCGCGCAAAAAAAGCAGCACCATCACGCCCGTCAGCACCGCGCCCAGCAAGCCCTCCTGGCTCAACCCCGAGATCGCGCGCGTTACGTACGGCGATTGATCGAATTCATAGCTGACCTTCACGCCGCTCGGCACGGCTTCCTGAAATTTGGGAAGATTCTGCTTCACCAGGCCCACGACCGACATCGTCGAGGCATCGGCACGCTTGGTGACGGGGATGTAGACCGTTCGCCGCCCGTTGACGATTGCGTAGCCGGTTTGGATGTCAGCGGAGTCCTCGACGGTCGCGACATCGCGGATGAAAACGGTTCGCGTACCATCAAATCGGATCGGCACGTCGCCGAGCTTTTTCACGTCGGACACAACGGAATTGACCGGCACCATCGGCATCATGTCGCCGATACGGATATTGCCGGATGGGCTGATCGTGTTCCCCTTCGCAACGGCGGCGACGACTTCCTGCGGGCTCATGTTAAACGCGCGGAGCCGATCCGGATCGACGCTGACGACGACCGATCGCGGGCTTCCCCCAAACGGCGGCGGCGCCGAAACGCCGGACAAAGTTGCAAAAAGCGGCCGCACTTTGAACAGCGCGGCATCCTGCAAATCCTTGAGCTGCAGCTTGCCGGTTTCATCCGAAAACACCAGATAACCGACAGGCACGCTACCCGCATCAAACCGCATCACAAATGGCGGCACCGCGCCAGTCGGCATAAAAGCGCGGGCACGGTTCACGTAGGAAACCGTTTCCGCCATCGCCTGCGCCATATTGGTGCCGGGATGGAATTGCAGCTTGATCAGCCCCACGCCCTGGATCGATTTGCTTTCGACGTGCTCAATGCCGTTGATGTAGAGGAAGTGATATTCGTAATAATTGACGATGAACCCTTCCATCTGCGCGGGGTCCATGCCGCCGTAAGGCTGCGCGACGTATAGCACCGGCACGCCCAGATCTGGAAACACATCGCGCGGCATGCGCAGCAGCGCCAGCGTCCCGACGCCGACCACTGCCAGCACCAGCACAATCAGCGAAATCGGCCGCCGAAGTGCGAAGCGAAGAAGATTCATTCAGTACGACTCCAGGCGATAATCGTGACTTGAGCGGCCCGCCGATCCATCTTTCAGCTCAACTGCCCCAATATAACCCAACTGCGGCAAGCGTAGTACAATCGCACAAACCATGGCCCAATCAAAACTGACGCATCTGGATGAACAAGGGCAGGCGCGGATGGTCGATGTCGGCCACAAGCCGATCACCGCGCGGCAGGCGATTGCCGAGGGGTTTATCGTTTTGCAATCCGCCACGCTGCGCGCGATCGCTGATGAGCAAGTCCCCAAGGGCGAGGTGCTCGGCACCGCGCGCATCGCCGGCATCATGGCCGCCAAACGGTGCGGCGAACTGATTCCGCTTTGCCATCCGCTGCCGCTCGAGAGCGTCGAGATCGCATTTGATCTTCCTGAGCTTGAGCCGCAGAATCACAAACCCGTGCGGCTGCGCATCAAGGCCACAACCCGAATCAACGCCAAGACCGGCGTAGAGATGGAAGCCCTGACGGCAGTCAGCGTGGCGGCACTCACGATCTACGACATGTGCAAGGCGATCGACAAAATGATGTCGATCGAGGGGATTCATCTGCTGGAAAAGACGGGCGGGAAGAGTTCGCCGAAGTAGGATTGACTCGTGTAGGGTGGGTGTACTCGCCCACCACGAGCGGAAGATCGTCGGCGAGTACACCCAACCTACAGCGCTTTGGCGCGGGCGGCGTTTTCTCCCTCTCCCCTGTACTCAGGGGAGAGGGATGGCGTGAGGGGACGGACGCGCAGACTTGCGAACGACGCCATACCGCAAATCACCGTCCCCTCACACTGCCCTCTCCCCTGAGTACGACTCGACTGAGCTCGTCGAAGTCAGGGGAGAGGGTTCTGAGCGCGACGCTTGCATTGCCGTAGGGCGGGATTTATCCCGCCATCTTTTTCGCCTCGGCGGGCTGCTATTGCGGCACATTCCGCCCAGGCTTCAGCAACGTCACTTCGAGCGACTTCGTCGGAATCAGCTTTCCCCGATTGATGCGCTCGCCGGGATCAAAAGCCTCTTTGATCCGCTCGAATTGCCTGAGCGTCGGCTCATCGAATTGCCTCGGCATCAAATGGATTTTTTCGACGCCGACCCCGTGCTCGCCGGTGATGGTGCCGCCGATGTCGATACAGTATTCGAGGACCTTTTCCGCGGCGCGCAGGACGTTTTGCACCTGGGCTTCGTCGCGATCGTCGTAGAGGAAGATTGGGTGGATGTTGCCGTCGCCGGCGTGGAAGACGTTGTTGATGTCCAGGCCGAAATCGCGGCCGATTTCGCCGATCCTGGCCAGTACCTGCGCCAACATGCTTCGCGGCACGCATGCATCCTGCGTACAGACGCTTCGGCTGATGCGCCCGATCGCACCGAACGCGGACTTCCGCGCTTTCCACATTTTGGCGCGCGTCGCGGTATCCGAAGAAGTGTCGATGCGAATCGCGTTATTCTTGCGGCAGACCTCCAATATCTCCTGCATCTGCCGATCGAGCAGCGCTTCGATACCATCGATTTCGATAAGTAGCGACGCCTGCGCCTCAGGCGGAAATCCCAGGTGATAGGCGTCTTCAATGACCTGCACCATGCGGCCATCCATCATCTCCATCGCCGCCGGCAGCGCGCCGCTGGCGATGATGTCACTGACGGCGTTACAAGCGTCGGTGGAGCTGGAAAACATCGCCGTCATTGTGCGGAACGATTCCCGTTTGGGAGCGAGCCGCACCCAGAGGCGCGTGATGATGCCGAACGTTCCCTCTGAGCCGCAGATCAGGCCCGGCAGATCAAAATCAGCCGCCTGAGTGCATCCATTTCGCCCGCCGACCTCGACGACTGAGCCGTCGGTGAGCACCATCTCCATCCCCAGCACATGATTCGAGGAAACGAAATCTTTGAGGGTATGCACGCCGCCCGCATTGGTGGCGGCGTTTCCGCCGATCGTGCTGGCGCGCTGGCTGGAAGGATCCGGCGCGAAGTGGTAAGCCGCCCCGCCGGGCAACTGTGCCACCGCTTCCGAAAGCTGCACATTTCGCACGCCCGCCTCCACGTGCGCGACGCGATTCTCCAGGTCAATCGCGAGTACGCGATTCATCCGCGCGGTGGAGATGACCACGCCAT
>DATBDZ010000321.1:0-42920 GCA_036276235.1 Humisphaera sp. | reverse complement strand
GCCGTGTACGAGCCTGAGGCGAGGGCACGGATTCTCCAATCGCTACCAGCGACCTTCAGCAACCGACGACAGGCATAGCATGTGCAGCATGAGCTCGACCGGACACTCCCTGACCGATCTCCCCGGCGATTGGCGCACCATCCTCGCCGACGAGATTCGTCAACCTTATTTTCAAGAACTAGCTGCATATGTTGCTACCCAGCGACGAGAGCGTCAGATTTTTCCGGCCGATGAGGATGTTTACGCCGCGCTGGCGCACACTCCTCATTCGAAGGTGCGTGCGCTGATGCTCGGGCAGGATCCATATCACGATATCGGCCAGGCACATGGGCTTTGTTTTTCGGTGCGCGAGGGGTCAGCATTTCCGCCCTCGCTTTTAAACATCTTCAAGGAGCTGAAATCGGATGTGGGGATCGATGCGCCAAAGAGCGGCTGTCTGACGCGCTGGGCGGATCAGGGGGTGCTTTTGCTCAATGCCGTGCTGACGGTTCGGGCGCATGAAGCCAACTCGCACAAGGGGCGTGGGTGGGAACGGTTTACCGATGCGATCATTCGGAAGGTGAACGAGAAAGCGGAGCCGGTTGTCTTCGTGCTCTGGGGTGGGTACGCACAGAAGAAGGAGCCGCTGATCGACTCGGCGCGGCATACGATCATCAAATCAGCACATCCATCGCCCCTGTCCGCGCGCAACGGCTTCTTCGGCAGCCGTCCGTTTTCGCGGATCAACTCAGCCCTCAAAGTAACGGGGCGCGGCGAAATCGATTGGCGATTGTAGTTATTCGAGCACGGTGACCTGCACCCACTTCACACCCCACTGGCGGGCCTGGTCGTGGGTGGGGAAGAACAGATCGATATGGTTGCCCTTGATCGCGCCGCCGCGGTCGATGACTTGGACGGGCTTATCTGAGGCATAGCCGGGGATAATCAGCTTCGTGTTGAACGGCAAGACCCGCGTGTCGGCGGCGACGAATTGCCCGCCGTTGTAGGAAATCGCGCGGCCGCTGGCGGTCAGGCCTTGGGCGGTGGGGCCGCAGCAGCGCTTGCAGGGGCAGTATGCCGTCACCTGCATGCGGATGGTGCGGGACTTTTGGGTCTTCGCGATGGTGGACGAGACAACGGGGGCCGCGACCGGGGCATCGTGCATCAGTTCAACATCAGCCGGCTTGGCTTCTTCGATGGCCGCGGGGCCGTGAACATGTTCGGCCTTGATGGCCGGCTGAAATCGAATGGCGCCAAACTGGGCAATAGCCAGAGCCGCCAAAGCAAACGATACAAGTCGGTTGGTCTTGCGGGAGAGCAGGAGGTTTGAAAGTAGGCTGATCATGTTGGGTCAAGCCGACGGCCGCAAGTCCGTTGCGTCCGGTGGTGGGCAAACGTATCACAGCCACCACAGCCCGGCGGCGAAAGATTCAAGCCGCCAGTCCCATCCGGTCGATCTATAACAACTGCAAGTTTTATCCGGACTCAGCACCTCAGTCAATGCGCGCAATCGCCGATCGCGATTATCGGACGTCAATTGCTTCGGAGCCGTGAATTATCGCTTAGGCGGGTGGGAATGCGCGGGATGATGCCGACAGGCAACGTTAGCGGGTTTCGCAGCGTTCGCGGATCTGCAGGTTGGATATGAAACGTGAAGACGTGAAAGGTGACAGACGGCTCACGTGGCTGTCACGTTTCACGTTTTCACGTTTCATCGCCCCGGCAATGCGGTCGGGACGCGGCATCTCAGTTATTGGATCGCAGCCCCGGCTTGCAACTGCCGGGTCGATTACGACATGCCGCACTTTTTCTCGCTTCCAGGTGTAGGTGATGTGGACCATGCCGTCGGCGGCTTGAATGATCGCCGGGTATGAGAATTCGCCCGGCTCGGTTTCCAGAATCGGGCCGCTCTTCCAACTCTTTCCGTCTTCGGAGATGGCGAGATTCAGCGGGCTTCGGCCGCGCGGGGTGTGGTTATAGACGACTAGCGAGCGGCCATCGCGAAGCTGGACGGCGTCGATGCCGCTGTTGGGATTGGGGAGCGGCGTCGGAGCCATCGCGCTCCAGGTTTGGCCGGCATCCTTTGACCAGGCGTCGTATATCCTTCCCTGTCGCGTGCGGCAGAGAATCTGAATCGAATCCGGATCGTGATGAACCAGAATCGTCGGCTGAATCGCGCCGATTCTTCTGCCATCGTTCAGCGGCGGGGTTGCCAACCACGTTTTGCCCAAATCCATCGTGCGTTCGATGTGAATGCGCCAGCCATCAGGGCCTTCGGTGCTTGAGCCGCACAGTAGTGTGCCATCCGACAGCGCCACCGGCTTGTCCTTGATCGGCCCGAGAATCCCCTCCGGCAGCCGGCGCTGCGGGGACCAGGTTTTGCCGGAGTCCGAGGAACTCATCATCTTGCCCCACCATGTGCTCGGACTCGGGCCGACTTTGTAAAACAGTAGCAAATCCTTGCCGACAGGTTGGAATAGCACGGGGTTCCAGCACGGAAGCGGTTTACCGTCCGCATCGGCTCCACTGGCAACTTGCACCGGCGCGCTCCAGGAACCGTTCTCCAATCGTGAAAGCCAAATACCGACGTCGCTTGCCCCTTCGCGCGTTCCCCCAAACCACGCGGCGACAAGCCCGCCGGTCGATTCAACAATCGTCGAAGCGTGGCACGATTTGAATGGCGCGGTTTCGAAGATGAATTCGGTTTTGAGGATCGCGGGATCGGCGGCGTGCAGTTGCAATGCATTTGCAAGGATGAGAATCGTAAAGGCCAGAGATGCGATTTGGTTGCGATATATCCAGATGATATTCATATAGCCCTCTTCGACGTGCTTCCGTAGGGTGTGCTTCAGCACACGCGGAAATCTCGATATGCGAACGGCGTGCGCTGAAGCGCACCCTACGGTTCGCAATTCTGCGAAGCTGTGATCTTCGGCTCGAAGCGATCCTTCCATCCCACCCGTCGCCGAAACCATTCGACCAACTGCCGATCCAGATTCGGCATCAGCACTTCCAGCGGCGTGCGCCCGCGCACGATTGCGATTGCGATCGTCCAGATCAGGAAGACTGCTGCCGTGGTTGTGTTCTGCCAGGAGCTGAATTCCCAACTGTAACGCCAGTTGTCCGCCGACCATTGCGAGAAGGGCCAGAAGTAAAATATTCCCCAGCCTGGGCCGGAGCCAAAGAAATCCATCAGCAAATGAAGATGAAAGAGCGCAAGATAGAGGATGAACGCGCCAAGTCTTCGGCCTGACAAAACCGAAAGCAAAACGCAGGCGGCTATACCAAACGGCGTGTTATGGCAGATCTTGTGGTGGTAGTTCATGTAGGCATCGCTGCCACCGAGAAGCGAAAGCCCGTCCAAGTCGGCCATGCTCGCCGCAACCATGCACATCAGCCTTTCCCGCCCGGAAATGCGGAAAAGGTTGCCGATACACCAGCCGGACATAAGGTGGGTGGGGACATGCATGAGGACGCCCAGACTGTACCAGCGATTTTTCTGGCGAGCGAGGATTTTCCGCGCTCACAAACTTGCCCAAACCGTGTAGCGTGACAATCGTGGCAGATGTTTTAGTTGTTGATGATGAAAGCGATGGCTGCGACGTGCTATCGCGGTTCCTCGCGCGGGACGGCCACACGGTGCGCTCTGTTCCCAATGGGCGGGAAGCGCTCGCGGCACTGGTGACTCACACGCCGGATGTCGTCGTGCTCGATCTGCTCATGCCGGAAATGGACGGCGTCAGCTTTCTGGAAGTGATCCGCTGTTACCTGCGGTGGTCGTCCATCCCCGTGATCGTTTTAACGGCATTGCCATCCGGGGTGACCGTCAACCGAGCGCGTGAATTGGGCGTTCATTACGTATTCCACAAGGCAGCGTTTCAACTCTCAGATTTGGGCGAGGCGGTAAATGATTCGCTCGGCCAGCCGCATGCGGGAGTGCGCGAGTAAGCACGCTGGGGATTTTCTACAGCAACAATTAAAGTTCTGAAATGATCGTCATGCTTCGGAGTACCTCAGCATGACGATCACTTAGCGGCGTTGGAATAACGCTTGGTCGTGAAACGACCGTATCATCCTGAAACTCGAAACCTGTCAAGCCGGTGTATCCACGCTCGGATCAAACTTCTGATACGCCCACGCGATCCCGAAAAGTAATCCGATACATTCGGCTGCGACCGTCGTCCAAATGATTCCGCCGATGAGGGGGATCGATCCGCCGCTTATGACTCCGGCGACGGTTGCCAGCGCGCCGGCGATCGCTGCGCAGATTAGAATGATCGCGCTTTTGAAAAGCAGGAAGACAAACTTGCGGCCGAGGATTTGCAGATCGCCCGGCGATGCCGCCGCCGGCCGCGTTGGGAAAAGCAGGAAGACCAGATTCTCGGCACAGAAGAGCAGCGCGTTGAACGGCACGATCATCAATGCGATCAGCGCAAGATTGCGCGGGCTGTAGCCCGTCACCCGGGCGAGGCAGGCCAGCATCACCACATGCAGCCCGCTCATGACCAACACCGGCGTGACCAACTGGCCGAGCGCCATCGCGATCGCGCTGATCGGCAGGGCCTTAAGCGTGTCCATCTGATCGACATCGCCGCGAAAGTCGAAGTTGAGCATGCTCGAGGTGAAGAACGTCAGCCACACGATGATGCCGATGGCGGGCGCAAGCACCTTCTTGCCGCTTGCTCCTGAAAGAAGCAGCGGGGCGGCTGCAATCGCGACGATTAGCAGAAGTAGGATCAACCCGCGCGAGCTGCGCAGCGCGTTGGTCGCCTGCCGCCAGGCGATCGGCCCCGCCCCGCGCGCCCAGGGAAATTGCGGCACGCGCCAGCTTGCCTGCTTGCTGGCGCCGACGCCGGTGAGGAGCGAGCCGCGCCGCATCTTCTGAATCTTCGCGTAGCGCCGTTCGCTGGCGACCATCGCCGCCTCGAGGTAGTTCGCGTCGAGAACGAGGATAATTCCGAACATCGCGGCAATGAGAAAGATCGCGTAAGTCGCCGACTTGAAGAGCTGACCGGCGCTGGTGGCGGTAATCGCTTCCCCAAACGGTTGTAGCGGCGCCAGGATCGCCCGCCCAACTCGCGACGCGTGAAACTGGAGGGCGATTTCCTTCACTCCCGCGCCGTTTGATCCCAGGCCCATCCACATCCGCCCCGCGACGACCGCGCCGACAATCACCAGCCCCAGGACGATCTTCCGCGCTTTGCTGTAAGCCGCCGCTCCGAGCGTCTGGCCGACGAGCACCGCCGCGATACTGAAGAACTGCACGAACATCAAGGCAAGAAACACGCCGACGAAGCAGGCCGGCCATCGCTGCGCGTGCTTGAGCAGTGCCGCGGACAGAATCAGTCCGGTTAACACAGAAGCCAGTGCGCTCTTGAGCAGCTTGTAAACCAGAAGCTGCCGCCGCGTGAATGGGCCGGGGAAAAGCTGATCCACCTCGCCGGGCGTGAATGCGATCGCTTTATCGCCGGCGGATGTGATGATCGTGATCAGGCAGACTCCGAGGAGCGCCAGCGGCATCACCAGCCGCACCTCTTCTGGTTTGGAGTGCCCGCTTCCCATCGCGCTGGCAACAACCGCCACCAGCCAGCAAACCAGCAGCACCGCGCCGACGGTAAAGAAGACCACGCGCTTCGCGCCACTCGCGCCGCGCAGCGCGCGGCGGAAAAAGCCGTTGAACTGGAGGAGGATGAGTTTGAATAGCGGCGTCATCTAGTTACCAGTTGCCAGTTGCCGGTTGCCAGAGAAGACAGAAAACGCAATTGCATTTGCATTCACTGGCAACTGGCAACTGAAAACTGGCAACTGTTTCTTCATTGAATCGCTCGCGATTCTGTTGCTCGGAAGAACACTTCCTCCAGCGAATTATCCTGATCGACCGCCGTGAAGGCGGTTCGCGCGTCTTCCATTTTTCCGAAAAACAAACTGCGGCCAAGGTGCAGGATCAGCAGATTGGTGCAGAGATCTTCGACGAGGGCAAGCAAGTGCGAGCTGATGAGGATTGCCGCTCCGGCTTGGGCGCGTTGCAACACGGATTCCTTGAGCGTGCGGATGCCGCGCGGGTCGAGCCCGGTCATTGGCTCGTCGAAGAGGATTGCCTTGGGCTCATGCAGGTAGGCACAGCAGATCGCGACCTTCTGGCGCATGCCGCGCGATAGATCCTGGGACACCGTGTCGCGCTTTTCGGTCAGCTCAAATTGCTGGAGCAGTCTTTCCGCCGACGGTTTCCAATCGGCAATCCGGTAAGCGGCGGCGTTGAATTCCAGATGTTCCCAAACCGTCAGCGTGTCGAAAAGCTTGGGATCATCCGGCACATACGCCAACTGGCTCTTGGCACCGACAGGATCGGCCGCGACGTCGCGGCCGGCGACGATCAGCTTGCCGCGCGTCGGCGGAATGATGCCGCTGATCGCCCGCATTGTCGTGGTCTTTCCCGCGCCGTTGGGCCCAAGCAAACCGAGAATCTGCCCCGGCCAGATCTCAAAACTCAGCCCCGCCACAGCAACGGTGTCGAGATACATCTTGTGATAATCGATCACTTGAAGAACCGGCGCCGCCGCCTGCGGCATGCCCGAGCTGGCAACAGAATCCATGGCGGCTGAGGTTACGAACAAATCAACCGAATGGAAAGGGAGCGCTATAATGCCGCGATGCGCGGGATGCATAATAAATCCGGCGACGAATCTGATCCCCTCCTCCGGTACTCCGGGGGAGGGTCAGGGTGGAGGCCATTCGCGCACATCGCTCCTTCTAGACAGCCCCCACCCCAGCCCTCCCCCGGAGTACCGGAGGAGGGGGAAAAGAAGGCGTCGAATTTGTCGCGCGCAGCAATGCGCGACGCGATCGTCATCGGCGCCGGGCCGGCGGGAGGGGCGGCGGCTCTGCTGCTCGCCCGAGCCGGATGGAACGTCACCATCATCGAGCAGCACCGTTTCCCTCGCGATAAAGTCTGCGGCGAATCGCTGGGCGCGATGGGTGTCGAGGTGCTTGATCGGCTTGGCCTGCTGGAGCCGCTGCTCCAGCGGGGCGCTGTCTGGATTCGCAAGGCGAATATCTATTGCACCGATGGCCAGTCGGTGAATCTCGATTTGCCGCGCGCTATGCTCGGCATCTCGCGGCAATTGCTCGACTCATTCCTGCTCGACGAAGCCCGCAAAGCCGGCGCTATCATTCGCCAGCCGGCGCGATGCGAGTCGATCAAATCGGACGCTCGCGCTGCGAGCGTCGCCGTCCGAGATTTGCAGACTAATTCGACCGAAACGATTCATGCTTCATACGCTTTTGTCGCCGACGGCAAATCCGCGCTGGCGCTTGGCCGCCCCAAATCGACGCAGCTTCTGGGCATCAAATCGCATTGGACCGGCTACTCCGGCGAGCGCGACACGATCGATCTTTTTGGCTGCGACGGCTGCTACGGCGGATTCGCGCCGATTGAAGACGGCCGCTGGAATTCCGCCTACAGCATCAGCGCCGCGCGGCTGCGTCAGTGTGGTGGCGATATCGAAAAACTCTTCGAGCAAATGCTGCGCGAGCAGCCGCGCTTGCGATGGAAGATCGCCGGCGCGACGCGCATCTCGCCGTGGATCGCGTCGCCGCTGCCGCGATTTGGCGTCAGGCCGAACTGGCCGCCGGGCGTCATCCCAATCGGCAACGCCGCGGCAGCGGTTGATCCCATTGGCGGCGAAGGCATGGCTTTGGGCCTGCGCAGCGCCGAACTGGCCGCGGAGGCGGTGATGAACGGAGGCCGATCATTTCAGGCGCATGGACTTCGTCGTCAGTACCAACGGATCTGGCGCGGCCCGCGCATTTTCTGCAGGATCGGAGCGTTGGTCGCATCCTCGCCGCGATTTGGGCCGGCGTGCTTCTCACTGTTGGCTGGGAACGAGGCGCTCATACGTGGGATTTTCACAGCGATCGGTAAATAATTACTTCCGCGGAGCAGCCGTCAACGGCTGCACTTTGTGCCGCCCGACCAACTCATTGATGGCGGCGTGAAGCTGCGCGATCGCCTGATCGCGCGCGGCGTTTTGGCGGCTCATGTCGGCTATGACCCTGTTGTTATGTCCGATTGCCTCATCCCGAGCGGCGTTCTGGCGGCTCATGTCGGCAATCACATTATTATTGTGCCCGATTGCTTCATCCCGCGCCGTATTAAATCGCGTCATGTCCGCGAGAATGCGATTGAGATATGCGATCGATTCATCCTGCGCACGATTTTGCCGCGTCATTTCCGCGAGGATGTTGGTGATATGGCCCAGTGCATCGCCCATTTCCTGGATGCGACCCTGGCGATCCTGATTGACGCGCGCCAGGAAATCGTGGTGCTCGATCACTTCATGATTGAAGCGATTCAAGTGACGGTTTTGCCGCATCAGCGCGCCGAGAATGACGTTCGGCAATTCGGACGGCGGTGCCAGGTCAAAGATGCGCGGCGAAAGAGGATCGGCGTTCTGTGAGCCGCCAAGAAAGCTGGCCAAAAACGCGTCGCCGGTTTCGATCAGCGCCTCGACTGGAATGCGGGTCAGGCAGAGCCGCTCGTCAAATGGGCAGAGCCATTGACAATCGAAGCAGCTGAGCTGCATGCGTGCCGCCGCGGCCCTGGGGCCGGTGGGGAGAAATCGCTCTGTTCCATTGCCCCCGCCGAAAACACCGAGCGTGGGCTTGCCGAGAATTGCCGAAACGTGCATCGGTCCGGTATCGGCGCCAATGAAAGCCGCGGCGCTTTCGATTAGCGCGCCCATCACCCCGACGTGCGGCAATGGAAGCAGCAGGCGCTTGGCGCGTTCGGGCAATCCACCCGCGGCAATCGCATCGATCACCGGCCCGTCCTTCTCGCTTCCCAGCAGCAATACCGGAAATGATTGACACAAATGGTCGATCCATCTCTTCCAAATCGCGGCCGGAAGGGTGCGAAGCGCGCCTTCGCCGTTGCCGGGAAAAACAACCAGCGATTCGGCAGCACGAATTCCGATCTGCGGCCAAAGCGTTTGGGCGATCGTCTGATCTTCGGGCCGGATGACAAGCCCGCCCGGCACATACGCACGCGGCTCCATCCCCAAGGCATGGATCATCGCGGCATATTTTGCCGACTCGCGCCAGCCGATCTCGGCATGGACAAGCTGCATATTGTCCGGCAGCCCGACCTCCAGCAGATCGCGCACGCCGCGGTTGTTGATGTTCGCGCCGCTGGGGCCGTCGAAGGCGAGCACCAGGTCTGCCTCGCTCATGGCGGCGATGATCTCGCTGACCCAGTCGCGATTAAATTCGCCGATGATCGTCAGATCGGCCTGGCAATCTTCCGAAGCCGCGCGGATCTGGTCGGCGATCAACTGGTCGTTGTTGGAGATTGGCCGGCGCTGGTCGAAGGGCAGGCGGATGAGCTTCACCCATTTGGGCATGATCGCCGAGACTGATTCCATTCCCGGCCGCACCAGCATTTTGATGTATGCGCCCGGCCAGCGGCGATGAAGGGCCGATAACAACATCGTTCCAAGAACGATATCGCCCATTCCATCCAGCCGGGTTACCAGAATTGTCTGCACCGATTGCGGGATCAGGTTGGCATCGACCATGGCGGCCTCAAATCATACGCGGGGCGCGGCTGGCTTCCAGCCGATACATATTGCGATATGTCGGCCACATCACCACTTTTTCTCAGCATTATCGTTCCCGCCTACAACGAGGCGGCCACGATCGTCAATACCTTAACGCGCATCCGCGCCTTCCTGGAAATGCGATCGATCCAATATGAATTGATCGTTTCCGCCGACGGCGAGGATGATACCCGCAAGCTCGCGGCTGGATACGCCTCGGGAGATTCGCGATTCAAAGTGATCGGCTCACCACACCGCCGCGGCAAAGGGCGGGGGGTTCGGGAGGGGATTAGTCTGGCGGCGGGCAACATCGTCGGCTTCATCGATGCCGACTACAAAACGCCGATCGATGAAATCGACAAGCTTTTGCCTTGGTTTAATCGCGGCTTTGACGTGGTGATCGGCTCGCGAAAGGTCGCGGATGCGGAGATTCAAATCCGCCAACCGATCTATCGCCGGCTTGGCTCGCGCGCGTTTTCGCTGGTGATGAGCAATCTCGTCGGCCTCCGCGGCATCCGGGATACGCAGTGCGGGTTCAAATTCTTCACGCACGCGGCGGCGAAACGGCTCTTTAGCTTGCAGCGGATCGATGGATACATGTTCGACGTCGAGATTCTGCGGCTGGCAATGCTGCTGGAGATGAAGGTGAAGGAGGTCGGCGTCCGCTGGTGGGACGACGGCGACAGCCGCTACCACCCGATCACCGGCACTTGGCGAAATGCCCGTGAACTGCTGCGGATTCGGCGGATGCGATATGACCTCAGCGACGCTCAAGGTCCGAGAACAGAAGACGACTCGCAATATTCATCGCTCGCCGCTTGAGCCGCCGACTCAATGAGTCGGTGAGTGACCCGGGTTCCAGGCACACACATTCGATGAGCGCTCGTAATTCGATCGATGAGTTCCACGGCCGGCCGCCGGCCGTGGCGCGGGAGTAAGCGGCATGCAGCGATGCTTCATCACCGGCGGCGCGGGGTTCATCGGCAGCAATCTCGCCGATCGGTTGCTTGCGGCCGGATGCCAGGTCACGGCGTACGATAACTTCTCCACCGGCCAGCGCCGATTTCTTGATGGCGCGCTGCAACATCGCGACTTTCGGCTCGTCGAAGGAGATACCCTCGACTGCGCCAGATTATGCGAATCCATTAAAGGCCACGATTTCGTCTTCCATCTGGCGGCCAACGCCGACGTGCGTTTTGGCCCCGATCATCCCCGCCGCGATCTGGAGCAGAACACGATCGCCACGCATAATGTTCTCGAGGCGATGCGACTGAATGACATTCGGCGGATCGCCTTTTCTTCGACGGGTTCGGTTTATGGAGAGCCCGGTCTCTTCCCGACGCCGGAAACCTGTCCCTTCCCCGTGCAAACCTCGCTGTACGCCGCCAGTAAAGTTGCCGGCGAAGGTTTGATCAGCTCCTACTGCGCGGCATTCGATTTCCGGGGCTATATCTTTCGCTTCGTCTCGATTCTTGGCGAGCGATACTCGCATGGCCATGTCTTCGACTTCGTGCGCAAGCTCCGCGCCGACCCGGCCCGCATTGAGGTGCTCGGCAATGGCCGCCAGCGCAAGAGCTACCTTTATGTTCAGGATTGCGTCAGCGCGATGCTCGCCGTCATCGACAAGGCCGAGTTGCCGGTCAACATCTTTAACCTGGGCGCAGATGAGTATTGCACGGTGGACGATTCGCTAGGCTGGATCAGCCAGCGCCTGGGCGTCAACCCAAAACGCGACTACACCGGCGGCGAGCGCGGATGGATCGGCGACAGCCCCTTCATCTTCCTCGACGCAACCAAGCTCCGCGCGCTAGGCTGGCGGCCGACGCTTTCGATTCGGCAAGGTGTGTTGAAGACGGTTGATTATCTGCTGGCCAGCCCGTGGCTTCTTGAGTCGCGGGAGTGATGTCCGAATACAAGATGGCGCTAGCGATAAAGGGATCGTCATGCTGAGCTGAGGTATTCCGAAGCATCTGGCCGGCTCACGAGAACGGGCCAGGCTTTCGAGTATCTGCTCCGAAAATGCGGCGGGCAGTGCCCGCCCTACGCGCCGCACTTAATCGTAGGGCGGGCACTGCCCGCCGTTTTCTCGCCGCGTGGGCATGCCGCCGTTTTCTCACCGCGTGGGCATGCCGATGGCAGCTAGCGACTCAGCGTGACAGTCTTCGTGAATAATGACGGGCTCTTTAGCAAACAAATTCTCGTTGATCACCGGCTCAAGTCGAGGCCTGGGCATGGACATCGCGCGGCGATTCATCCGCGACGGCGCCCATGTCGCCATCTCCGCGCGCAATGAGGCCGATCTGCAAACGGTTGCGCGAGAATTGGCCGAGCAACGAGCGACGACAGCGCAACGCGTCATCTATTTTGCCGCTGACCTGGGTAACGATGCCGAGGCGGACCGCCTGATCACCCAAGTCCTGAGCGACTTTGGCGGCCTGGACATTCTCGTAAACAACGCCGCGATTCAGGGGCCGATCGGCCGTTTTGAAGGCAACTCTTGGGAGCAATGGCGGGCCGTCTTCGACGTCAATCTTTTCGCGGCGGCGCGGATGATGCAACTGGCGATCCCACCCATGCGCGCCCGCGGCGGCGGGAAGATCATCAATCTCTCCGGCGGTGGCGCTGCGAGCTGCCGCCCCAATTTTTCCGCCTACGCGGCAAGCAAAAGCGCGCTGGTCCGATTGACGGAGACCGTCGCAGAGGAAGTGAAGGCGGATCGCATCGACATCAATGCGGTGGCGCCAGGCGCGATGAACACACGGATGCTTGATGAGCTGATCGCCGCCGGTCCGGAAGCCGCTCCGCGCGAGTATCAGGCCGCCCTGGAGCGATCGGAAAAGGGCGGCGCGCCGCCCGAACGCGCGGCGGCGCTCGTTGCATGGCTTGCATCAAGTGCGAGCGATGGGATAACCGGGAAGCTGATCAGTGCCGCTTGGGATGATTGGGAACATCTGGCCGATCGACGCGAGGAGTTGCAAGGCAGCGACGTATTCACGTTACGGCGCGTGACGTAAGTGGCACGGGCGTCTCGCCCGTGGATGCGGTACGCCGCATTCAAAATCACGGGCGAGACGCCCGTGCCACGCATTTGCATTGGCCCACAAAGAACCCCAAGTATGAAGGTATCCATCATCGGTTGTGGACTGATCGGCAACAAGCGCGCTAGGGCGCTCGGCGGTCATGCGCTGGTCGCGTGCAGCGATGCAATCCTCTCGCGCGCCTCGGCACTGGCCGCGCAACATCAGGGTTGCGACGCCACCACCGATTGGCGGCTTGCCGCTTCGCGAAGCGATGTGGATGCAGTGATTGTATCCACGACAAACGACATGCTCGTACCCGCCGCCCTCACGGCGATCCAGGCCGGCAAGCATGTGCTGCTGGAAAAGCCCGGCGCGCGAAATTCGCAGGAGCTTCAGACGCTCGCCGACGCAGCGCGCGATGCTCGGGTTGTCCTGAAAGTCGGCTTCAATCATCGATTTCATCCCGCCTTGATGCGCGCTCGCGAGTTCATCGACGAGAATGCGATCGGCCCGTTGATGTTCATCCGCGGCCGCTACGGCCACGGCGGACGCCTCGGCATGGAAAAGGAATGGCGCGGCAACCCACACATCAGCGGCGGCGGTGAAATGCTCGATCAGGGCGTACATCTGATCGATCTCGCCCGCTGGTATCTGGGGGATTTTGTCGAAACCTCAGGCCACGTCGGTCGTTTTTTCTGGGACTGGCCGGTGGAAGACAACGGCTTCGCCATGCTCAAAACCGCCGCCGGCCAGGTGGCGTGGCTGCATGCAAGCTGCACCGAATGGAAGAACCTGTTTTCGCTGGAGATTTACGGACGCAACGGAAAACTCCACATCGAAGGCCTCGGCGGGAGCTACGGCGTCGAGCGGCTGGCCTACTACAAAATGCTCCCGCAAATGGGTCCGCCCCAAACGACGATCTGGGAATATCCGGGCGAAGATCGTTCGTGGCATCTGGAATTCGAGCATTTTGCCGAGTGCATCACGAAGGGCACGCAACCGTGCGGATCGCTCGAGGATGCGCTGGCGGCGTTGCGGATTGTGGAGGCGCTCTATGCGAGTGGCCGTCTCGACCAATGGGGCGGCGGGCAGTGCCCGCCCTACGCGCCAGGCCTCACGTAGGTCGGGCACTGCCCGCCATCATCCGCCCGATAATCACAACACCTGCCTAATCCTTCAGCGCGCTTGACGCGCGCTCCGATGACAAATCTGGTCGCGCCAGTAACGCGGAGAGTCGCATGATCATCACCCGCAGTCCGCTGCGCATTTCATTGGGAGGCGGCGGCACCGATCTGCCTTCCTACTTTCGCAAGCACAGCGGATTCCTCATCGCGGGCGCGATCGATCGCTACGTTTACATCACGCTGCATCAGACTTTTCAGCCGGGCCTGATCATCAAGTATTCGAAGATGGAGCAGGTGGAGGCGGTGGATGCTGTGCAGCATCCGATCGTCCGCGAGGCGTTGCGGGCCGCGGGAATCGAGCAGCCGCATCTTGAGATCACCAGCATGGCGGATATTCCCGCTGGCACGGGGCTGGGCTCATCGGGCAGCTTCACCACCGCGCTGCTCAAGGCGCTGCATACCTATCGCAAAAATATCGTGCATCCGCAGGCGCTGGCCGAGCAGGCGTGCCAGATCGAGATCGAGCGGCTCGGCGAGCCCGTCGGCAAGCAGGATCAATACATCGCCGCGTATGGCGGGCTGACCTGCTTTCAGTTTCTGCCCAATGGCCATGTCGAGGCATATCCGCTCAAGGTGACTTCCGAAACGCTTTACAACCTTGAAGACAATTTGCTCTTGTTCTTCACCGGCTACAGCCGCGCGGCTTCTTCCATCCTCAAAGATCAGGACAGCAAAAGCCGCCAGAGCGACAAGGAGATGATCGACAATCTCCACTTCGTGAAGGAGCTTGGCTACCAGTGCCAGGAGGCGCTGGAGCGCGGCGACCTGCCGAAATTCGGCGAACTGATGAACGTTCATTGGGAGCAGAAAAAACGCCGTAGCGGAAACATGAGCAATAGCGACATCAATCGCTGGTATCAGCTCGCCACCGAAAATGGCGCGCTGGGCGGAAAGCTCATCGGCGCCGGCGGCGGAGGATTTTTGATGTTCTACGCCGCCGACAAAACGCGCCTTCGCCGCGCCATGACACAGGAAGGCCTGCGCGAAGTTCGATTCCGATTTGACTTTGAAGGAACCAAAACGGTCATCCAATAGCGTGAACTCTCAAAGCTCAAATCTCCGATTTCAGATGCAGGATGTGCCCGCGGCCATCCTCGCCGGCGGCCTGGCCACCCGCCTGCGGCCGATCACGCAGGCAATTCCCAAGGCGCTGGTCGATGTCGCTGGCCGGCCCTTCATCGATCATCAGCTTGAGCTGTTATCCCGTAGCGGCATTCGAAAAGTTGTTCTTTGCCTGGGACATCTCGGCGAGCAGATCGAGCAATACCTCGGCGACGGCTCTTCGCGCGGTTTGGAGATTCGCTACAGCTACGACGGCGATTCGCCCGCCGGTACCGGCGGCGCGATTCGATGGGCAACGCCCATGCTCGGCGACGCCTTCTGGGTGATGTACGGCGACTCATACATGGACATCGACTACCGCGCGATTTTCGATCATTTCGCCGCCAGCGATGTGCTGGGCCTGATGACACTCATCCGCAACGACAACCAATGGGACACCAGCAACGCCATCTTCCGCGACGGCAAGTTGCTGCGTTACGACAAGCAGAATCGATCGCCGGAAATGAACTACATCGACTACGGCGTACACCTGCTTCGCCGCGAAGTGATCACGCGATTGGAGGTCGGCGCGCGGGTTGATTTGGCCGATCTGTATCGGGATCTGGTTGCGGAAGAAAGGATGATCGGCTTTGAGGTCAGCCAGCGTTTCTACGAGATCGGAACCCCAAAATCGCTCGACGAAACACGGCGGTATTTGCAGGAACGGGACGTACAGTCCCCGATTCCGAATGCGGCGTGAAAATCCTACGGCCGTGTAGGGTGGGTGTACTCGCCCACCATTGCCTTGGCATACGGCGATCGTGGTGGGCGAGTACACCCACCCTACAAGTAACTACTCCTATCACGTTTCACCTTTCGCTCATCAAACTTCCATGTCATTCACCACACAATATCTAACGGAAGCCGCGGAAACCTTGGCGCAGATCGACACCGGCGCGATCGATCGCCTCCTCAGCAAACTACAGGAGGTTCGCCGCCAAGGCGGACGCATCTTTTTCCTGGGCGTCGGCGGGAGCGCGGCCAACGCGGCTCATGCCGTGAATGATTTCCGCAAAATCTGCGGCTTCGAAGCCTATTCGCCCACCGACAATATCGCCGAGCTGACGGCTCGCGTGAACGATGAAGGTTGGGAAGATGTCTTCGCGCAATGGCTCATAGGCAGCCGACTCAACGCGCGCGATCTGGTGTTCGTCCTTTCTGTAGGCGGCGGTGATCTGGAGAAGAACATCAGCCCCAATATCGTGCGAGCCGTGCAATATGCGAAGCAGGTTCACGCGACAGTGGTTGGCATCGTCGGCCGCGATGGTGGCTTCACGGCGCGGGTGGCGGATGCCTGCGTGATCATCCCGACGATCAACCCTGCGACGGTGACTCCGCACGCCGAAGCATTTCAGGCGGTGATCTGGCATCTACTGGTTTCGCATCCGGCTCTCAAGGTGTCGATGACCAAATGGGAGGCGGCCGCCGCATGAGCAAAACACGCGACATTTCTCCTCGTTTAGCCGCCCTGCTTGCAGGGCGCGTCCAGTCGCGCCCTGCAAGCACGCCGGCTAAACCCGCGCGAGCAACATCATCCGCTGATCAGAAGCGCGCGATCTTCCTCGACCGCGATGGCGTCCTCATTCGCACCTTCGTCCGCGACGGCGTTCCCCATCCACCTGATAATTTCGATCAGGTCGAAATCCTCCCCGGCGTTCCGGAAGCTTTGGCTCAATTGCGCGAACTGGGCTTTCTCCTGCTGGTTGTCACCAATCAGCCGGACGTAGCCCGTGGAACCCAGCGGCGGGAAGTCGTCGAAGAAATCAATCGATCCCTCTGCTATCACCTCATGCTCGACGGCATTTACACCTGCTATCACGACAACGCCGATCGATGCGACTGCCGCAAGCCTGCACCGGGCCTGCTGCTGCGGGCGGCAGCCGAGCATAACGTGAAATTATCGGCCAGCTTCATGATCGGCGATCGCGCCAGCGACATCGCCGCCGGCCAGCGGGCTGGTTGCCAAACATTGCTCATCGAGCGCCCCTACAGCCGCTGCACCGACGTTAAACCCGACTGGCAAGTGGCCGATCTATTAGAGGCAGCTTCTTTAATAAGTTGTCAGTTGTCAGTTGCCAGTTGTCAGTGAAGAAGAGCGAAGTTGCCGGTTGCCAGTTACCAGTTGTCAGTAAAGGAAATGCATTTGCTCGTCTTTGCTGGCAACTGACAACTGGCAACTGGCAACTATTCCCGATCCGGAGCCCCGATGTCGGTCCTTGATTCCCTTCGCGTTCGGATTTTTGCGGACGGTGCTGATCTGGCGGGGATGCTCCAGATGGCGGCGCAGTCGCACATCTCCGGGCTGACGACCAATCCCACCCTGATGCGGAAGGCCGGCGTCGTCGACTATCGCGCCTTTGCCGCCGCCGTCCTATCGCAGGTGACGGCCAAGCCGGTTTCGTTTGAGGTGTTTTCCGACGACTTTACAGAAATGGAAAGTCAGGCTCACGAGATCGCCTCGTGGGGGGAAAATGTCTTTGTCAAAATTCCCGTGACCAACACGCTTGGCCAAGCCGCCACACCGCTCATCCGCCGCCTCGCGCTCGCCGGCGTCAAGCAAAATGTGACGGCTCTCATGACGCTCGCCCAGGTGCGCGAGGTTTCCGCGGCGCTGGGGAACAGCGTGCCGAGCTTCATTTCAGTCTTCGCCGGCCGCATCGCGGATACGGGGCGTGATCCGCTGCCGCTCATGACTGACGCCGTCGAAGTCATGCGGCCAGCGGCCAATCAGCGTCTGATTTGGGCCAGCCCGCGCGAGGTGCTGAACATCTTTCACGCCGATGCGATTGGTTGTCAGGTCATCACCGTCACGAACGATCTGCTGAAGAAGCTCGATCTGATTGGCAAGGATCTGGACGAGTATTCGCTGGAGACGGTGCGGATGTTTTACGACGATGCCCGCCGCGCGGGGTACTCGCTGCCGGTGCGGGGCCGGGTAGCGGCGTAATCGGCTCACACTTCTTCGTTAGATACCACCTGTCATGCTGAGGTACTCCGAAGCATCTGGCCGGCTCACGAGAATGGGCCAGATGCTTCGGAGTACCTGCTCTGGAAATGGTGGCGGTTGTCTACGATCGTCACGGGCATGCTGTCGCAAGCCCATGCCACCCAAAATCAAGCTAACGCGAAATCGGGTGGCATGGGCTCGCGACAGCGTGCCCGTGGGGTCTTTCATGATTCGCGGGTGCGGCGCAGCCGCATGGCCAGCATGACAATTGTTCAGCACTGAACTCATTTGTGTAGGTGCCGGTTTGGAAGGCTCGATCGATTTCCGCTAACATCCGCTGGTTCAGATGGCGGCAGAATTATCCCTTTCGATTGTCACCCCTTCTTTCAATACGGCGACCTACCTCGGCCCGGCGATTGAAAGCGTTCTGGCGCAGGACTGGCCCGGCCTCCGCTACATCGTGATGGACGGCGGCTCAACCGATGGCAGCATTGATGTCCTCCGCAGCTACGACAATCGCATCCAGTGGGTCTCGCAAAAGGATGGCGGACAATCCGATGCGCTGAACAAGGGCTTTGCCAAACTCGGCGGAGATGTGCTGGGCTGGCTCAATTCCGACGACACCTACGCACCCGGCGCATTTCGGGCGGTGATGGAGTTCATGGCCGCTAATCCGGATGTTGCGCTGGTGTACGGCAACGCCAATTTCATCGACGCGCGCGGCAAGTTGATCGGACCGTGCGTTCACATTGAGCCGTACAACCAGCGGCGGCTTTTTCACTACACCGATTTCATCGTTCAGCCGGCGGCGTTTTTTCGGCGCGACGCATTTGAAGCGGTCGGCGGGATCGACGCGGCGCTGCATTGGGCGATGGATTACGATCTGTGGCTCAAGATCGCGAAACGATTCAAGGTCGCGTATGTGCCGCGCTTGCTGGCGAACTTTCGCTGGCTGCGTGGGAATAAAACCGCCACCGGCGGATTTGGCCGGCTCGATGAAATCGAAAGGATCCTCGCGCAGCATGGAATGGGATTGCCGGCCTACAACCGGCTGGAACGTGTCAATCTGCACGTCGAAGCAGCGAAGCGATCGCTCGGCGAAGGCGCATTCGGAAAGGCGATCGGCTCCTTAGCCGCCGCGACGGGCAACACGCTGCGCTCGCCGCGCGCGATGTTGAGCCTTCTGCAGCCGCTGACGTGGAAGATCATCTGGACGGGGCAGGTGTTGCGCAAGCGGGCGGTCGCGCGCGTTGAAGCGCCCTCGCGCGTGCTTGAGAGCCTGGAGGAGCGCCGATTTTTGTAGGGGCGAACCTTGTGTTCGCCCTTGGCCGGTGTAGCGAACAGCACCGGGCGAAGACAAGCTTCGCCCCTACAAGCCTACGTCTGCACGCGCTGAAACGTCGGCCGCTGCGAGAGCGTCATCAATTTCGACCACCAGCGCATCAATTGCACCGAGAAATACGCCGCCGGGAAGAGCAGCAGCAGCAGGGCGGCGGCGAGCCAGCCCTTATAAATATAGACAAAGCAGGCGTCGTACACGATCAGCCAGAGCAAACCGTAAAGCATGATCGTCTGCCCCGCCTCGCGCGGCGTCGGGCTGCGCCGCCGCACGTACCACGCGAGCGCCACGAAGACCAGCACTGCCCCCAATGGAATCAGCAGCGATGGCCGCACGTCCAATCCCTGCGCGCGATGCTTCTGGTGTATCATGATGATCACCGCCAGATCGATCACCGCCAAACCCGCGCCCACCGTCCAGTAATGAATCCTCGTGAGCGGCGGCCGCTTATCTTCCCAGCGATAGGCCACCGCCGACAGAATCGCAACGTGATTCAGCAGCAGCAATGGATGCCAAACCACCGGCATCCGCGCCGGCACTAGCGCGTGCGTGAATCGAATCAGGCCAAGCGTAAGAAGACCCAGGCCGACGAGATATTTGCCCGCCAGATCGTAAAAGCAGATCAGGAGAATTGTAAACGCCGTCAGCACGACCGCGCTCCAGTCGCGCACCAGTTCTGAGTAGATCAATGCACCCGTGAGCGCGCCGACCGCGAGCAGGATGCTGATCAGATGTGCCGTCAGCAGGCCGACGCGGCCGCTGGGGAGCGGGCGATGGCTGGCGATCTGCAGATCGCGCTTGCGATCGGCGATATCGTTGAGGCTCATGCCGAAGCCGTAGAGCCCGACGGAAACGGCGGCGATTGCCACCATCCGCCGCGCGTCGAGGACTTCCTTATCGCCAAAAACAACCATCCGTAACAACGCCGTGCAATATGCATCGGCGATGGCGGTAAACACCAGCGCCATCCGCGTCAATTGCAGCAGTGCCAGCAGTCGGCGTGAAAGTCCCTTGAGCATTCTATGGGCAAGCTATGGTGGGGGAGGGGAAAGGTAAAGCCGCGATCCCTTCCACCCACCCGCCTCGCGCCATAAGCTTTGCCAAATGAGCACAGCAGCGCCGACTCCGGGCGAATTTAGAATCTCCAAAAATGACCGCATCGCGATTATCGCGGCACGGTTTAACGCGATGATCGTCGATGAACTTTTGAATGGATGCACGAGCCGACTCGCTGAGCTGGGCGCATCGCAGAAGCAGATCGAAATTTTCCGCGTGCCCGGCGCATTTGAATTGCCGATCGCCGCAAAGGTTGCCGCGCAAAGCGAACGTTTCGCCGCCGTGATTTGCCTGGGATGCGTCATTCGCGGCGACACGCCTCACTTTGATTACGTCGCCGGCGAATGCGCGCGGGGCATTCAGCAGGTCAGCATCGAACAAAGTTTGCCGATCATCTTCGGCGTGCTGACAACCAACACCGAACAGCAGGCCCGCGACCGCATCGGCGGCGCCCACGGCCACGCCGGCCAGCGCGCCGCGGAGGCTGCCGCGGAAATGATCGCTGTGCTGCGGCAGATTTCTGGCGGATGAAGCATCCGATATCGACTTTCAACCACGGACTCCAAAACCCGCAGAATAAAGACGGGCTAAGCCATGCTTGATCCTTAGTTGGCTCAGCGCCGCAAGCATGGTTACAAATGTTACAACAGCGCCAGTGTCACACGGGCGCTGCTCATCGCGCAACTGGTTACGATAGAGTGATTTGTGTCATCAATGCGTGCGTTACACCACGGAAGGGTGTAACATCGAAAGGACCACTTTCGTCCACCAGATCTTGCGGTCAGGCCTGCGTCTCCAGCGACTTTCGCGGAGTGCCCAAAACGGTGCAAATGGTGCATTCGCTTTCGTGCATATGATGTCGCTAAGTTGATGTATACACATAACTTATAGTAAACATGGTCGGGTCCGAATTGTGCAACATCTTTCCTATGTTAACATGCTTTTGCAATCCTTGTCGCAGCGCTTGCAACCAGTTGCGCAAGCGAGCCGCGGCTTTCGCCCCGCCTGACTGTGGGATAGTCTCAGCGCGCTTATGGTCCGGATTTTCATGGTCATCGCGCTATTGCTCACCAGCGTGATCGTCGCAACGCTGCGGCGGCGCGATGCGCCGCGCGGGTTTCCGATAGAAATCGACTGAACGGAATTGGCAATGACGCCTGTCGATTTACTCTCTCTCCCGGCTTTCCTCACGTTTGGCGTGACGGCCGCCGTGGGCGTGCTGATCGGTTTGGCGCTGGTCCACCGCTATCGCAGGGAAACTCGCGGGTTTCCGGTCGAACCACCGGAGCAAAAGAGGTAGCCGATGCCCCAGTCCGTCATCGTCGTCGCGCCGTCTTTCTTCATTATCCTCCCGGCGCTCTTCGCGCTGGGCGGTCTGGTCGGCGGCGTTGTGGTGTTCCTTCGCCGTCGCAAGGATCCGAGCTTGGTGCGTCTCTACCTGATCGCCATGATCGGCGGCATCATCACGCTCGTGTTCATATTGGGACAACTTCGACCAAGCACCCATGGATGATCCACTTCTGCAAGCGCTCGAGGACTTCACAAACAGAACGGGAAGATTCTCCGCTCGGAAAGATCATGACGCGGTTAGCGAATACGACTTTCGGCGGGCTTATACTTCACTCTTTTTGCCTTACCTCAATGGATTGAAAACCTCGGAGCAGCGCCATTTGGTTGTGTTGCTTGCACAGATCGCAACCAGCGCCTTCTCCGTCGGCAACAGAGTCCAAGCAAACGCAAAACAACTGCTCCGTGCGTTAAAATACCCGTGGCCAAAGGACAACCGGGTGTTGCTGGAATTTGCCCGCGACATACTTTGGGCTGAGTTCACACGCGAATCGAACATTGGCACCTGGGTCAACTAGCAGAAAGACGAATCCTCCCTCGGCTGGGGCGAGGGGCCAAGTTACCCACTCTTTCTTTACGGATTACTCGCCGCGACTACGCCTGCCGCGGAACTGCAGCCGTATGTTGATCGCATCGCTGCCTCGGCAAAGGACCCCAGATTTCGCATGGCGATGTGTCGCTTTCCGCAACTGGTGAAGGGTATTCGAATGGGTGACACGATTCCGCCGGCTGAAGAAGACTATGCAAAAATGCACCAGAATGCATTGCGCGACGCAATCGTATAAAGGTTTGCGTCCCTTCTCGCCACATTTGATCCGCACCAGAGCGTGTCTCCTCGACCTTCAACTCGTTCCTACGCCATTGCCACTTCGCGCACGGTTGTCAGCCAATGCGCTGGATCGGCCTTGATCGTGTCCAGCAGCCTTCGCGCCATGAGGCTCGGCTGGCGAACGCCTTGTTCCCAGGATTTGACCAGAACAACTGACACGCCGAGCAAGTGCGCGAGCACTGCCTGGCTGACGCCAAGCGAATCGCGCAGCTCGCGAATCTGTTTGGCGCGGTAGACGTTCGGATCGGGAATGTCGATCGTCTTGACCGTAAACATCTGTTGCGGCGTCTTGCCCTCGTCCATCATGCGCACCAGCTCATGCATGCCCGCCATGATTTCGTGGGCGACGCGCGGTTTGCGAATTTTGCTCTTGGCGTTGGGTGACATATCAGTTCCTTTCAAATGCCGGCCCTGCCGCGCAGGCGGTTGAGTACTTTCCGGAAGAAATTTTTCTCATCGGTCGTCAGGTCGCTTTGCTCGTTCTTTCCATAAAGAGTGAATAGATAAATCGCTTCACCTGATGCAATGAAGGCGTAGATCACGCGAGAGCCTCCGCGCTTGCCCGTATGCCAGCTTGGCGGGGCGAATCGAAGCTTTCGCAATCCGCCCGTGCCGGGGATGACGTTGCCGGCGCCCGGCTTGGCGATCAAGATGCTCTCAAGCGACTGCAGGTCTTCATCCGTCAGCCCCAGCTTCGACCATTTCGCTACGAAGGGTGAAAGCTGAATGAGGGTCAGACGCACACACCGTATTCTAGTATACAAGGTAGCCCACGTCCATGCCCGGACCAAGGATTAATGCTCTGGCCCCTTTACCTCTTCCGTCGCGACCTGCATGCCCGTCGCGATCTCGGCTGGGAGGATTCCTTTTTGCACATAAATCGGCCGGATGATCTGGCGCAGGCCGGGGAGTTTGAAGGCGAACCTCGCGCAGCCGATCAGGACGATTGCTCCGGCGAACATCAAGGTTCGCGAAGCGCCGACGGCGGCGTTACTCGTGCCTTTGGCCATTGCGTTTGATGCGGCGCCGGCGAGCAGGTTGCCCCAGGGGGCCATGCCTACAAACGCCATCGAGAAGAGGCTCATCACGCGGCCGCGCATGGCGTCGTCGGTCAGCGTTTGGATCAGCGTGTTGGCGGAGGCGAAGCTCAGGAGCATGCCGCAGCCGGCGATTGGAACCACCAGCATCGCCAGCCAGAATTGATGGCAGAAGGCAAAGCCGATCAGCGCCACGCCGAATGCGAACATAGCGCCGACCATGACGCGCCCCAATCCGACGACCGTCGGCCGCGCGGCCAAGTAGAGCGCGCCGAAAAGTGCGCCGAGGCCCGATGCGCCCATGAGCAAACCGAGCGTTCGCGCGCTGGCGGCTTTGCCGCCGAAGTATTCGCCGAACACGGGCATGAGGACCGTGAACGCCGGCATGCCGGTGAGGCTCAGCAGCGACATCGAGATCAGCAGCACGCGGATCGGTCGGAATTGCCAGGCGTATCGCAGCCCGTCCTTTAACTCCGCCAGCATGCTGCGTTCAATCGTCCGCGCCGGACGGGGCAGGACGTGCATCGCCAGCAGCGCAAAGATGACGGCGATATAGCTGCAGCCGTCCATCAGGAAGCAGAGCGATGGGCCGACATATTGGATGAGTATCCCGGCGAGTGCCGGCCCGATGAGCCGCGCGCCGTGAACCATTGTTGAGTTGAGCGCGATGGCATTTCCCAGATCTTCACGGCGCGGCACCATTTCCACGAGAAACGCCTGCCGCGCGGGCATGTCGAACGCGTTGATCAATCCCTGCAACACCGCCAGCCCGATGAACATTCCCACGATCAGTTGCTGGTGTTCGCGGCCGGCAAAGTAAGCCATCGCCGCCAGGCCGAGCGATTGCAACATCGAGAGCGCCTGCGTGATGACCAGCAGCCGCCGAAGCTCCCAGCGATCTACCCACACGCCGGCGAAGGGTGCCAGCAGAAACATCGGAATTTGCCCGGCGAACCCGACCACGCCCAGGAGCAATTCGCTGTGGGTCAGATCGTAGACGTACCAGACAGTGGCCAGTTGCGTGAGAAACGTTCCGACCAGCGAAACGATCTGTCCGGCGAAGAAGAGGCGGTAATTGCGATGAGACAGCGCGCGAAGGAGAAGATGGAAGCGGCTCGGCTCGGCCTGGCGATACGCGATGACGTCGGAGGATGCCGGCTGCGAGATTGAGGGGTCGATGTTGTCCGGCATTGCCACAGGGAAGGGCACACGGCTGCAACTGGCACGGGCGTCTCACCCGTGATTTCGAATGAAAACACGGGCGAGACGCCCGTGCCACTTTTGTGGACTATACCCGTAAAAACCCGATTGTGGATTGCATAATCCGCTTGCGGAGGACGCTGGCATCGGCGCTTTGCTGCTTTTGCAGATCTTCGAGGTTGGCCTGGCAGAAGGCGCAGCCGAGGCGGTGGAGGTGGAAGTCGATGTACTGGTGCCACGGAGCGTCGAGGGAGTTGAGGACGTAGCCGCCGATTGTGGTGCGCTTGGGGCAGGTGGGGCGCTGGGTCTGCCAGACTTCGGTCATCAGCGAGTCGAAGTCACTGGAATCCGTTGCATCGGATGCTTCGCCGGATTCTTCGACTTCCTGGCCGGCGATTCTCTGACGTAGCTGCTTGATCCACCGATGCTTTTGCAGCGCGACATGCTGCTCATCGACGCTCAGCAGGCTGGCGATTTCCTTGTTCCGCGCCTGGGCGTAAAAGAGCAATTCCATCAATTGCAACGACTGAAAATCCAGTTGATCGCGCAGGCGGTCGGTGAGATGCCGCAGGGCGTCGGTGAGGGCGGCCTTGGCCGCCTCGCGGCCTTCGTCGCGGCGGACGTACCAGCTCGCCGTCGGATCCGCCGCCGGAAGGGCGGCAGGCTGGTCGCGCCCTTCCAGCGATTCAGTCAGTCGGCAGAGGCTCGTCTGTTTCCCGCGGAAATGTTCGATCACGCGGCGGCGCAGGATGACAAAGAGATAGGTCTCGACGCTCGCCTGTCCGCGAAAATCGGCCAGGCCGCGGAGAAAGAGGAGAAACGTATCCTGAACCAGATCCTCGGCATCCGCCCCTTTAACGCCGCGGCTGCGCGCGAACGCCAGCAGCCGACCCTGATACCGCTCGACCAATTGCCCCCAGGCATCGCCATCTCCACGGCGAATCTGCTCGAGCAGAAAACGTTCGGGGTCGGTCATGGGGAAGATAATAAGTTGTCAGTTGCTAGTTGTCAGTTGTCAGTAGGAATAAGTTGCCAGTTGCCAGTTGCCAGTTGTCAGTAAGAATGCCTCGAATTCAGCGTTTTACGGGGAACTGGCAACTGGCAACTTTGTTTGCATTTACTGACAACTGACAACTGGCAACTGACAACTTATTCCTTTCCTCCTACACCCTCCCCATCACCACTCCCGTAACAACAATCACGATCATGGCCATGAAGATCGCGGCAGTGCGGAGGCGGCCGCTGAAATAACTCTTTGTGATGCCGTTGAGGAACAGATAGGCGATCAGGATTGTCACCAGCACGATCAGGGCGGAGGCCAGTGTCGTTTTGGCGCGGACATCGTGTTGGGCGGCGGCCCTGGCTTGATCGCGTTCGATCCTGTCGAGCCAGCTTGGCGAAGCCTGGATCAGCAGCGATTCGGCGTAGACGGTGCCGTAGGCGCGGTCGAAGCGTTGTAGGAAACGATCCTTGATCGGGAGGCTTTTTCGCAGGTCGTCGGTGACGGAAAGCACGCCGCGCGAGACACCCATGTCGGGCACGAAATGACGGCCGGCCCGTTGGGCGACCAGCGGCAGAAGCGAGCTGACGGCATTATCGATCGCGGCGCGATGGGCTTCATCAGGGCTGACACAAACGCGCGCCGAGCGGATGACAAACCACCCCTGGCCCGAGTGCTCGGCGGCGAATTGAATCGGATCGGCGGCCCAGGGCTGATCGATATATCGCGTCGATAACAGCCGCGTTCCGCGCGGGCCGGCGATAGTGATCTCAACGGTTCCGCCCTGCGGTGCTTTCGCAGACCCGTCGAGGCGCTGGGCGATCTTCAGGGTGACGTTCACCTGATTTGCGGAGTCGCTGGCTGATTCGCTTGCAGAATCGGAGGTGACCTTGGCCGTGCTGAAACTGCGAAAGACGGCGGCACGAATCGGCTCGCCCGCCTCGTAGTCGCCTAGATTCAGGCGAATTGACTCGACGGTGCTGGTGGATTGCTCGATCGCTTCGGGCAGATGAGCCGCCAGCGCTTTGATTGCCTGCGATTGGGATGGATACCGATCCGCCACAAGCGATTCGCCGGGATCAACAGCATGGGCCTCAATATCGACGCGGTCATGGATCACCGCAGGTGTGGGCGGCGAAGGAAAATCGGCCCGCGGCACATACGCCGTCATCGGCATGTACGTCGTAGCAGGTGCCCTTCGCTGTTGATACAGGAACGCGGACACGATGAAAAATGCGCCGGCTCCGATCACTAACAAGAACAGGAATTTCACTACGCCGCCGCAGCAGCGTTTGGCGGGCATGGTGTAGTTGGCTTTGTTGCTCATCGCGCGATCTCCTCTTTCATGACGACAAATCGCGGGGTGCGGGAGCGCTCGCCGGGCCAGAGCAGCACGATGACTTCCAGCGCCGCCGGGAAGATCGCGCCAAGCGCCCGATGATCGTTGATGTGCCGCAGATATTGATCGACGAATTCCCAGCCATTTTCGGTGCGCGTCAGCTCATTCCAGGCGGGCAGCGAGTGACTGAGCACCACGATCGACATGAGCAGCAAGGCCGGCCCCGCCAGCGCGCGAAGCATATGCAGCGGGCCAAAGCGGCGGCGGACCTTCAGCAGGATGATCACGGAGATGACCGCTAGCACGAAGCTGACGGCCGTCCCCATCGCCCGCATGAGCCGCGGCCAATCTGCATGCCCAAACGTGCGATGCATTTCGGCAGGGATTTCCGGATCGACGAGACTGGAGTTGAACAAACCAGGCAGATCCGTCGCGACGCCAAACGCCAGCAGTGTTGCGGCCAGCAGCATCGCCAGCGCGATCAGCGTGAAGACCAGTCGGCTCGCGCCGCCAACCCAGCGGCCCAGGAAGAAACCATCATCGCTCGGGGCGGCGTTGTTTTGCGGCGACGCAAGATAAGCAGCTTGTGACATGGGTTCTCCATCACCGGCAAGAAACGTGATCACGATGAGAACGACCGCCGGGAAAATCGTGAAGAACATCGCGACGGGCGCATCGCCTCGCGAGATGTTGCCGACCACAAACATCGAGAGCGAAACAAAGATGCTCCCGCAGCAGGCGATTTGCAGCAGCGGGCGAAACAGGTATTGCCAGAGACTGACGAATGATCGTTGGAAATTCCGCTTCAGGGCGAATCCGGCGAAGAGCAGTGAGGTGGCGCCAAAGCCGAGCATCATTGCCATTTCATCGTGTGCGTGCGTCAGATCGGTACCCAGCGCGCACCACAGGAATAAGCCCAGTGTCGCAAAGCCGACGAAGAGGAATAGCCACAATCCGGGAACGCCGCGCGCCACGGCGCGAAACTTCGCCGGCGGAAATTGTGGGGCGGGCTGCTGCGGCATCGCGTTGAGCGGCGGCGGCGTTGGCACTGGACCGCCCGCAACGGCTGCATCAGCGACCGGCGAAAATGGTGCAGCAGCGCCGGGGCCAGGAGGCATCGGAACGAAACCCGGCGCACCCGCGAGCCGAGACCGCGGCATTCCTGGAATTGGGCTCCACGCCGAGATCATCTGCACGGCGAGCACCGTCCCGCCGACGACACCTGCCGTCAGTTGTCCGCCCCCGTGAAACGCGCCGCCGATGAAGCCGCCGAGGATGAGACCGAGGATGATCTGGCCGAGGCTGACGCGCACGGGGCGGTTAGGCCACGTTGATTTGCGCCAGTCGATGATGAACATGCAGACCAGCATCGTCAGCCATATGCCGCCAAGATCGTGCAAGGGTCCGGGCTCGCCGACGAAGGGAAGGGTCAGGACGGATGATAAGAGCGCCGCACATCCGCCGACGGCGATTTTATGCAGGAAGCGCTGCTCTGGCGGAAGGCCCAGCGAAAGCCTGCGGGTGCCGAAGAGCACACCGATCGTCGCGCCGAAGACCGCCAGCGCGGTGAAGATAGTGCAGACCGCGACATCAGAGTGTTCGCCGCTGGCGATACCCGTTCCGACCGCCACCAGCCCGATAGCGACCGCCGTCAGTGCGCGGCGCTGCGCCGGGGAAACCGGATCGTCCACCCGAGCGGCTGTCGCGTTTGGTTGTGTTTGATTGCTTTGCGCTTCCAGAGGCGCCGGCGCGGGCGCCCAGGGATGCCGGCGTTGCCAGCGGGCCCAGCGCTGCCGGATCTTCATCCCCTTGGCGGTCCATTTCGCCTGCATTTTGAGGCGTTTTCTTTCGACGCGATCGGCCGCGCGGTTGAGCCGGCCGTTGAGTGCCTGATCCACGTGGCCGGCGATTGCCTCATTCATTCGACCCACGGCCTGCTCGACATTCTGCCCAAACCGATCCCAGGGATTGAACGGTGGCCGGGCCGCGCCCGGAGGCGCGCTGGAGTTGGAAAAATCGGCATTTCCCGGCAGCTTTCGCGCCACCTGGCCGGCGACCATGGTCAGGCTCTCGGGCGAAAAATGCGAAACGCTGTTGCGCACATGCTCGGCGCCGAAGATCGCCTCGACCATTTCCTGGACGCTCTGGTATCGCTCGGCGGGGTTCTTCGCCATCGCTTTGCGGATGACGGTTGCGAACGGCTCTTCGATGTTGCTCACATCCGCCTGCGCGCTCAGATGCTTCATCAGCACTTCGGTGGGGCTGGCGCCGAAGAAGGGGACCTGCCCGGTGAGCATTTCAAAAAGCAGCGTGCCCAGGGCATAGATATCGATGCTCTTGTCGTAACGTCCTTCGCCGATCTCGGGAGCCATGTAATGGACGGTGCCGACGGTGACGGTCTGGCCGCTGTGCTGGCTGGTGCTCATTGCCTTGGAGAGGCCATAGTCGCCGATCTTCACATAGCCATTTTCGTAAAAAATATTTCCCGGCTTCAGATCGCGATGAACGATGCCGCACTCGTGGAGATAGGTGAGGCCCTTGGCGATTTCGCGGAGAAAGAACGCCGACTTCTGCACGCCCAAACCGGACGGTGCCGCGTCGATCAGATCGCGCAGCGACGGGCCGGAGACAAATTCCATGATGACCCACGGCCGCGTGTCCTGCCCGGTTTTGACGTCGAAGATGGTGATCAGATGCGGGCTTTTGAGATTCATGCAATGCGAGATGCCGCGCAGCTCGATCTGCTCGTAAGTTAGAATGAGCTTGAGTGCGACCTCGCGGCCGCTGTCGGAGAGGGCGTAATAGACTTCCCCGAACCCGCCGCGGCCGGCCGCCCGCTGAATGGTGTACCCATCGAGCGGACGGTCCCCGTGCTTGTATTGGAAGCCCCGGTTAGCAGTTGTTGTTTGGGCGATGCTCACGGCTTACCTCATTGCTTCCCTGGATGTTTCTTGTGGCACGGGCGTCCCGCCCGTGTATTGCTTTACGCTCAGACGCCTCTTGTGGAAACAGCAAATCATGGGCGGGACGCCCATGCCACATCAATCATTCATGCGTCACCACAAAACTGACCGGCCCTAAGCGAACGTGCGCGCCGACGGGGATATCCGCTTGCTTTGGCGCTGGCTGGCCGTCGATCTGTATCGCTTCTGAACTGCGGAGCGTCAGCTTGCCGCGATTGGGCTGAAGGATCGCGGCCTGGGCGAGATCGTCTGATCTCACGTGTGCTGTTGATCCTGGCCCGATCAGGATTTCGCGGTCGGCGAGGATCACTTGCCGCACGTCGCCGCGCGGGAGACGCGCGCCGGAAAGATCGAGCACCGCCGTCCCACTGGCGGCACTGGGCCGGCGGAACGTCACACGGCAGCGCGGGCCCAGGTTGATCTTGTCGCCGCTCGCCAGCAGCTTCCCGGTCGTCGGCTTGTCGTTCACCAGCACCTGTTCGCGCGCTTGCAGGACATAATCATCTTCGGTGCGTGAGATGCTGATCGTCGGCATCCCCGCACCGGCAAGCAGCGCGACATCCGGCGCGCTTGAAGAGCTGACCGGGCCAATTGTCACGACAGGTTGCGTCAGCACCGCGAAGCTCGCGACGCCATCCACATGCAGCACGAATCGCGACCCGCTTGGCGTAGCCGGAAGTTTCGGCGGCGCGATTGGCGTCGGTGACACCGGCTTCACTGATTCGGGCATCATCGTCTGATGCGGATCGATCGGCATCGGCGCGAGCGTCGTCAATGCTAGAGGTCCGGAGCGCAATTCCTTAAGCGATTCGGCAAGCTGCTCCAGATGCCCGACGGCCGGCTTCATCCACGCCGCCTTGGGCCAGAGTGGCGCGAGGCGTCGCAGGATTTCCGTAGCCTGCTGGGCTTCGGTTTCGCGAAGCAACTCAAATGCAGCACGGCATTGCCCCAGGGCCGCACGAATCTGATCCAGCTCGACGCTCGGATGAGCCAGGCGATCGAGCCGATTGAGAAGGGCGGCGGCCAGATCAAGACGGCCACCTTCCAGGGCGGCGGTGATCTTCGCCGTCACCTGCTGATTGATCTTTGAGGAGAGATCCCGCAAGGAAGAATCGGCGGGGAACTGTCGGCGAAGGCCGGCGAGTTGATCGACGGCATTCTCCCAATCGCCGGCGGCAAACGCCGCCGAGGCTTTGGTCAGGGCCGATTGGAGCGTCGCGCGTTTGTTGTCGATTTCCTGCTGAAGCGAATCGGCGCGGGCGTCGCCGTCGGCGGCAGTCAGCAGGTTTCCACCCATCGTGAGCTGCCCCGCATCGATATGCCTGCGGGCGGCGGCAAGCGCCTGTCCGCGCACGCGATCGTCATCCATGCGTTTGGCAGTCGCATCCGCGATGGCCCGGCGAAGCTGCGCGACTTGCGGCATGTTTCCCCCAAGCGACTGCGCCTTTTCGCAATCCGCCGCCGCCTCCACCACGCGCTGGGCCTCCACGTGTTCCTGTCCGCGAAGGGCAAGCTGTTGGGCCAGGCGGCCGATCAGCTCCTGCCCGCGGCGATCGGCCCGGAAATCCGACTCCCGAGCCAGATCAAACGCCCGATCCAGCCGGCCGTCCGCCAGGGCGTGTTCGCATTGTTTCAGTCGAACGATGAGCACGGGAGCCTCCGGTCGGGGAAATGCTGAATGCTGATTGCTGAATGCTGAATAGGCAGATGCCGGTTTTCTTCTTTATTCAGCATTCAGCAATCAGCATTCAGCATTCCTTTCACATTCGCGATCACCGCTCCGATCCAATTCAGTCCTTCGCCACGGCGGTCTGCGTCCCGCCGGTCAGATGACGATCGACTTGTGTGAGCAGATCCTTTTCATCCACCGCATCCACCGGGATCGACTGCGTGAACTTGGCTTCATGCGCCAGCACATGCTCGGCGACGTCAAGCTGCTTGTGGATGTCGCCGATCACCTGCTTGGCCTGCGCCAGTTTGGTGTGATCGAATTCCACCGGCTGCGGAGCCGACTGCGACTTGGCCTGCACCAATTTGTATTGCGCTTCCAGGCCTTCGATCTGCGCTTCCAGGGCGGCCTTCTGACTCTTGGCGTTCTCCAGCGCCTCCTGTGCCGCGATCAGTGACTTCTGGCGATTCTCCAGAAGATCCTGCTTGGCGGCCAGTGCGGTCTCGGCGTCCTTGAGGTGCATGAAGCGGCGAGAAAGTTCCTGGGTCATCTGGTTGTGCGAGAAGCTCATGTCGCCGAACGTGAAGCTGGTTTGTCCGCCGGCCACAGCGTCGCGCAGCTTGACCACACGCGTGCGCTCATCGCCGATCGACAGCTTCGATTCGTTGATGTCGCGCTGCAGCGTGGCGACTTCGACTTCCTGCTCGGCGATGGCCCGCACATTATTGTGCATCTCCGGCCCGATCTCATCCAGCAGATCGTGCGCCCGGCGAAGCTCAAAATCCACCGGAATGTTGTCCTTGACGGCCAGCCGCACGCTCCGTGCGGAGCTGCGAACATAGCTGGTCAGTTCGTTTCCAAACATCAGGCCGCCGGCCAGCAGGGCGCCACCGGTCACCATCGTTCCAACCTTAAGAGCTCGAAAGAGCATGGCTCGACTCCTTATCAGAAAGCTTGCTTCGCGGATCAACGCCCGCGTCTGTAAGGATGTCGTGAAGCGCGCGGAAATATTGCTCGGGCACCAACGCCGCATCCAGCTATCAATGTAACTCTTTATTTTTGATGCACTTGCGCGAGATCCGAATCCCCGAAGTCCGAATCAAATCCGAATGACCGAATGCCGAAAAGATGTCACGCGAAGCGACGAAGCCGCGAAGGAAGGCCGCCGCGTAGGAGAACGTCCTCTTTGCGCCAAGAGGCCAAGACGCCAAGAGCGCCAGGAAGATCAACACTCCAAGCCTTGGAAAAAATGAGAGACGCAGTGCAATCCAACTTTCTTCTTGGCCACTTGGCGCTTTCTGCTGCCGGATAACGGGCACCGCTCCCCTCGCGTACCATCGATTTCGTCATTCGGATTTCGAATTTGATTCAGGATTTCGGGGATTCGGATTTCGGAATTCCGCGCAGCGGCTATCCCCACGCCAGCATCAACTGCTCGCCCGGCGAGGGTTGGACTTCGCGCGGGCGGATCCAGTCGGTGCGCTGATCTTGTTCCGCCAGCACGAGCCGCGGCGCGATGCGCGCGTCTTTCGTAAAAAGCTGGCGGAGCAGGCGGGGGCAGTTGCAGTGCTGGCTGCGGTGCAGCAGCACGATGTGGCTGGGGAGCACTTTTCCCTTCCGCTGGCAGCGATCCAGAATTGTTCGCGTGGCGTCGAGCGATTGCTGATTGGAGAGATGCCCGCGGCCGCCCATGATCCGCTGCTTGAGAAACCACGGCCGATCGCTGTTCATCTGCATGTCGCGGTCGTAATTGCTTTCCAAAGCAAGGATTTGCAAATCGGAAAAGCGATCGAGCAAATACGCCGGCACGCGGCCCAAATCCGTGGCGTATCCAAGTCGGCAGCCCAGATGCTCCACCACAAACCCGTGCGAGCCGACATCATCGTGATCCAGGTGGATTGGATAAACCGTTGGGCCATCGGCGAGTGCGAACGGATTGACCTCAAATGGCCGCAGCAGGTCGGCGATGCGTTCGTCGCCGGCCAGGCGGATCAGGTGATCCGTGCAGCGGTCGTGGCAGAAGATCGGAATCTGCCGCTTGATCAGCGTGGCGACCCAGGTGGGTGAAAAGTGATCGCGATCGAGATGAGTAAGGCATACGCCGCGAAGGTCATCGAGGCTCGCGCCGGTGCCGAGCAAACGCCGGGCTGTGGTGCGCGGGCCGATGCCCACGTCGATCAGCATCATGCCGCCGCCATAGCGCACGACGCTGCAATTCCCCATTGACCCGCTCGCCAGCACGCACAACTCAAGAGACATCCGTGTCGCCTCCGATGGCGTTATACAGTCAGAGGGGTGCTAGGTAAAATAGCTTGCGATGTCACGGTTTAATCTTCAGGGCGCCGATGTATTTCTCCCTCCCCCGGTACTCCGGGGGAGGGCTGGGGTGGGGGTTGTGTTGAACGATCGTCGTGCGCAAAAAACGACCCCCTCCCTAACCCTCCCCCGGAGTACCGGGGGAGGGAACGGCGCTTGGGACGGCGCCGTGAGCAAGGAGTACTCATTGGGGTGGGTAAAATGACCAATGACTTTGACCTTGCATTGCAGCATCACCAGGCCGGCCGGCTATCCGAAGCTGAGGCGATTTATCGCCGAATCCTGGCGCAGGAGCCCAATCACGCCGGCGCGCTCAACAACCTGGGCACGGCGTTGCATCATCAGGGCAAATCGGATGAAGCGATCGAGATCTATCAGCGCGCACTGACACTTCGCCCAGATCATGCCGGCACGCTCAGCAATCTCGGCGGCGTGTATCGCGAGTTGGGTCGCAATGAAGAAGCGATCCCGCTGCTGCAACGGGCCGTCGCGTTAGATCCTGATTTGGCGATCGCCCACAACAATCTGGCCCTGGCCTATCGAGACACCCGGAATATCCAGTCGGCCCAGGGCGAATTCGTTCGCGCGCTGACATTGCAGCCGCAAGATCGCTATGCGCGCTGGAACCTGGGAATGCTTCGGCTCTTGCAAGGTGACTACTCCGCCGCCTGGCCCGACTATGAAGCTCGCCTCGGACTGAATGGAACGGGGTTGCAAACAGACATCACCGGCCCGCTATGGGACGGCTCCGACCTTCACGGCCAGCGAATCCTCCTGCATTGCGAGCAAGGCGCCGGCGATACGATACAATTCCTTCGCTTTGTTCCCCTCGTTAAGCAACGAGGTGGTAAAATCATCCTACAAACCCAGCCCTCGCTGTGCCGACTGCTTCAAGGCCAACTCGGCGTCGAGCAAGTGATCAGTGTCGATGACGCGCGGCCGCCTTACGATGTGCACTGCCCGATCATGAGCCTGGCGAGTCGATTCGGGACCACGCTCGATACAATTCCGGCGCGGGTTCCGTATCTGAATGCCGACCCGCAGCTGGTTGAGCGATGGCGCGAGCGGCTCGGCGCGAGCGATGGCCGCCTGAACGTCGGCATCTCCTGGGGCGGCAATCCGGTCAACCAGCACGATCGCTTTCGCTCGGTGCCGCTGAGCGCGCTGGCACCGCTCGCTGGCGCGACGAACGTTCGATTCATCAGCTTGCAGAAGGGGCCGTGGGCACAGCAGATCAAATCGCCGCCGGCTGGGTTGGAGATCATCGACTGGACGGATGATTTGCAGGATTTTGCGGACACCGCCGCGCTGATGTCCGCCCTAGATATGGTCCTCACCGTCTGCACCGCCACCGCTCATCTCGCCGGCGCGTTGGGGCGCAAAACGTGGGTCATGCTCTGCTTCCCCTGCGACTGGCGCTGGCTCACCGACCGCTCAGATTCTCCCTGGTATCCCACCATGCGCCTTTTCCGGCAAACCCAGTTCGGATTATGGGACCAGCCCGTTCAGCAAGTCCTCGCCGAGTTAAAGGGTTCAGGGGTCGGGGTTGAGGTGTCGGACCAGCACCGATGCTAGGCATTTGTCCATTTCGCACGGAACTCGTTGCGTAGCAGTCTCTTCTCTTTCTGAACCCTGAACCCTGAACCCTTACGCGAGTTCTCGCAACTTCTGCACGATTTTGACCGACCGCTTGACATCTCTTGGAATCTTATGCATACTTCTGGAAACAAGTGCTCGATTCGAGGAAGAATTAGCAATGGCGGTGGCGGAAGCATCACAGCGGTTGGAGCGGGCTGAAGTAGAACGACTCGTTCGCGAAGTCCTTACCCAGCGACTTCGCGGGGCGATCAACCCGCCTCCCTCGCGCGAGCGCCATGCCGCCATGGGCGCGCAAGCGGGCGGGCCGCCGCATCCTTTGGTCGTAAACGTCTCCGCGCGGCACATGCATGTGACGCCCGCCGATCTGGAAGTCCTCTTCGGTCCCGGCTCAAAACTCACCAAACTCAAAGATCTCTATCAGGACGGCGAGTTTGCTTCCGGGCAGCTCGTCACTGTCATCGGCCCGCGCCAGCGGATCATTCCCAACGTGCGCATCCTCGGCCCCACGCGCAATTACACGCAGGTGGAGCTCAGCTATACCGACGGAATTTATTTGGGAATCGACCTGCCGTTGCGCATCAGCGGCAATCATGAGGGCACGCCGGGCTGCGTCATCATGGGCCCCAAGGGCGCGATCACGATCAACAAGGGCGTCATCCGCGCCGAACGCCATGTTCACATGAGCGAGGCGGACATGGCCCACTACGGCGTGAAAGACGGCGACTATCTCCGACTCAAAATCGACGGACCCTGCGGCCTGCTCTTTGACCGCGTGAAAGTCCGCTATCACCCGAAGGTGGTTCTCGAAGTCCACATCGACACCGACGAAGGCAACGCCTGCGATCTGGACTCCGCGACGCATATGGAATTGGTCCGGTAGGGGCGAACCTCGTGTTCGCCCTTCCCTGCTCGCGCAGGCGACGGAGGGTGAACACAAGGTTCACCCCCAACAGGCGCAGGTTGTAGGGGCGAACCTCGTGTTCGCCCTTTTCCCCTCGAGCGAGTGACAAAGGGTGAACGCAAGGTTCACCCCTACGAACAAACGACGGAGGGCGAACACAAGGTTCGCCCCTACATGAAAGGTGCATGGTATGCCCAGCGAAGCCCTCGGCCTTCTTGAATGCAAAGGCCTGGTCTCTCTCATCGAGGGGACCGACGCGATGCTCAAGGCGGCGAATGTGGAAATGATCGGATGGGACAAGGCCGGCAGCGGCATGGTCACCGCGTTTGTCAAAGGTGACGTCGCCGCCGTCAAGGCGGCCATCGACGCCGGCGCAGAAGCCGCCGGCCGCGTCGGCACCGTCGTCTCCGTCCACGTCATCGCCCGTCCCCACGACGAATTGGGCGGAATGTATCCCAAGGCGAAAAAACCCGCCGCCGCGCCCGCAGGGCGGATGGCGGAGCCGGCGAAGAAGTAGAGCGGTGAAGAGTGATGCGTAATGCGTAATGCGTAATGCGTAATGCGTAATGCGTAATGCGTAATGCGTAATGCGTAATGCGTAATGCGTAATGCGTAATGCGTAATGCGTAATGCGTAATGCGTAATGCGTAATGCATCCCTCCTTCTTACGCATTACGAATCACGCATCACGCATTAGGCCCGCATTAGAGCCGGCGATTTCGAAAACACTGAGAATCCCCATTTGGAGCTCCCATGTCAGACAGCAACGGACAATTCGGCACCGCCCTTGGCCTGATCGAAACCAAAGGCTGGGTGGGCCTGGTCGAGGCGACCGACGCCATGTGCAAAGCCGCCAACGTTGAGATCGTCAAGACGATCCAGATCGGCGGCGCGTTCGTCACCACCATCGTGCGTGGCGACGTGGGCAGCGTAAAAGCCGCCGTCGATGCCGGCTCCGAAGCCGCAGGCCGCGTCGGTGAGCTGATCGCATCCCACGTCATCGCGCGCCCGCATCCGGATTTGCTCGCAGGATATGGCGCCGGTGGAAGCGCCGGGTCACTTTAATGAAAAATTGTAAATGAAAAATGAAAAATTGACTTTCGTGATCGTCAATCCATTTTTCATTTTTCACTTTTAATTTTTCATTCGCTTATGCGTGTCCTCGTAGCAAACCTCGGCTCGACCAGCTTCAAGTTCAAGCTTCTGGACATGAGCAACAACGGCCAAATAATCGCCCGCGGCGGCTACGAGCGCATCGGCCAACCCGGCTCCGCTTACGCGACGCACGGTGACGTGATCGACGTCATTCTCAAAGAGATTGGCCGCCCGCCGCAGGCGATCGGCTTCAAAGCCGTCCACGGCGGGCCAATCAGCGGCGCCGTCCGCGTGACCGATGAAGTCATCGCGACGATGGAGCAATTCGCCGATGTGGCGCCGGCACACAATCCGCCGTACATCGCGGCGATGAAGGCCTTTCGCGAGAAACTGCCGAACGTTCCACAAGTGGCGGCTTTTGAAACCGCATTTCATCAGACGATCCCGCTGTCGCGGCAGGTCTATGCGATCCCGCACGAATGGACCGAGAAGCTCGGCATTCGCCGGTATGGATTCCACGGCGCATCGCATCGCTACATCGCGACGCGCGTGCCGGAACTGGTCGGCAAGGAAAAGAGCCGCCGAATCATTTCCTGCCATCTGGGCGGATCCTGCTCGATCTGCGCGATCGAGGACGGCAAATCGGTCGCGAATTCTTTTGGCATGACGGCGCAATCCGGCGTGCCGCACTGCAATCGCGTCGGCGATTTCGACATCTTCGCGCTGCTCAAGCTTACGAAGCAGGGCCTGAGCCTCGACGAGATTTTCAAAAAGCTCAGTAAAGAAGGCGGCATGCTCGGCCTGAGCGGCGTCTCCCCGGACATGCGCGACATCGAGAATGCCGCCGCCGACGGCAACGCCCGCGCACAGCTCGCGATCGATGCGTTCGTCGAATCGATCCGCCATTTCATCGGCGCGTATCTGATCGCCCTGGGCGGCTGCGACGTGTTGGCCTTCACCGGCGGCATCGGTGAGAACGCAATCAACATCCGCGCCGACGTCTGCAGAAGACTGGAATTCGCTGGCATCCTGCTCGACTTGGAAAAGAACTTGGAGCGCGGCAGGGAAATGAAGATCAGCACCGACTCTAGCAAATCGGAGATATGGGTCGTGCCGACGAATGAAGAGTTAATCGTGGCGCGACAGACAGTTGAAGTTCTTTCGTAGGGGCGAACCTTGTGTTCGCCCTTCGGGGTCGCGAACGCGACCCTGGGTGAACACAAGGTTCACCCCTACGAAACGCGCGGCCCCGTAGGGGCGAACCTTGTGTTCGCCCTCCGCCGGTCGCGCGAACGACACGGGCGAACACAAGGTTCGCCCCTACGGAGCGAAATCATGGCAAACGGCGAAGCAATCGGATTGATCGAAACCAAAGGCATCGTCGCCGCTGTCGAAGCGTGCGACGCAGCCCTCAAGGCGGCGAACGTGCAGTTCGTCGAGCAGCACAAAGTCGGCAGCGGGCTGGTGGCCATCACCCTCAAGGGCGATGTCGCCGCCGTTCGGGCGGCGGTAGACGCCGGCGCCGAAGCCGCCGGACGGGTCGGAGAAGTCATCTCCGTCCACGTCATCCCGCGGCCGCATAATGATGTGGCGAAGATGGGATGAGAGGAAATGCTGAATGCTGAGTGCTGAATGCTGAATGAATATTCGGCAGATGCACTTTACGCAGGATTTGGTTTTCTATTCAGCATTCAGCATTCAGCATTCAGCATTCAGCATTCTTGGAGCCCGCATGTTCCTCGCCCGAGTCACTGGCCACGTTGTGGCGACTCAGAAGGACAAGACGCTGAACGGCCAAAAGCTGTTTGTCGTCGAGCCTCTGAATGTCAAATACGACGAGGCGACCCAGCAGCCGGCGTCGCTGGGAACCACCGGCCGCGCGATCGTGGCGATCGATGCGGTGGGCAGCGGCGAGGGCCAGCTCGTGCTGGTCGTGCAAGGGTCCAGCGCCCGCATGACCGAGCAGACCAAAAATCTCCCCGCCGACGCCGTCATCGTAGGAATCGTCGATTCCGCGGAGTACGCGGGGAAGACGTTTTTTAAGGCTCAATAGGAGAGTTGCCGGTTGCCAGTTGACAGTTGCCAGTGAAGACAATCGCCGTCTCCTACTGGCAACTGATAACTGGCAACTGGCAACTATCGACCATGGACCACGCACTTGTCCAGGATGTCGTCAGTGAAGTGATGAAGCGATTGGGCGGCCGCGCTAATGGGCGGGGGCCGGCGGTGGGGCTTGGCGTGCGCGCGGGGGAAGATGCGCCGGCCAATGAAGGCAAACGCCGCGAGGCGGAACGCCAGCCGCACAGCGTGGAAGTGCCGGTGGGACAGTACGGCATATTCAGCAAAGTGGATGAAGCGGTCACCGCCGCCACCGAATCGCAGAAGAAGCTCGTGCGGCTGTCGATGGAAGATCGCGATTCCATCGTCAAGCTGATCAAATCCATCGCCAAGCAAAACGCGCAAGCATGGGGGAAGATCGAGCTGGACGAAACGAAAATCGGCCGCCTCGATCACAAGATCGAGAAGCTGCAGATTCTGGAGCTGGTGCCCGGCGTCGAATTCTTGCAGACCAACGCGACGTCCACGAGCAACGGCGTCTGCCTCGAAGAATTCGCCCCGTTTGGCGTCATAGGTATCGTCACGCCGGTAACCCACAGCGTGCCGACGCTGACGGCCAACGCGATCAACATGATCGCATCCGGCAATACGATCGTCGCCAACGCGCATCCGAGCGGCGTGAATTGCGCGACGATCGCCGTGCGCGAATACAACCGGCAAATCGCGGCCAAGTTCGGCATCGACAGCCTCGTGACGTGTGTCGTCCCACCAACGCTCGAAACCGCCGAGCAGATTTTCCAGCATCGCGGAATTCCGCTCTTGGTGGTCACCGGCGGCCCCGCGGTAGCGCGAGCGGCGCTGGCGGCAAAGAAACGCTCGATCGTCGCCGGGCCGGGCAATCCGCCGGTCGTCGTCGATGAGACGGCATGCCTGCAAAACGCCGCCAGCTCCATCGTCAAAGGTGCCGCCTATGACAACAACCTGCTCTGCATCGGCGAAAAACAGGTCTTCTGCGTCGAGAGCGTCTTCGACAAGCTGATGTCCCAAATGGAACGCCACGGCGGCTACATCCTCAATTCCTCGCAGATCGACGCGCTGACCAAGAAAGCCTTCCGTCAATCCACCCGCGAAGACAGCCATCGCGTTGTGATCAATAAAGATCTGATCGGCCGCGATGCAAGCGTGCTGGCGGAGATCGCCGGCGTGCGTGTCCCGCCGGCCACGCAGTTGCTCGTCGGCGAAACATCCGGCGATCACGTTTTCGTGGACGAAGAGCAGATGATGCCGTTCGTCCCATTCGTGCGCGTGAAGAACGCCGAGGAGGCGATGGATCGCGCCATCGAGAGCGAGCATAACTATCGCCACACGGCTCTGATCCACAGCCGCAATCTCGACAACATTACGAAGTTTGGAAAACGGGCGAACGTAACCGTCTTCGTAGCCAACGGCCCCAGCATGGCCGGCCTGGGCCTCGGCGGCTCAGGATATTTGAGCTACAGCATCGCAACGCCAACGGGAGAAGGAATCACGACGCCGCTGACATTTACAAGATATCGAAGAGTCATGCTGACGGGATCACTAAGGATGATTTGATCGGATGCCGTCTTTGGAACCCTCTCCCCTGTACTCAGGGGAGAGGGCAGGGTGAGGGGACAGCGAGTTGCAAAACAGCGCGGTTCGCAAGTTGACGCGTTTGTCCCCTCACCCCAGCCCTCTCCCCTGAGTACAAGGGAGAGGGAGTAAGAGATCGGCCGATGGAGCCAAGCGTCAATCCCGATCTGCTGGCGAGACTTGATCCAAAACTCAAGGCGCTCTTAGACGCAGAGCAGGCCGCGGGAAATGAAGTCGTTGCAACCGAGCAATGGATTTACGCCAGTGTTGAGATCCTGGTGATGATGAAGGAAGAGTTCAAAGCAAAGCCGCCGGCCGTTCCGGCGGGAGTGATGTACGAAGAATCGAGCGATCACTGGCTCTCCAGCGGCATCCTCTGCGACTACCGCTGCGAAGCCAAGGCACGAGATGATCGCCAGATTTGGCATGTGTTGAGATCAATTAGGAGAGAAGTTGCTGGTTGCTAGTTGCGCCTGGCGTTTGTCATTGGTCATTTGTCATTGATCATTTGCCACGTGGTGGCTCAGAGTTGTTGTACAAGTGACCAATGACCAATGACAAATGACAATTCTGCAAGCGCAACTAACAACCAGCAACTAATGCCCAATGCAATTAGGCATCGTCATCGGCCACGCAACGTCAACCATCAAGCACCGTTCCATGAACGGCTGGCGGCTGGCGCTTGTGCAGCCGATCGGCGTCAGCCGACAGCCCGAGGCCGATCCGGTGATCGCCCCCGACAAATTCGGAGCCGCCCTGGGCCAAACGGTCATCCTGAATCTGGACGGCAAAGGCGCCAGAGAAATGATCGGCGACGACAAAACCCCGATCCGATATTACGTGATTGGGATTGTGGATGGGAGATAAGTTGCCAGTTGCCAGTTGTCAGTTGTCAGTCAATACCAATGCAAACCCATGGCATTTTCTGGCAACTGACAACTGGCAACTGGCAACTCATTTAACATGATCATCACCGCCCGACAGCTTGAAGACCTCCACCGCCAGAACGGCGGCAACGGTCATCTCACGCTTCCATATCGGGCGCGTCTCACCCCGCTCGCGAGCGACTGGGTGAGGAGTCGCAAGATTGTGTTGGGCTATTCGAGTGTCGCGTCGCCGGCCGCGAGCGACGCGCCTGCAGAAGGGTTGCCGCTTGCGGCTTCGCCCTTCGCGGCCGCCGCGACGTCCCCGTCGTCACAAAGCTCCATCCTCTACTGGTGCGACGGCCCCTGCGGCCCCGCCAAAGCCGCCGTCGTCGCCCACGAAAAACAATCGAATCTGCGCCAACTCGATAAACCCGCCGACGCACGGGAAGTCGTCGCTGTCATCAAAGCGATCGCAATAGAAATCAAATCTCAGCGCGCCCAAGCTGCAATTCTGCTCGTCCAGCACGGCGCAACTGCGATGGTCTTCGCCAATCGCTGCCCCTCGTTACGGGCCGTTTTGGGAACCTGCCTCGAATCCGTCGATCAGGGCGTGCAGCAGATGGCGGCGAACGTGCTCGTCATCGAGCATCCATACAAAACATTGCAGCAGGTGAAGAACATGATCGGCCGCTTCGTCCGCGGCCCGCGCAAGCTCAGCGATGAAGTTCAACGACAACTGCAGGAGCTGACCTCATGCGCATAGGCAAAGTCGTCGGCCGCGTCACGCTGCAGCGCAGCTACGAAACGCTCGCCGGCGGGCGATTTCTCATCGTCGAAATGCAGGATCGTTTCTCCCTGGCCGGCGGCACAC
>DATBDZ010000320.1:0-13869 GCA_036276235.1 Humisphaera sp. | reverse complement strand
CAATGGGCGGGCCAGTTTTCAAGGACGAAGGCGCGAAGAGATTGAGGCCGCAGAGACTGATGCTCTCATCTTGCAGGCGATAACCATGCGGCACGATGGTACGATGCCGTCGTGCAAAATAGTGACGATCTCCGCGTAATGCGTGCGCTTTCGCCCAAGCGCAAGAGCACGGAATTGGATAGCGTCGATGGGCTGGTTGCCGAGCAGTTGGCGCATTATCACATTGATGCTTCCAGCGAGTATGGGCAGATTCTTTCGCGGATTGCCGCCCGGATTTATGAATGCGGGGCGGATCTGGATCGGCTCTGGAAGGTGACGGCTCGGACGATTGACGCGCTGGATCGCAGCGATCGCGTGGCGTATTTCAATGCGAAGAAGTTCCTGGCGTTTCAGATCGCCAAGCTGCTCGATACGTTGCAGAATCCGCTTCGGCGGACGTATCAATCGCTCGGTTACAGCCTCAGCACGCAATCGGCCAAGGGGCCTTACGCGTTGTTTGATAATGTGTCGGCGATCTTCTCGGCGACGCCGGTTATCGCGCGGACGGCGACTTATGTTTACGCCTGCGCGGAGTGGGTTGCCGAGGCGTTTGAGGGGAAGGAATTCCTCGAGCAGATTTATTCGCGGTTGCTGAATCCCACATCGCTTTCGCTGGCCAATTACATTGTCGATCTGGAGGCGGGGCCGTATGCGCGCGAGTATCTGGCGTGGAATTTCAACAGCGGGATGGCCGCCATCGACGCGGCTCTGGCGCATGTGCTGGGGCAGGGAGATGTGCTGATCACGGCGCGCTCAATTTATGGCGGGGCCCATCAGTTGATCCATGACTGGTACGCGAAGCCGGCGAACCTTGGCGTGATCGTCGAGCATTTGGATGGCTCCAGCGCCGAGGATTTTGTGCGCTGCTGGGATCAGGTCCAGCAGCGGCATGGCGCAATCATTTCGCCGCTTGCGGCTTCGCGCAAGGAAGCATATCTGTATCTCGAATCTCCGAGTAATCCGCAGGGATATGTGCTGGACGTGCCGGCGATTTGCGCCGCCGCCCATGAGCGCGGCGTTCGCGTCCTGCTCGACGCCACCGTCGGCACACCATTCCTCGCGCGGCCTTTGCAGCGCGAAAATCCCGCCGAGCGGCCGGACTTTGTCATTCACAGTTACACCAAGGATCTCACCGGCACCGGCTCGGCAATCGCCGGCGTGGTGATCGGCCGCAATGAGGACATGTTTATCCCCAAAGGCCAGTCGGCGGGCGGCCGCTCGTGGGATCAGACGCTTTTTTGGAACGTCTATTATGTGAAAGGCGCGTTCCTCAATGCCGACGCGGCGTTTGAGGTTTTGCAGGGCATCCGCACCCTTGATGTGCGGATGCTCGCCAAGTGCATCAACACGATCGTGATCTCACGATTCCTGGCATCGCATCCGGATATCAAGGTGCATTGCTCGGCTCTGGAAGAAGATCCGAATCATGACATGTCGAATCGCCTGATGTTTCTCGGTTTGCCCGCGCCGCTGTTTACGATTGACATGCCGACGTTGCCGCGCGAAACGTTCGCGCGGTTTTTCGACAGCCTTGATCCGACGTTCGCGCACATGATCAGCCTGGGGCAATCAAATACGATTGTCAGTTGCCCTGGTTTGACGACGCACTCCGAGTTGGATGAGCAATCGCAAAGGCAAGCGGGGATCACGCCTTCGACGATTCGCTTTGCGGTGGGCGATGAAGATGCGAATGATCTGCTGGCGCATCTGGACGCCGCGGCGCGCGCCGCGATCGATCCGGATGTTCCGGGGTTTTCATCAAAATGGATGCCATCCGAGCAGGCGAAGCAGATGGTGAGGGATTGTTATTTGCTGGTGCATCGCCGGTTTATTTATTCGAAGTAGATATAATTGTTCACGTATGTGGCAGATTCTTTTTCGCATTCATATTCCTTCGTGGTTCCCGCGGGTGGGCGGTGCCGACATCCCCGTGTACGGCTACGGCGTGATGATGGTGATCGGCTTCTTCGCCGCGATGTGGCTGGCGCAGTGCCTCGCGCGGCGATCGAAGATCGATCCGGAAATCTTCGGTAATGCCGCCCTTATCGCGCTGGTGACCGGCGTGCTGGGGGCGCGGCTCTCGCATGTGCTGGAAAATTTCGCCGTCTATACCGATCCCAATCGCTCGGCGTGGACCAACTTCATCGATGCCATCAACATCCGCAGCGGCGGGCTCACCTACTATGGCGGATTCCTGCTGGCGTTCCCGGCGCTGGTTCTCTACGGTTGGTGGAAGAAAGTGCCGCTGCGAACGGGGATGGATATCGTTGCGCCGTGTTTGATGGTTGGCCTGGCCTTTGGCCGCATCGGCTGTTTTCTCAACGGCTGCTGCTACGGCGCTGAGTGCAAGGTCGCCTGGGCCGTGCAGTTTCCGTATGGCAGCGACGCCTACGTCGAGCAATTCGATCAGAACAGTTTGGCGCAGCCCGTCCCGCGGCAACTCGTGCCCGACTTTATCGAGCGCCAAATGACGGACGCATCCGGCAAAGTAACGATCGAAAAAGTCCCCAATCCGCTCGCCCTATACATGGATACGCGCGGCTTATCCGCCCTCCAGGAGCCGCTCCCCGCCGGCGCGGTCCCCCTGCTCAACTTCCGCCATCTCAAATCTCGCGATCAGGCAATCGCCGAGGGCCTCGGCTCATTGGTGAGCCAGGAAAAGGCCAACGCGGTTCATCCCGCGCAGCTCTACAGCACCGCGACGGCTTTCCTGATCGCCGGGTTTTTGCTCGCCTATTTCACGCTGCCGCACATCCCCGGCCATGTCTTTGCCGCGATGATGATGATCGAAGGCCTCTTCCGCTACATCCTGGAAATGCTGCGCGTAGAGCCATCGGTAGCCGGCCGCGGCACCGGCGTCCTCACCTTTCTGCCGCCGCAAAGTTACAGCATGGTGGTAAGTGTCCTGCTGATCATCGGCGGAGCAGTGCTATGGTTCGCCTTCAGCCGCTTCGCGGCGAAGAGAGGCGAGGTGCGCGGGTTTGCGGTGGTCACCACTTGACTGCCGTCGGACATCCCGGACCAAGAATCTATCTTTACTGCAGGCAGTGATTTGGATGCGGCGCTCCGGACAGCTCAATGACTACGATGGACCCGTTCACGTCCGCGCCGATGCGCGCGGTGCCGCGAAATGCGTGCTGCTGAAGGATGGCCGGTATCACCTGGTCGCGTATATCACGGGAGTGCGGCACGATCCCCGCAGCCGGTTAACTCAAAATCACCTGCAGCACGAGCACCGCGCCGATCAACACCAGCCCCACATAAACCGTCCGAAAAAACGCATGACCGCGCAGTCGATGATTGAGGAAGCGGCCGACGGCGGTTGCCACGAGCACGCCGGGTAGTGACAGCAGGAAATAACGCGTCACTGCGGGTACCCACAGGCCCATCGCGATATAGCCGATCAATCCTGCGAGACTCGCCGGCAGGAAATAGGCCTGCAGGGTTGCGCGAAAATGTTGCGGCGACCAGCCGCGCAGCGCGCCATAAATCGCCAGCGGCGGGCCGTTCATTCCATAGGCGCCGCCCAGCACGCCCGCGCAAAACCCTGAGCCGATCAGCAAGATCGGGTGATCCTTCTCCAGATGCCGCTTCACTTTGCCACTCAGCGAGTAGATCGCGAAGAGGATGATCACGAGGCCCAGAATCAGCTTGATCACGTGTTCGTTCACGCGCGTCAGCAGAAGCAGCCCCAGCGGAATGCCAAATAGCGATGCAATGATTAGCCCGGTGGCGCTGCGCACCTCGATCTTCCGCCAATCCTGCGCGACGATGGCTGCCGCGACCAAGACCGAAACGAGAACGGCCAACGGTGCGGCGATCACGACCGGAATTCGCAGCGCCAGCAGCGGCACCGCCACGAGCGCTTCGCCGAATCCGAGCGTGGAGCGGATCAGTGTCGCCGCGAAGATCACGGCAATGACATAGAGCGTCGTTGAGTCCAGCACGATGTCCCGCCTTGCGCCTCTTACGCGCCGCCGTGCAGATGCACCGGCGGGCCGTGCTTGCGCACTTTCAGGTTCAGCATCTCCACGCCGATTGCGAAGGCCATCGCGAAATAAATGTATCCCTTGGGAATGTGCCGATGCGATGACTCGATAACCAGCACCGCGCCCACCAGGATCAGAAAGCTGAACGCCAGCATTTTCACCGTCGGATGATGATTGACGAAATCGCCGATCGGCTTGGCCGCGAAGAGCATGACGCCCACCGCCGCCACCACCGCGATGATCATGATGGTGAGCCCGACATGGCGGCTTCCTTCGTCAGTCTGCACCATTCCCACTGCCGTGATGACGCTGTCGAGGCTGAAGACGATGTCGAGGATGAGAATCTGAGTGATGATGCTGGCGAAGGAAACGCCGCCTTTGGCAGTTGCCGCGGCATGTTCGCTCCCTTCGAGCTTTTCGTGAATCTCGGCCGTCGCTTTGTAGATCAGAAAGATTCCGCCCGCCAGAAGAATCACATCGCGCCAGTTGAGGTGCGCATCATCGGCCATGATCGGCGTGAACCATTGGCCGATCAGCGGTATCGGCGAGGTGAGGCTCATGATCCAACTGATGCTCAGCAGCAGCAGCACGCGCATGATCATCGCCAGCAGCAGGCCGGTCATGCGGGCCTTGTTTTGCCGCTCGGCGGGGAGCCGATCGGCCAGTACCGAGATGAAGATGATGTTGTCGATCCCGAGGACGATTTCGAGAATGGTGAGCGTCACCAGGGCGATCAGCGCTTGGGCGCTGAGAAACGAAGTAATCGCCTGGCCCCCCGCGGCTACAAGAATCGACACGAAGCCTCCTTCATGGCGGAGGATTTAGAAAATCACGTTGGAGATTCCTCAGCCCAGACGAGCACGCTAGCGGAGGGGGATGGTTGGGGCAATGGGGGCAAGGTCGTGCCAAGTAGTCGCGCGAGTCCGCCAGGCGCGCGAAGTATGAACCCGCGGCCAAAGGCCCGCCCCACGATCGGGTCGGGCGTCGAGCGTGCATTGCCCCCTGCTCTTCCGGGGAGTCGCGCTCAGAACCCTCTCCCCTGTACTCAGGGGAGAGGGCAGGGTGAGGGGACAGCGGGCCGCGATATGGCGCCATTCGCAAGTCAAAGCGCTCGTCCCCTCACCCCAACCCTCTCCCCTGAGTACAGGGGAGAGGGAGAATGCGCACGCGCGTGCTTCGCGCGCAATCGGTCGCTTGGGAATCGGACGCTCCGCGTGTGCTGAAGCACACCCTACGAAAGCTTTCCATCGCTCTCGCCTCTACAGAAAACCGGCGGGCAGTGTCCGCCCTACGATCGGACTTGGCGCGTAGGGCGGGCGCTGCCCGCCGCGTTTTCTGGGCGGGGACCCATTCCGTTGAAATATCGGCCCCGTTCCTGTTATGATGCGGCGGCAAATTTTGGTCGGGCGGGCGGACGCTGGAGGCGTCGCTCAACAAGGTGATATCACGTTTTTTCATGGGGACCCGATGATTGAAGTCATTTGCGGCTGTGCTGTGCCGCGGAAGTTGCCGGAGTCGGCGGTTGGAAAGAAGTTCCGCTGCCCCGGTTGCTCCAAAATCATTCAGATTGTCAGCGGCGAACAACTCGCCGAGGGCAACGGCGGCGGCGATTTTGACGCCGGCCTGGAGATCACTGCCGGGCCGGATCAGGTCGGCACGCGCATTCTGCTGGGCGGCGTCGCCGACGTGCAGATCGGCAAGCTCGCCGATCGGCAGATCATCCTCAATGCGACGAAGGTTTCGCGCGCGCATTGCAAACTGCAGCGCGTCGATTTCGGGCCGTCGAAATGGAAAGTCGTTGACAACAAAAGCACCAACGGACTTTTCGTGAATGGCCAGCGCGTCCTCACCGAGGAAGAGCTGCACGATGACGATGTGATCAGCGTCGGCGAGTTTGAGTTGAAGTTTACGCATTTCGCTCTGGCGCCCGCGGAGGAAGAAGAGGATCTGCTCCCGGTGGCGACACCCGCGGCGGCAGCGCCGCGTGCGCACGGCAGGTCATTCAGCGATTTGAGGCCCAGCGGAGATGGTACTGCGCCCGTGATCAGCGGGCCAAAATCTGCCGCGGCAGCGGCGGCGCTCGCCGCCGAGGCCAGTTCCACCGTCGGCGGGCCTGAATGTCCCAGTTGCCAGAAGGCGCTGGTCCGCAGCGCGAAATTTTGTGTCGATTGCGGCATCAACATCAAGACTGGCCGCCCGGTCATCACCAGCCAGGGGATCGATGAAAACTCGCTGCACGAGGGCGCCTATCAGTGGATCCGCTGGATCAGCATCCTGGTCCCGCTCACGCCGATGCCGATCCCCATCCGCTCGGCGGCGTTTGGAACGCGCAAGCCCTATACGATCTGGACGATCGCGGCCATCACCATCGTCGCGAGCATCATATTTTTTATCGCCCAGGCGGGCACGAGCGAGGGTGAGAAGGCGACGGGCACCAATTTGATGCTCTGGTCCCCTCACGCCACGGCGCTGAAGATCGATCCGCAGAAGCTCCATTCCATCGCCAAAAAGCTCACGCCAGATGAGCGACAGGAGCTGCGCGATAAGTACGAACAGGGTAGCCAGAAGCTGTCCGACGATGAGCTTGTTGAGCGAGCGGTCGCGGAGTTAATCCAGGAGCGCGAAGCTACGCGTGGCGAGTTTCATGTGTACCAACTGATTACGCATGCTTTCCTTCATGACACAAGCTCGATCTTCAACTTCATCATGCACCTGTCGGGCAATCTCGTCTTCATGCTGGTCTTCGGAACGCGCGTGAACGCGCTGATCGGCAACCTCGCGACGGCGATTGTTTATCCGATCCTTGCCGTCAGTGCGGCGACGGCCCATCTGGTACTGTCCGACAGCGGCGGGTCAATGGTGGGCGCATCCGGCGCGATCATGGGGCTGGCTGGCCTGTACCTGATTCTCTTTCCTGTGCATCGTGTCTTCTGCGCGATGTGGATCAGGCTCTGGCTGCGGTTTTACACGTATTTTGCCTGCAAGATTTTCCAGCTTCGTGGCTTTTGGATTCTGCTGATCTATTTCGGCTATGATCTGCTGATGAACTACGTCAGCATGCACTTTGGCTTCTCGGAAGGCGTTGCCCACATGGCCCATATCGGCGGGTTCACCACCGGCATGATTCTGGGCCTCGCAATTCTCTTCAGCCGACTCTGGAACACGCGCGGGTCGGATGTGCTGTCGGTGACTCTGGGCAAATACGCCTGGCCCCTGATCGGCAAGCCGAGCCGCTGGAACGGCAGCCCGCAATACGCGCGAGCGGTGTCGCTGAATTATCAGTGACCTGTCACTTACCTGTCAGCGACGCCCATCTTGCTTATAATGAGGCGATGCCTCTCACCTGCAACATCGACTCGCGCGGCAAAGCGGCGCGGCTCATCTACGGAATCATTCTCCTGTTCATCGGCGCGGCCCTGATCGGTTTCTGGGCGATGCACAGCGAATCAATTGTCCGCTGGATTGTGTCGGTCGCATGTCTGATTTCGGGGGCGTTTGCGATATTTGAGGCGCGGGCCGGCTGGTGCGTGGTGCGCGCGATGGGTTTCAAAACGCCGATGTAAACCGCTATTTTTTGTAAGCCATGATTTCACTGATCTGTACGAATTGCCAGAACGAATTGACGATGGACGACGCCTTCGCCGGCGGCGTCTGCCGCTGCCAGCATTGCGGAACGATTCAAACGGTTCCCAGTAACTCCGCAAAGAACTCGCGCGGCGCCGCTGCAAAAGCCCTCTATCAGAAGACCAGCGCCGAACCGCAGGAGACGCCCAGCGGCCTGGCGGGCCTCGCGGCGCTCGGAGGCGGAAGCGGAAGCGGACTCAGTGGAAGTGGTCTGGGCGGCAGCGGGCTGAGTTCGCAACGCGTTGCGCTTCAGGCGCCGGCAGCCGCCGCGCAGACGCAGGTTCAACCCCAGGCGCCGGCTCGCAAGCCGGGATTGCCGATCCTTCCGATTGCGATTGTCGTGGCGGTTCTCGCGCTGTCGGGTCTTGCCGCCGGGCTGTTCTTCTGGGCGCGCGGACATGCGACGACAGAAGTCGCGACGGCTTTGCCGACGTTTGCCGGCGTTACGATCAACGCCTCCAGCGTCATCTATCTTTTGGACAATAGTCATTCCAACGATGCGCTGTTTGATCCGCTGAAGGTGGCGTGTTTTCGATCGCTCGCCACGCTGGGGCCGGATCGAAAGTTTCAGGTGATGACCTGGGACAACGACAAACCGGCGGCGTATCCGGCTGACCAAATGCACAACGCCACGCCGCCGGAGATCGATTTGTGGAAGCGTACTTTTGCCGACTCGGTCGCAGCGGGAAACGCGCATCTGGCCGGACCGCTCAAGCGAGCGCTGGCGCAGAAACCGGACGCGCTGGTGATCGCGACGGGCAAATGGGAATTGGATCGCGATGACCTCGCGGCTCTTGCCGCCGCGGCGGGCGATCCGTCGGTTCACTTCTATGTCTTCGGACTCGGTTCCGCGCCAGAGCAAGGCGCCCTAAAGCTGGCGGCGGGTGCAACGGGCGGCCAATACAAGCGGCTGTCGCTCGGTGATTTAAACCGCGCAGCGGAGTGAGCATGCCGCGCCATTCCCAATTGATCTGTGTAAAAGCCGTCATGCTGAGGTACTCCGAAGCATCTGGCCAACTCGCGCAGATGGGCCAGATGCTTCGGAGTACCTCAGCATGACAGTGTCTCAAGGGCTCGCGGATTCAAAACATACGCCCTTTCTTATCGTCCGATCATGTGATATTTTGCTGCCGCGCTGGTCTGAATGAAGGCACGGCTGGTCCGCTAATCGCTTGGAAAACGAATTTCGCAAGCGATGGCGGCGGCTGACCGATGAATCATCAGAGAAGGTTCGGGGCCTTTTATCAGACAGCCGTCCGGCGGAGCCGGGCTATTCCGCGGCCGCGCGAGGCATGAGGCTTTGCGATCGTCCGTACGGGCGCCCGAATCGCCGGTGAGACCGGTACTTTTCTGGCCAGACCCGTGAACCAAACTCGCAACAGTTCTCGTTCCACCCCTCGCGCTAACAGAGCCGCCTCGTCAACCAAGCCCGCATCGCGGCGCGGCATCGTCGTCTTCGGCAGTCTTCTGGCGATGCTTCTGGGCACCGGCGCTCTACTCAAAGTATTGGATCCTGGCCCGCTCACCGCCAGCGCGTCCAGCAGCCTCTTTGCGATCGGCGGGGATGATCGCCAGATCGAGCGGATCTTCGAGACGACGACGCCGGTTTCCTCCGGGCAATGGAACTATATTTACATTCATCAGAGCCTGACTTCCGTCGGCAACGCGCAAACGCTCGGCGAACGCGGCGGCGGGCTGGCCGATCATTTTGTGATCGGCAACGGCCAGGGCTCTGCCGACGGCGAGATCCAGATCGGCCGCCGCTGGACGCGGCAGCAGTCGGCGGGAGCGATCACTCGTGCGCTTCGGCCTGATTGCATCAGCATCTGCCTCGTCGGCGATTTTAATCAAGACCGCCCCACCGCCACGCAGTTGATGCGCCTTGAGCAGCTCGTCATGGCGCTTCAGCGCAAGCTGGCGATTTCGGGTCAGCACATCCTGCTGATCAGCGACGAAAACAGCTCCGTCGCCGGGATGGGATCGCAATTTCCCGTCGCGCGTTTTCGCGCTCAGTTGCAGCCTTGATCTTCCGCTGTCTTTTCTCTAACCTGACCCCCACGAGCTTTGGCTCGAAGGGGGTGTGTGCGTCCGCGAAGATGCCCACGAAAGTACCGATGGGTGCGGTTAGGCGATAAGGCAGCCTGAATGGCTGAAAAACTCCTCCACTACGATGTGCTCGAGCGCTTGGGCGAGGGCGCAAAGAGCGTGATCTTCAAGGTCGAAGACCCGGGAACGCGCCGCCAGTACGCGCTTAAACACGTCGTGCGCGGCGACTCCAAAGACATTCGCTTCATCGAACAGGTGGAGACCGAATACGAAGTCAGCAAACAGTTTACCCATCCTAACCTGCGAAAAAGTTTCGAGCTGAAGATCAACAAGACCTTGCTGATGAAAGTCACCGAGGCGTTTCTGTTGATGGAGCTTGTCGATGGCAAGCCGCTGGAAGAGCGCCCGCCCGGCACGATGATGGAAACGATCGATACGTTCCTGCAGGCCGCCAGGGGCCTCAAGGCGATGCACGCCATCGGCTGGGTGCATTGCGATATCAAGCCAAACAACATCCTCCGCAACGACAAGGGCGAGGTAAAGATCATCGACTTCGGCCAAAGTGCGCGGCTCGGCACCGTGAAAGAAAGAATCCAGGGCACGCCCGACTACATCGCCCCCGAGCAGGTGCAGCGCAAGCCCGTTGATTTTCAGACCGACATCTACAATCTCGGAGCCACGCTCTACTGGGCGTTGGCGGGTCGGCCGATTCCCACGCTCTACACGGTCAACAAAAAGGGCGAGAACAGCTTCCTGCTCGATTATCGCATCGAGACGCCGCAGCAACTCAATGCCGCGGTTCCACTGGCGCTTTCCAACCTGACGATGGAGATGATCTCCACGCGAAAGGACAAGCGGCCCAATGACATGGACGAAGTCATCACGCGGCTTGAGCTTGCCAAGCATGTGCTACTAAAGACTTTGAATCCGGCCCCGGCTTCAACGCCGCGCGATCCGGATGAATTCGCGGATATGGATAGCGATGCTGATTGAGCTTTCACTCCGGTTGGCGATTCCTACACTCTTCCGCTTTCCGTTTTTGACTTCCGGGCTTCCGCCGTCGGCAACGAGCAGGGATTGCATGATTTGCGAACACTGTCATGCTGAGGTACTCCGAAGCATCTGGCCGCTTTCGCAATGGGCCAGATGCTTCGGAATACCTCAGCATGACGATTCGTTGCGATCATCCTTCCGTGTCCTAAGCGTGCGCCCTCGGAATAACTGGAGTTTCTCATGACGACCAATTCACAACCAAAAAAAATCGTCCTAGCCTACAGCGGCGGGCTGGATACCTCCGTCATTCTTCCCTGGCTCAAGGAGCGATACCCCGGCGTGAAGCTGGTGGCGTTTGCCGCGGAATTGGGGCAGGGCGATGAGCTGAAGGGAATCGAAGACAAGGCCCGCAAGAGCGGCGCGGATGAAGTGGTCATCATGGATCTGCGGCAGGAATTCGCCGAGAAATATTGCTTCCCCATGCTGCGGGCGCATGCGATTTACGAGCAGGATTATCTGCTGGGCACGAGCATCGCGCGGCCGCTGATTGCCGCCAAGCAGGTGGAGATCGCGAAGCAAACCAACGCCGACGCCGTCGGCCACGGCGCGACCGGCAAAGGCAATGACCAGGTCCGCTTCGAGCTGACTTACATGGCTCTCGCGCCCGAGCTGAAGATCATCGCACCGTGGAAAGACCCGAGCTTCGAGCTGCGCGATCGCGAGAGTGCCGTCGAGTATGCCAAAAAACACAACGTGCCGATCCCGGTGAGCAAGGAAAAGATCTACAGCCAGGACCGCAATCTCTGGCACATCAGCCATGAGGGCGCGGAGATTGAGCATCCCGAGCAGGAGCCGAATTGGAACAAATGCTTGACGATGACGACGCCGCCAGAGAAGGCGCCCAATGAAAGCGAGATCGTGGAAGTCGGCTTCGAAGCGGGCACGCCCATCTCCGTGAACGGCAGTAAGCTCGCCGCTCATGAGTTGATCGCCGAGCTAAACAAGATCGGCGGCCGCCACGGCGTTGGCATCGCGCTGCTGGTGGAGAATCGCCTGGTTGGCATGAAGAGCCGCGGCGTCTACGAGACGCCCGGCGGCACGATCCTCTACGAAGCGCATAAATCCCTCGAGCAACTCTGCATCGAGCGCGACACCTTGCATTACAAGCAGCAGATCGCGCTGAAGTACGCCGACCTGGTTTACAACGGCCAATGGTTTCATCCGCTGCGCGAAGCGCTGCAATCATTCATCGATCACACCAACGCCGCCGTCACCGGCACGGCAAAGGTCCGCCTGTTCAAAGGCCGCGCGCTGGCCATCTCTGCGACGAGTCCCCACACGCTGTACGATCCGCAACTAGCAAGCTTCAGCATGGAAGGCTACGACGTCACCGCCGCGCGCGGGTTTATCGATTTGTTTGGCCTGCCGATGAAGGTGGCTTCGCAAGCGCGGAGATGGTGAGCGGATCGGATGCTTCATCGAGAGTAACGGCTGCCGATTGACAATTCGGTCGTATGCGATCCTTCAGTGAGATCGGGCGGGGCAATGTCCCAAAATGTCCCATCGTTCGGAGGTGGGACATGGGACATTATTTATGTAAGTCAATATAATACAGTTATTTACGATAAATTTCCCGTCGGTTGAACCCGAAAAAATAGGACATTCTCATTACGCATCGGGGACGAGGGCCGAGAGCGGGACGTGGCAGAGTACCATGTGTTCACCGCTGAGTTGACCCACCAGGCGATTGATCAACCGAGATCCTGAGAAGCTTTTGTCGTCAGCGTCAGGCGAAAGCTGTAGCGCCGAGAAGTACTCCCGACCCCCTTCCGTGCGCGGCGAAGTACTGCTGACTCCCTCCACTGGAAGGGGGTCGGGAGTACTTCTTTCCACTGCTTCGCGGGTCGCAGGTTCGCAGGGTGTGCTTTAGCGCACGCGGTCGATTTTCGTGCGATTTTCACGTGTGCTAAAGCACGCGCTAAAGCGCACGCTATGGCAATGTTTCTGCGGAGAAAGGACTCCCGACCCCCTTCCATCTGCCTCGAAGTACTCCCGGTCCTCTTCCGGCCGAAGGGGGTCGGGAGTACTTCGCCTCAAGGGTTCATGGTTCGCAGTTTGTGAAATTAGTGGGCTCGGTCACGATTAGGGACATGGAATTGCTTCCGGCCGATCAGTTTTTGCCTTGGGCACGCACGATGGGGATCATCCTTGACCCGGTTTACTCGACGCCGAAATGCCTGGTCTACCAGAGCGACGCGACGGAACGCCGGTGGTGGAACACACCTGCCGACCCCGAAGAGATCACGAGATTCTTGTCTCACCTTTTGAATGGGCTCGGACCATGGCGTTTTTGTTCTGTCTGGCGCCGAGGCGGAAGTTGGCCGAATCTTGATCCACCGCGAAATCGCCTCGAGGCCAGCCGCCGACTTGTCGAAATCGGGCCGGCGATTCCACATGGATTCGCGGGAGCGGTGAAATATACCGCCGACGAGCTAAGCCACCTGGTCGGTCGTGTGGCAGCCCACGTCAAATCCGGCTGGTGTGTCCAAGACGATCTGTTCATCATCCCCGATGACGGCCAACACATTCTGCAAACAGACCATCACGGCGTCGTGCATGTTTCGTGCCTTGATGGAACGAGCATGAAGAGATTGATCGAGCACATGGCCAACACCGGGTATTCGCTGCCGACCGAGCCGCTGGATTGGACTTTCAAGTGGCCGAGTTGGATGGCATAGGAACCATGCGAGTCATTTTGGAGAGAAGAATTCGCTTTTTGCTTCCGCCGATTGTTGCCGTCGGTTTGATGATCGGCTTGGCTGTTATGGCGGTCGACTTTTGGGCGACGCGTCAATACTGGGGCCTGTTGTGGCCGACGTTTTTAGAATTCTTGCTCGTGGTCAACATCTGGATTCGCCGTCGTTGTCAGGTTCAACTCTGGCGATTGACGGCTGGATGCTGCATGGCGTGTGGGTATGACCTGCGCGCCACTGTTGATCGATGTCCGGAATGCGGGGCCGTCGCGTCGAAGCCGCCCGCGTCGTAACTGATGTTCCGAATTTACTAACCTACGTCATGAAAGCCACAAAAGGCGGCAATTGTCATTTAGTGGCCATGCGGCTGTGTCGCACCCGCGAAGCATAGAAAGCGGGAGTTGATTGTAGGGTGGGTGTACTCG